>NZ_JBEXMT010000004.1:84915-208260 GCF_040610675.1 Nonomuraea sp. NPDC003804
GGGTCCGCGCAGTGTCGGTGATGCGCCGGGTCCGCGCAGTGTCGGTGATGCGCCGGGTCCGCGCAGTGTCGGTGATGCGCCGGGTCCGCGCAGTGTCGGTGATGCGCCGGGTCCGCGCAGTGTTTCATGCGCCGGGTCCGCGCGGTGGGTCAGTCGTGTTCGGCGGCCGCGACGACGGCCTCGTCCTCGGGCGGCGCCACCCGCCGGACGACCACCGTGCTGATCCGGTTGCGCCGCCCCGCCAGGCTCTCGGCGGTCAGCCGCAGCCCGGCCACCACCGCCTGCGACCCCGCGATCGGCACCCGTCCCAGCGCGTGCGCCAGCAGCCCGCCCACCGTCTCGACGTCGTCGACGTCGATCTCGGCGTGGAACAGCTCGGCCAGCTCGTCGACCGGCATCCGCGCGGTCACCCGCATGCCCCCGTCGGGCTGCGCCTCGACGCGGGGCGCCTCCTGGTCGTACTCGTCGGTGATCTCGCCGACGATCTCCTCGAGGATGTCCTCGATGGTGACGAGCCCGGCGGTGCCGCCGTACTCGTCGATGACGATGGCCAGGTGGATCTGGCGCGCCTGCATCTCGCGCAGGAGCTGGTCGATCGGCTTGCTCTCGGGCACGTACGTGGCCGGACGCATGATCGACTCGACCTTCGCGCCCGCGTCGCCGGACGACTCCTGCACCCGCCGCGCGATGTCCTTGAGGTAGGCGATGCCGATGACGTCGTCCTCGTTCTCGCCGACCACCGGCACCCGGGAGAAGCCGCTGCGCAGCGCGAGCGAGAGCGCCTGGTTGAGCGTCTTGCCGCGCTCGATGAAGACCATGTCGGTACGGGGCACCATGACCTCGCGCACCAGGGTGTCGCCGAGCTCGAACACCGAGTGGATCATCTCGCGCTCGTCCGGCTCGATCACCCTGCGCTCCTCGGCCAGGTCGACCAGGTCGCGCAGCTCGGCCTCCGAGGTGAACGGCCCGTCGCGGAAGCCCTTGCCGGGGGTCAGCGCGTTGCCCAGCAGGATCAGCAGCTTGGGCAGCGGCCCGAAGATCCTGGTCAGGCCGTAGACGAGGGGGGCGGCGGCCAGCGCGATCGGTTCGGCGTGCTGGCGGCCGAGGGTGCGCGGGGAGACGCCGACGATGACGTAGCTGACCACGATCATGACGGCGGCCGCGGCGGCATAGGCCCACCCCTGGTCGCCGAGCAGGTCGATGAACAGCAACGTGGCGATCACCGTGGCGACCAGCTCGCAGCTCAGCCGGAGCAGCAGCAGGAGGTTGAGGTAGCGGGGCGGGTCGGCGACGATGGCCTGCAGCCGCTCGGCTCCTCTCCGCCCCTCACGCACGAACTCCTCGGCGCGCACCCGGGAAATGCGGGACAAGGCCGTCTCGGCACTGGCGATCAGGCCTCCGATCACCACGAGACCGACGGCCGACAGCAGCCACGCGTTCACCGCTGGGTGCGCACCTCCCGCCACGACTCCAGGAGCTGGGCCTGCAGGCCGAACATCTCCTTGTGCTCCTCCGGTTCGGCGTGGTCGTAGCCGAGCAGGTGAAGGATGCCGTGCGTGAGCAGCAGGTCGAGCTCGTCGGCCGTGCTGTGGCCGGCGGTGGTGGCCTGCTTGGCCGCCACGTGCGGGCACAGCACCACGTCGCCGAGGAGCGCGGGATCGGGGCCGTTGTCGGCGTCGCCCCGCGCCCCGCCGCCGGGGCGCAGCTCGTCCATCGGGAAGGACAGCACGTCGGTGGGGCCGGGCTCGCCCATCCACTTCTCGTGCAGCTCGGCCATGACCCCCTCGTCGACCACGAGGATCGACAGCTCGGCGAGGGGGTTGACGCCCATCTCCTGCAGCACGTGCCCGGCGAGGGCGGCGAAACCCTGCTCGTCGACCTCGACGCCGGACTCGTTGTTGACCTCGATGCTCACGGTCGCTTCCCTCGTCGCTGCTGGTGGATCTGCTTCGGCTCCTGGAGCGCGTCGTAGCGCCCGTAGGCGTCGACGATGTCGCTGACCAGCTTGTGGCGCACCACGTCGGAGCTGCTCAGCCGCGCGAAGTGGATGTCGGGGATGCCGTCGAGGATCTCCTGCACCACGCGTAGACCGCTGACCGTGCCGGTGGGCAGGTCGACCTGGGTGACGTCACCGGTCACGACGATCTTGGAGTTGAAGCCCAGTCGCGTGAGGAACATCTTCATCTGCTCGGCCGAGGAGTTCTGCGCCTCGTCGAGGATGATGAAGGCGTCGTTGAGCGTGCGACCGCGCATGTACGCCAGCGGCGCGACCTCGATCGTGCCCGCGGCCATCAGCTTGGGGATGGACTCGGGGTCGACCATGTCGTGCAGCGCGTCGTAGAGCGGGCGCAGGTAGGGGTCGATCTTCTCGTAGAGCGTGCCGGGCAGGAAGCCGAGCCGCTCCCCCGCCTCGACCGCGGGCCTGGTCAGGATGATCCGGTTGACCTTCTTCTCCTGGAGCGCGCGTACGGCCTTCGCCATGGCGAGATAGGTCTTGCCGGTGCCGGCGGGGCCGATGCCGAACACGACCGTGTGCTTGTCGATCGCGTCGACGTAGCGCTTCTGGTTGACGGTCTTGGGCCGGATGGTGCGCCCGCGCGAGGAGAGGATGTCGAGGGACAGCACCTCGGCGGGGCGCTCGGAGGTCATCTTCAGCATGGCGATGCTGCGCTCGACGGCGTCGGCGGTCAGCTCGCCGCCGCTGCGCAGCACCTCGACCAGCTCCTCGAACAGGCGCACGACGGCGCCGCTCTCGTCGGGGCTGCCGGTGACGGTGATCTCGTTGCCGCGCACGTGGATGTCGGCGCGGAACGCGCCCTCGATGACGCGCAGCAACTCGTCGCGGGAGCCAAGGAGGGTGACCATCGGATATTCGTCCGGAATCAGCACCTTTGCCTGAGTGCGCGAGGGTGGTGCTGTTCTACGGGATTCGTTTAGCTCAGACATGGGCAGGCCTGTCGGCCTGATGCCTCCCGGTCTCGGTAGGGTGTTCTCACTTCATGGTAGCCGGGCACCCCCACCCGGCTCGCGTCAATATCAGCCGGGCGGCCAGGACAGCGCGCGCCCACCCAGAACATGCGCGTGCACGTGGAAAACGGTCTGGCCCGCGCCCGGTCCGGTGTTGAAGACCACGCGATAGCCACCCTCGGCCACACCCTCCTGCGTCGCCACGGCGTGCGCGCTCTTGAGCACGTCGTCGGCCAGGCCGTCGTCGGCCTGGGCCAGCGCGGCGGCGTCGGCGTGGTGAGCCTTGGGGATCACCAGCACATGCATGGGCGCCTGCGGATTGATGTCGCGAAAGGCCAGCGTCCTGTCGGTCTCGTAAACGATCTCGGCAGGAATCTCCTTCACCACGATCTTGCAGAAGAGACAGTCGGTCACGGTGGAACCCTATCGTCACTCGAGAGAAAGGAGGGGACCCGCTGTTGCCAATCGGTAATCCGTCATACCGTGCGCACAAAGATCCCCGCGGTTAGGGTGTGTGTGCGACAATCCACCGAAAACTAAGACGATTCAGGGTCGGGCGAGGCCACCTGGCGAGGACACGACTGGGTCATGCCCCCTAAGGAACCGCAAGAGCGTAAACCGCCCGGGAAGGCTGAGCGTCCCACTGATGTGACCACCGAAACCCTTCTGGCCGACAGGTCGTTAGGGGCGGTGCCGGTCGGGTGGGATGCCGACATGGCCGTGACTGCGCTCTACAGCGCCCACTTTCGGTCATTGGTGCGTCTCGCTGTGTTGCTGGTACGCGACATAGCAACCGCGGAGGAAGTCGTGCAGGACGCGTTCGTCGCCATCCATGGCGCCTGGCGCAGACTTCGCGACCCCGACAAAGCACTCGCCTACCTACGTCAGTCTGTCGTCAACCGGTCCCGTTCCGTGCTGCGTCACCGCGCGGTCGTCGAAAAGTACGCTCCCAAAGGCCTGCCCGACGCCCCGAGCGCCGAGAACGGCGCGATCGGCGAGCTTGAACGCTCGGCCGTCATCGAGGCACTGCGGGCCCTGCCCGCGCGACAGAGAGAGGCGCTCGTTCTTCGTTATTACGGTGACCTGTCCGAGGCCGAGATCGCCCATGCCATGGGCATCAGCAAGGGCGCCGTCAAGAGCCACACGGCTCGCGGCATGGCGGCCCTGCGTTCCGTTCTGGAGAAGATGTCATGACCCTGCCACCCGACGAGCACGGCGAGATCCTGCGCCGGGTGCTGCGCGCGGAGGCGGACGCGGTCGTGCCGTCTCCCGAGGGCTTGGAGATCATCCGCGCCCGCATCGAAAGGCGCGGGCTGCGGGGACTGTTCTGGTGGCGGGCGGGCGCCGCGGCGGCGGGCGCGGTTCTCGTGGCGGGGACGATCGTGATGGTCGTCCCCGACCTCCGCAACATGGTGATCGTCCCCGCGGTCCCCGTCGACAACGGCACCGAGCTGCCCCCCGACAACTCCTCGACCACCCGCCCGCCGGCCAAGCTGCCGCCGACGCGGCGCACCCAGCCCGCCGTCCCGCCGCCTCCCGTGACCCACTCACCGGCCACCGAGACCTCCGCGACGCACGCCCCGGTCAAGAAGACCCCGACGCCGACCCCCACCCCGACGCCGTGCGCCAAGGAAAGCGCGCAGCCGCGTGCGGAGGAGTGTCTCGACGCCACCCCGACGCCGACCCCGTCGGCCACGCCGTCCGAGACGACCCAGAACCCCGACAACCCCGACTGCAGCGCCGAGCAGTGCTCGCCCGAGGACCCCGCGCCCTCACCGAGCGAGATCGCCACCCCGCTGTCCAGCCCCTAGCGTCACCAGCGCCCCGTACGCGCCTGCACGACGGCGGCCGCCGCGACCCCCGCCGTGGAGGTGCGCAGCACCGTCGGCCCGAGCAGCACCGGCACGGCCTTCGCCGCCGTGAACCTGTCGAGCTCGTCCTCTGAGATCCCGCCCTCGGGCCCCACCACGAGCACGATGTCGCCCGCCACCGGCAGCTCGACGCTCGCCAGCCCCTCCTCCGCCTCCTCGTGCAGCACCAGCGCCAGCGCGGCCCCGGCCAGCAGCTCGGCCACCTGGGCCGTCGAGTGCTGCGGCGTCACCTGGGCGGCGTGGAACCTGCGGGCCTGCTTGCCCGCCTCCCTGGCCGTCGCCTGCCACTTCGCCAGCGACCTGGCCGCCCGCTCGCCCTTCCACTGCGTGACGCTGCGCGCCGCCGACCAGGGGACAATCACGTCGACGCCCGCCTCGGTCATCATCTCCACGGCCAGCTCGCCCCTGTCGCCCTTCGGCAGCCCCTGCACCACGACCAGCCGCGGCGACGGCGCGGGAACCTCGAAACGGCGCAGGACCTCCACCCGCAGGCCGTCCTTGAGCACTTCGACGGCCACACACTCGGCGACCGCGCCCGCCCCGTCGGTCAGGTCGATCCGCTCGCCCGCCCGGATACGCCGCACGGCCGCCGCGTGCCGCCCTTCGGGGCCGCCGAGAACGAACTGCGCACGGCCGAGATCAGCCGCGTCGGCGAGGAACACGGGCACGGTCACAGGAGCCTCCCCTGGGCGGGCGACGTAACGGCGGCCGGCCGGAGTCCCGCTGGAGCAGCGTGATGGACGGGCCCCGGCCGCGTGACCGCGGTAGGGCCGAGCCGGCCTGCCGTACCGGACGGTGGACTAACGGCCGTTGAAGGCGTCTCTCAGCCGGGAGAAGAACCCCTGCTGGCCGGGGGCGAACTTGCCCGGCGGACGCTCCTCACCGCGCAGCTTGGACAGCTCGCGCAGCAGGTCCTCCTGCGCCTGGTCGAGGCGGGTGGGCGTCTCCACGTTGACGTGGATCAGCAGGTCGCCGCGGCCCGTCTCGTTCAGGCGCTGGACGCCCCTGCCGTACATGGTGATGACCTGGCCCGACTGGGTGCCCGGCCGGACGTCGATCTCCTCGGCGCCGTCGAGCGTCTCCACCGTCAGCGACGTGCCGAGGGCCGCCGCTGTCATCGGGATCTGCACGGTGCAGTGGAGGTCGTCGCCGCGCCGCTCGAAGATCTCGTGCGGCTTCTCGACGATCTCCAGGAACAGGTCTCCGGGAGGGCCGCCGCCGGGGCCGACCTCGCCCTCGCCGGCCAGCTGGATGTGGGTGCCGTCCTCGACGCCCGCGGGGATGCGCACCTTGATCGTACGGCGGGTGCGGACCCGGCCGTCGCCCGAGCACTCCTGGCAGGGGTGGCGGATGATCGAGCCGAAGCCGCCGCACTGGGGGCACGGCCGCGAGGTCATGACCTGGCCCAGGAACGACCTGGTGACCTGGGAGATCTCACCGCGCCCCTGACACATGTCACAGGTGTCGGGGTGCGTGCCGGGAGCGGCGCCCGAACCGGAGCACACCTCGCACAGCACGGCCGTGTCGACGTTGAGCTCCCTGGTGGTGCCGAACGCCGACTCGCGCAGGTCGAGCTCGACCCTGATGGTCGCGTTGCGCCCTCTCCTGGCGCGCGAGCGGGGGCCTCGGGCGCCGCCCGCCGTGCCGAAGAAGGCGTCCATGATGTCGCTGAAGGGGAAGCCTGCGCCGAATCCGCCGGCTCCGGCACCCGCGCCCGCGCTCGCGAAGGGGTCGGCGCCCAGGTCGTACATCTGGCGCTTGTTGGGATCGGACAGGACCTCGTAGGCCTGCGTGATCTCCTTGAAGCGCTCCTGCGTCGCCGGATCGGGGTTCACATCGGGGTGCAGCTCGCGCGCCAGCCGACGATACGCCTTCTTGATCTCGTCCTGACTGGCGTCACGGCGCACCCCGAGGGTGCCGTAGTAGTCGTTTGCCACTTATCGACCTCTTATGATGCAGCCAGGATCTGGCTGACGTAGCGGGCCACCGCGCGTACAGCGCCCATCGTCACGGGGTAGTCCATCCGGGTGGGACCGAGCACGCCGAGGCGGGCCCCGGAACCGTACCCGGTGGCGACGAGGGAGGTGCCACGCAGTCCTGTGTAGGGGTTCTCCGAGCCGATCCTGACGGTGAGCGTGGTCGGCATGTCGGAAGTCTCGCCGAGCAGGCGCATGAGCACGACCTGCTCCTCCAGCGCCTCGAGCACGTCGCGCAGGCCCGTGGTGAAGTCGGCGCCCGCCAGGTTGGCCGCCCCGGCGAAGACGATCTTCTCGTCGTGGCGGTCGACCAGGGTCTCCAGCAGCACCGACAGGATCGTCGCCGCCGCCGGCCGGTCCTCGACCGGCAGCCGCTCGGGCAGGTCGGCTACCTGCTCGGGCACCTTGTTGAGCCCGCAGCCGTCGAGGCACGCGTTGAGCACCGCGCGCAGGTGCGCGACCCTCGACTCCTCGATCGGCTCGGGTAGCTCGATGACGCGCTGCTCGACCCGGCCGGTGTTCGTGATCAGCACGAACATCACCCGCCTGTCGCTCAGCGGGACCAGCTCCAGATGACGGACCGTCGACTGCGACAGCGTCGGGTACTGCACCACCGCCACCTGCCTGGTCAGCTGCGCCAGCAACCGAACCGTGCGGGTGACCACGTCGTCGAGGTCGACCGCACCGGCGAGGAACGTCTCGATCGCCCTGCGCTCGGCGGCCGAGAGCGGCTTGATCTGCGACAGCCTGTCCACGAAGAGCCGGTAGCCCTTGTCCGTCGGCACCCGTCCGGCGCTGGTGTGGGGCTGGGCGATGTAGCCCTGCTCCTCCAGCGCCGCCATGTCGTTCCTGACCGTGGCCGGGGAGACGTTCAGGTTGTGGCGCTCGGCCAGCGCCTTCGAGCCCACCGGTTCGTTGGTGGACACGTAGTCCTCGACAATGGCGCGGAGCACCGCAAGCTTCCGATCATCGAGCACGTGCTCACCTCCCTGCCTGTTGAGGAACGACAGGTCTAGCACTCTGTGTTCCCGAGTGCCAAGTGTACGGCTCTCGCCCACAAGGTGCGATGACACGCGGAGTCAAGCCGGCCGCAAGCCGTACGCCGACAATACTGTCCATGACCGACGTTCCACCGCCCCCCTGGCGGTACCCCGAAGAGGGGCCCTGGCGTCCTTCTCGTCGCGCGCCGCTGCCACACGACGATTTGCTACGGTCCCCCCATGTACGAGCGTGACGTCCTTGCGGGGAACTGGCGGCGCCCCGGCAAGGGGAAGATCCCGGTCGTGCCGGCCGAACGCGACCTGGTCGTGGAGGACGCCGACAGCGGGTTCTGCGGCGCGGTGGTGGCCTGCGACAAGGAGGCGGTCACGCTCGAGGACCGCTTCGGCAAGCGGCGGCTGTTCCCGCTGGCGCCCGCCGCGTTCCTGCTGGAAGGCAGGCCCGTGACCCTGGTACGGCCCGCCGCCGCCCCCGCCGGTCCCCGGCGCAGCGCCTCCGGCTCGATCGCCGTCGAGGGGCTGCGGGCCAGGGTCGCGCGGGAGAGCCGCATCTACGTCGAGGGCGTGCACGACGCCGCGCTCGTGGAGAAGATCTGGGGCCACGACCTGCGGGTCGAGGGCGTGGTCGTGGAGTACCTCGAGGGCGTGGACGACCTGCCCGCCATCGTGGCCGAGTTCGCGCCGGAACCGGGGCGCAGGCTCGGCGTGCTGGTCGACCACCTGGTTCCCGGCTCGAAGGAGAGCCGCATCGCCGCCCAGGTCACCTCCCCGCACGTGCTGGTCGTCGGGCACCCCTTCGTCGACATCTGGCAGGCGGTCAAGCCGTCCGTGCTGCGCATCCCCGCGTGGCCGGAGGTGCCGCGCGGACTACCGTGGAAGGAGGGCGTGATCGCCGCGCTGGGCTGGGGACTCGAACCGGCCGACGCGTGGCGCAGGATCCTCGGCGCCGTGTCCACCTATGCCGACCTCGAGCCGTCCCTGCTCGGCCGGGTCGAAGAGCTGATCGACTTCGTGACGGAGACATCATGAGCGAGAACCACCCGCAGCCGGACGGCGACGCCACCAGACGCGTCGAACGTTCCGACCTGCCGGGCTCCGGCCCGCAGCCCGGCGGCCCGCCCTCGGAGGGTCACGGCCTTCCCCAGGGTCACGACCAGGCGGGCGGCTACGGCCAGCCCTCCGGCGGGTATGGCCGGCCCTCCGGCGGGCACGCCCAGCCGCCCGGCGCTTACGGCCAGCCTTCCGGTGGGTACGGCCCGCCGCCCGGCGGTCACAGCGCACCCCAGGGTCACGGCACCCCCTCAGGCGGTTACGACCCCTCCCAGGGTTACGGCTCCGCCCAGAATTACGGCCCGCCCCAGGGTTACGGCCCTTCGCCCGGCCACGGCCCGTCCCAGGGTTACGGTCAGCCCTACGGCGCGCCCCAGGGCTACGGCCAGCCGCCCGGCTACGGCTCGCCCGGATACGGCCCTCCCGGCTACCCGCGCCCGCCGCATGTGCCCGGCCAGTTCGGCCCGCGGCCCGGCAGCGACGACACCAGCATGGCGATGCTCGCCCACCTGCTCGGCATCCTCACCGGCTTCGTCGGTCCGCTGATCCTCTACTTGGTCAAGCGTGACGAGTCCCCCTACGTCCGCGACCAGTCGGCGCAGGCGCTCAACTTCCAGATCACCGTGTTCATCGGGTACATCGTCTCCATCGTGCTGGCGTTCCTGCTGATCGGCTTCCTGCTGATGTTCGTGCTGTGGATCGCCTCGCTGATCTTCGCGATCATGGCGGCCATGGCGGCGAACCGGGGCGACAAGTACCGCTATCCCATCAACATCAACTTCGTCAGCTGACGCCGCGCCGGGCCCCTCGGCGACCGGGTGGGCAGGCATCGGTGTCCAGTGGGGCCTTCTCGTCCTCACACGGGCTTCCGAGCCTGCTCCACGGGCCGGTCGCAACCGGCCCGAACCGGCGCGCGGCATCCGACCGGCATCGACCACCCGGCACCGCCCGCACCAGACCGGCCTCGACGACCCGCACCTGACCGACCGACCTGGACCGCGCAGACCCGGCCCTCCCCCGCCGGCACGCAAGGCACGCGGCGCAGACCCGGCCCTCCCCGCCGGCACGGAGGGCATGCGACGCGGGGGATGGCGTGTGACGCGGGCTCGCCGCGCGGATCACATGGTCAGGTCGCGGATCAGGGCGTCGGCCAGCAGCCGGCCCCGCAGGGTGAGCACCATGCGCCCCGCCTTGAAGGGCTCGGTCTCCAGCAGCCCGTCACCCATCGCCCTGGCCACGGCCGTACGGGTGTTCGCGGCCACGTCGGCCAGCGGATAGCCGGAGGCCAGCCGCAACTCCAGCATCAGCCGCTCCACCTCGCGGTCGTCGGCGCCGAGCACCTCCCGCGCGTGCGCCGGTGAGGTGCCCGCGGCCAGGCGCTGGGCGTAGGCGGCCGGGTGCTTGACGTTCCACCAGCGGGTGCCGCCCACGTGGCTGTGCGCGCCGGGCCCGACCGCCCACCAGTCGCCGCCGGTCCAGTAGAGCAGGTTGTGCCGGCACCGGCCCGCGTCGGAGGTGGCCCAGTTCGACACCTCGTACCAGGCGAAGCCCGCCTCCGACAGCATCTCGTCGGCGATGACGTAGCGGTCGGCGGCCACGTCGTCGTCGGGCATCGGCAGCTCGCCGCGCCTGATCCTGGCCGCCAGCCTGGTGCCCTCCTCGACGATGAGCGAGTAGGCCGACACGTGGTCGGGCTCGGCCTCGATCGCCGCCCGCAGCGAGGCCCGCCAGTCGTCGTCGCTCTCTCCGGGGGTGCTGTAGATCAGGTCCAAGTTCACGTGGTCGAACCCGGCCCGCTTCGCCTCCTGAACGGCCTGCGCCGCCCGTCCGGGGGTGTGGTGCCGGTCGAGGACCTTCAGCACGTGATCCCTGGCGCTCTGCATGCCGAAGCTGACCCGGTTGAAGCCGCCCTCGCGCAGCCGTTCCAGGTAGGCGGGGTCGACGGACTCGGGGTTGGCCTCGGTCGTCACCTCGGCGCCTGCGGCCAGGCCGAACTCCTCGTCGATCGCGCGCAGGATCCTGGCCAGGTCCGCCGCGGGGAGCAGGGTGGGCGTGCCGCCGCCGAAGAAGACGGTCTCGACGGGCAGGTCGGCGTCGCCGAGGACGCGGCGGGCCAGCCGTACCTCCTCGATGGCGGTGTCGGCGTAGTCGCGGTGGGAGGCACCCGGGCCCAGTTCGGCGGCGGTGTAGGTGTTGAAGTCGCAGTAGCCGCAGCGCGTCACGCAGAAGGGGACGTGGACGTAGAAGCCGAAGGGGCGCTCGCCCAGGCCGTTCAGCGCGCTCGCGGGCAGTTCGCCTGACGCGGGCGCGGGGTCGCCGTCGGGAAGGGTGGATGGCACGCTTCCAGTCTGCCGTGCCCCGCGCACCACCCTGGCCCACCCCATTGACGGGCCGATCGCACCGGCCTACGATCCGGGTCAACTTAAAGGAAAGTTTCCTATAAGTTAGCCGACTGGAGACGCCTGTGAAGAGAGTCCTCGTCGTCCTTTCCTCCTTAGTCCTGGGCCTCACGGCGGTGGCGCTGCCCGCCGAGGCCCGCGGCGGGTTCAAGCGGGTCGCCTACTTCATCCAGTGGGGCGTCTACGGCAGGAACTTCCACGTCAAGGACATGGACACCAGCGGCGCCGCCGCCAAGCTGACCCACATCAACTACGCCTTCGGCTTCGTCGGCGCGGACGGCACCTGCGTCTCGGCCGACCCCTGGGCCGACTGGCAGCGCCCCGTCCCCGCCGAGCAGAGCGTGGACGGCGTCGCCGACGCGCCCGGCCAGGCGCTCAACGGCAACCTCAACCAGCTGCGCAAGCTCAAGGCCAAGCACCCGAAGCTGCGCGTGCTCCTCTCCCTCGGCGGGTGGACGGGCTCCCGCTACTTCTCCGACGCCGTCCTCACCCCCGAGTCGCGCGCCAAGCTGGCCACCTCCTGCGTCGACATGTGGCTGAAGGGCGACCTGCCGGGCCTCGAACCGGGCGCGGGCGCCGGTGTGTTCGACGGCCTCGACCTCGACTGGGAGTGGCCGGGCTCCGAAGGCGCTCCGGGCAACGTGATCAGGCCCGAGGACAAGCGCAACTTCACGCTGTTCCTGGCCGAACTCAGGTCGCGGATGGCCGCGCACTCCCGCTCCGCCGAGCTCACCGCGTTCCTGCCGGCATCGGCGGCGAAGATCGACGCCGGGTTCGAGGTGCGCAAGGTGTTCAGGCTGCTCGACTTCGCCACCGTCCAGGGATACGACCTGCGCGGCTCGTGGGAGTCGCGGACCGGGCACAACGGCAACCTCCTCACCGACCGGCGCGACCCGAACCCCGTGCGGTACAGCGTCGACCAGACCGTGCGCGACTACCTGTCGCGCGGTGCGCCCGCCCGGAAGATCGTCGTCGGCGTGCCCGCCTACGGGCAGGGCTGGACCGGCGTCACCGCGGGCGGCGACGGCCTGTACCAGCCCGCCTCGGGACCCGCGCCCGGCAAGTGGGCGGCGGGCAGCGAGGACTACAAGGACCTCGCGAGCAAGCCCGGCAAGCGGTACCGGGACCTGCGCACCGGCACCGTGTGGCTGTACGACGGCAACGAGTTCTGGTCGTACGACGATCCCGCGGTGATGACGCAGAAGGCCGCCTACATCCGACTCAAGGGGTTGGGCGGGTCGATGATGTGGTCCATCGACCAGGACGACGCCAAGGCCTCGCTCACCTCGGCGCTGTACCAGGTGCTCCGTTGACGGCGCCGCCACGGTAGGCGCTTCGGGGGGTTGTCTCGTGGGGACGGCGCAGGCGTTCGCACCGTCCCCACGCCCCGCTCCCCCGTTCCCCAGGACCAGCCCTTTCACCGACCGGGCCCATGCCTCTTCCCCGAGCGCACCCCTCCCACCCCGACCTCGCGACTCTTGCGCTTCCCCCGACGGCCCCGCTCCCGTACGGCGGAAGCCCTCGCTTCCCGGCCCGACCTCGCGACTCTTGCGCTTCCCCCCGACGGCCCCACTCCCGTACGGCGGAAGCCCTCGCTTCCCGGCCCGGCTTCCTTCTCCCCTTCCCGCGTTCTCGCGCCAAGGAGGAGTGCCCCCGCACACGGTCGTACCGCGTTGCCGGGTAGGAACCGGGGAGGCGAGGTCAGCAGGCCCGCCGGTGCAACGGCGACTCCTCGTCGAACCCGGCCAGCTGTAACAGGCTGTCCAGCGCGGCCTGCCGCATCTCCTCGACCGAGGACCCCTTCTCCCCGAAACACTCGGCCGCCACGTCGAGCACCGCCTCCACCACCGCCGAGTCGGGATACGGCACCTCGACGTGCACCCTTCCGTCGGATCCCACCTCGCTCGGCGTGAAATGCAGCCGCAACAGCCGCCGGGTCTCCTCGGCCACCGCCACACCCAGCACGGCGGCCTTGACGAACCGCTCGGACTCGACGATGTCGCCGTCCATGCCACCTCCACAGTCGGACATGTGTTCGATCCGAGAAGAAGCTACGGCACCGCACCGACAAAAACCGGCCGCCACGATCCACCCGCTCCGGCGGCCGGCCCCACCCCGGCAGCCAATCCCGCCCCGCGACGAGCTCGGGTCGGCAACGGGATCAGCCCCGCGCCACCGAGCCGACGGGTGGCCGGACCGACTCCTCGGACAACGAACCAGGCCACCCCCCCACGCGGGACCAACACGGAACCAACACGGAACCCACACGGAACCCACCGGTGCCACCGACCCCGCACCCCGCGTGCCCCTGTTCCCGGAAACACCGCGGACCCCTGTTTCCGGAAGCACCGTGGACCCCTGTTTCCGGAACACTGCGGACCTCTGCTTCCGGAACACTGCGGACCTCTGCTTCGGGAAACACGACAGGGCCCGGTGCTCCAGCGGGGAGCTCCGGGCCCTGGTGCGGCGACTACCTCGGTGACGACTTCAGGCAGCTACTTCTTGGCCTTGTCCGCGCTCGACTCGGTGGACAGCGCGGCGACGAAGGCCTCCTGCGGCACCTCGACCCTGCCCACCATCTTCATGCGCTTCTTGCCTTCCTTCTGCTTCTCCAGCAGCTTGCGCTTACGCGAGATGTCACCGCCGTAGCACTTGGCGAGGACGTCCTTCCTGATCGCCCTGATGTTCTCGCGGGCGATCACGCGCGCGCCGATGGCCGCCTGGATCGGCACCTCGAACTGCTGCCGCGGGATCAGCTCGCGCAGCTTCTTGGCCATGTCGACGCCGTAGCCGTACGCCTTGTCCTTGTGGACGATCGCGCTGAAGGCGTCGACCGGCTCGCCCTGCAGCAGGATGTCGACCTTGACCAGGTCGGCCTCCTGCTCGCCGGCGGGCTCGTAGTCGAGCGAGGCGTAGCCGCGGGTACGCGACTTGAGCTGGTCGAAGAAGTCGAAGATGATCTCGCCGAGCGGAAGCGTGTAGCGGATCTCGACGCGGTCTTCCGACAGGTAGTCCATGCCCTGGAGCTGGCCGCGCCTGCCCTGGCAGATCTCCATGATCGCGCCGATGAACTCGGCGGGCGCCAGGATCGTCGACTTGGTGACCGGCTCGAAGACCTGAGCGATCTTGCCGCCGGTCGGGAACTCCGACGGGTTGGTGACCGTGATCTCCTTGCCGTCCTCCATGACGACCCGGTAGACCACGTTCGGCGCGGTGGAGATCAGCGACAGGCCGAACTCCCGCTCCAGCCGCTCGCGGATGATCTCCATGTGCAGCAGGCCGAGGAAGCCGACGCGGAAGCCGAAGCCGAGCGCGGCGGAGGTCTCCGGCTCGTAGACCAGGGAGGCGTCGTTGAGCTGCAGCTTGTCGAGCGCCTCGCGCAGCTCGGGATACTCGTCGCCGTCGATGGGGTAGAGCCCGGAGAACACCATCGGCCTGGGGTGGTCGTAGCCCGCCAGCATCTCGGTGGCACCACGCGCGGCCGAGGTGACGGTGTCGCCGACGCGCGACTGGCGCACGTCCTTCACGCCGGTGATGAGGTAGCCGACCTCGCCGACGCCCAGCCCCTTCTCGGCCACCTTCGGCTCGGGCGAGATCACCCCGATCTCGAGCGTCTCGTGGGTGGCCTGCGTGGACATCATGGTGATGCGCTCGCGCTTGCCCAGGTGGCCGTCGACGACCCGGACGTAGGTGACGACGCCCCTGTAGGTGTCGTAGACCGAGTCGAAGATCAGCGCGCGGGCCGCCGCGTCGGCGTCGCCCACGGGGGCCGGAACGGTCTCCACGACGTGGTCGAGCAGCTCCTTCACCCCGATGCCTGTCTTGCCCGAGACCCTCAGCACGTCGGAGGGGTCGCAGCCGATGAGCCCCGCGAGCTCCTCGGCGAACTTCTCCGGCTGCGCGGCGGGCAGGTCGATCTTGTTGAGCACCGGGATGATGTGCAGATCGTTGTTCATGGCCAGGTAGAGGTTGGCCAGCGTCTGCGCCTCGATGCCCTGTGCGGCGTCGACCAGGAGGATCGCGCCCTCGCACGCCTGCAGCGACCGCGAGACCTCGTAGGTGAAGTCGACGTGGCCCGGCGTGTCGATCATGTTGAGGACATGGCCGTTCCACGGCAGCCGCACGGCCTGCGACTTGATCGTGATGCCGCGTTCGCGCTCGATGTCCATCCTGTCGAGGTACTGCGCGCGCATCGAGCGATCGTCGACCACGCCGGTGATCTGCAGCATCCGGTCGGCAAGCGTCGACTTGCCATGGTCGATGTGCGCGATGATGCAGAAGTTGCGGATCAACGCGGGGTCGGTCTGGCCAGGCTGATTGCGCACCGAAGTCCGTTTCGACAAGGGTTGAGGTCAAGCGTCTTTCATGGTGACATGCCCGGGTGGTTGCCCGAACCGTCATCCGCCACGGTCTGCGCGTACTGGCGCTGGCCCTGGCCGTCTTGGTCGCGCTCGCCGCCCTCCTGGCGACGGCACTTCGGCTCCAGTTTACCGGGGCGCCGGAGGCCTGGGCGAAGAGCACGGGCAACGATGCGCTGTGGCTCGGGCACGCGTGGGTCGACGGCCGCCGCACGGAGCGCGACGTGGAGGCGATGGCGGTACGGCTGCGCGGCACCGGCATCAGGGACGTCTACGTTCATTCCGGCCCCTTCGAATGGGATGGCAGCCTCAACCCCGCCAAGCACCCCAATGCCGGAAATTTTCTGAAGTGGTGGCGGAAACATCTGCCTGATGTGCGGGTCTCGGCCTGGCTCGGGCAGGCCGTCAAGAACGGCCTCGACCTCGACGACCCCGCCGCCCGTGCCCGCGTCCTGGCGGGGGCGAAGCACATCATGGACCTCGGGTTCGACGGCATCCACTACAACTTCGAGCCGATCGGCGACGGCGACACCGACTTCCTCGACCTGCTGGACCGCACCAGGCCGCTGACCAGGCTGCTGTCGGTCTCGACGCCGCAGATCGAGCCCTATCCGCTCATGCGGCCGGCGACCCGGGCGATCCTCGGCCACGACAAGTACTGGTCGCAGGGCTACTACCAGGAGGTCGCCGGCCGTACGGACCAGGTGGCGATCATGACCTACGACTCCGGCCTTCCGCTGCAGTGGCTGTACGGCGGGTACGTCGTCCGGCAGGCGGGTCTCGCGCTCGACCTCACCCCCGCCGCCACGTCGATACTCGTCGGCGCGCCCGCCTACCACGACCACGGCGTGCCGTACGGCGACGCGGCGGAGAGCGTGGCACTCGCGGGTGAGGCGGCCCGGTTGGCGTTGTCGTCGTACGGCAGGCGGGAGGGCTTCGGGCTGGCGCTGTACGTTGACTTCGCGGCGACGGAGCAGGACTGGAAGGAATACGCCGACCACTGGACCCGGCCGGCGCCCTCGCCCGGGAGAGAACGGCGAGGTGGGCGCGCCGGGAGGCCGTGAGGAGTGAGGTCTGGGGAGTCAGCCCGTATGCTGGTGAGGCGCAGGTCGTCGATTTGAGCGGCGACCTGAATTATTGGTAACCTGTTCAACTGCGTGTGGCGCGCCCTCTCATCGAGCCCGCGCGCCCCATCCGATTCCTGACCTTCACCGAGGCTTCTTCGTGGCGAACATCAAGTCCCAGATCAAGCGCAACAAGCAGAACGAGAAGGCTCGTCTGCGCAACAAGGCTGTCAAGTCTTCCCTGAAGACGGCGATCCGCAAGTTCCGCGAGGCCGCCGAGCAGGGCAACGTCGACGAGGCCGTGGTGCTGCAGCGCGCCGCCGCCCGCCAGCTCGACAAGGCCGCCAGCAAGGGCGTCATCCACAAGAACCAGGCCGCCAACCGCAAGTCGGCGATCGCTCAGCGCACCGCCGCGCTGCAGGCTGCCAAGTAGTCGCAGACGCTCCAGCGACGCCGCACTCCGGATGACGGGGTGCGGCGTTTCCGTGTGTCCGCGACCTGCCGCGGGCCCGCATACCCCGACCTGCCGCACGCCGGTGACCGCAGCTGCCGTAGACCCCGCGCGCCTGCGGCCTGCCGCACGCGGGTGCGCTCGCGACCGGCCCCACGCCTGTGCGCCTGCGGCGTCCCCCATGCCAGGAAATATCCGGACCGCATGGAGAATGTGTCACAGTTCGGACATCACCCCGGCGTTTCGGCTGTGTCACCATTGAGAAGATCCACTTGCCGTGACCCATGACCATCCCCAAGGGTTCAACAGAGCACCGTCCTCGCCGCTCTCACGGCCGTCCGGGAGATCTCCCCATGATTACGATCACCGCCCAGGCAGCCCTCGGCTCCGCCCCAGAGGGTGACCGGTGACCAGCACGCCCACCATCTCCGACCTCGAGGCGCGGGCCGCGCGGGAGCGCCCCGTCTTCGGCGCCGACGCGCACATCGTCTGCGACAACCTGGTCCGCATCTACAAGACCGAGGGCGTCGAGGTGGTCGCCCTGCAGGGCCTCGACCTGCTGATCCAGAAGGGCGAGCTGATCGCGATCGTCGGCGCGTCAGGCTCGGGCAAGTCGACGCTGCTGAACGTGCTGTCGGGCCTCGACGTGCCGACGGCCGGCGTGGCAAGGGTGGCGGGCATGGACCTGCTGTCGATGACGGCCAAGGACCGGCTGCGCTACCGGCGCGAGGTGGTCGGCTTCATCTGGCAGCAGACCGCGCGCAACCTGCTCCCCTACCTGACCGCGCGGGAGAACGTCGAGCTGCCCATGAAGCTCGCGGGCACCAAGGACAGGAACCGGGCGATGGAGCTGCTGGCCCTGCTGGGCGTCGGCTCCTGCGCGGGCAGGAAGCCGTCGGAGATGTCGGGCGGCGAGCAGCAGCGCGTCGCGATCGCCGTGGCGCTGGCCAACTCGCCGCAGCTCATCCTGGCCGACGAGCCGACCGGCGAACTCGACAGCGAGACCTCCGAGGAGGTGTTCGACGCGCTGCGCAGGGCCAACCGCGAGCTCGGCGTCACCGTGGTCATCGTGACGCACGACGCGCTGGTCTCCGAGCAGGTCGACCGGACGATCGGCATCCGCGACGGCCGTACCAGCAGCGAGACGCTGCGCCGCGAGGGCGCCGAGGGTCAGATCATCGCCGAGGAGTACGCCGTCCTCGACCGCGCGGGCCGCCTGCAGCTGCCGCGCGACTTCATGAACGCCCTCGACATGGAGCGCAGGGTGCGCCTCGAACTGGAGTCCGACCACATCGGGGTGTGGCCGTCGCGTGAGGAGCCCGCGGATGAGCGCTGAGCCGCTGGTGGTCGTGGAGGGCCTGCGCAAGGTCTACCGGACGGGGCCCAAGGAGGTCGTCGCGCTGCGCGAGGTGTCCTTCGCGGCCTTTCCCGGCGAGCTGGTGGCGATCACCGGCAGGTCGGGTTCGGGCAAGACCACGCTGCTGAACCAGATCGGCGGGCTGGACCGGCCCGACGCCGGACGCGTGGTGGTGGCCGGGCAGGAGGTCACCTCGCTGCCCGAGGACCGGCTGCTGGCGCTGCGCAGGGACGTGGTGGGTTTCGTCTTCCAGTCGTTCGGCCTGATCCCGGTGCTGTCGGCGGCCGAGAACGTCGGCGTGCCGATGCGCCTGGCCCGCACGCCCGTCGACGAACGCGACAAGCGGGTGCGCGTGCTGCTGTCGCTGGTCGGACTTGAGCAGCACGCCAACCAGCGCCCCTACGAGCTGTCAGGCGGCCAGCGCCAGCGGGTGGCGATCGCCAGGTCGCTGGCCAACCGGCCGCGCCTGCTGGTGGCCGACGAGCCGACGGGTCAGCTCGACTCGCAGACCGGGCGGCAGATCATGCAGCTGATCAGGGCGCTGGTGCGCAGCGAGGGCGTCACCGCGCTGGTGGCCACCCACGACCAGAGCCTGATCTCGCTGGCCGACAGGGTGCTGGAGATCAGCGACGGGGTGCTGCGAGAGGCCGCGGCGCAGGCGTCCTGACCTCCCGTACGGCCAGCACGCTCAGGCTCGCCGCGGCCACCGCGACCGCCGCGACCCACAGCGGCACCGCCGTACCGGCCCATCCGGCCAGCGGGGCGGCGACGGCCAGGCCGAGCGGACGGCTGGCGAACGAGATCAGCGAGTCGAAGGAGCGCACCCTGCCCAGCGCCTCCACCGGGATCCTGTCGGCGACCACGGTCTCCCACAGCGGCACGAGCACGCCGAGCCCGAACATCGCCACGCCGTAGGCCACCGCCACCGCCCACCCGTTCAGCGGCACGGCGAGCGCCGCCAGCGGCACGGCGTAGAGCGAGGCGCCCACCGCGCAGCCGACGA
Source organism: Nonomuraea sp. NPDC003804 (assembly GCF_040610675.1). NCBI lineage: Bacteria > Bacillati > Actinomycetota > Actinomycetes > Streptosporangiales > Streptosporangiaceae > Nonomuraea > Nonomuraea sp. NPDC003804. Next base: position 104,410 of record NZ_JBEXMT010000004.1, read on the forward strand.
GCGGGCTGCGGACCGGCAGGCGGGGCGCGACGAACACGCCCGCGAGCATGCCCACCGTGCCGCACTGCACGATGATCACCCACATCGTCTCGCCACCGCGGACGGTGATCAGCGGGCCGAGCGTGAGGAACAGTCCCGCGCAGAAGTGCCACACGCCGTGGCCCAGGACGCTGACCAGGAACCACGGGCGGCGCCTGATCTCCTGCCAGCCCCTGGCCAGCGAGTGCTTGCCGGTGGGGGCGGCCGTGGCCGTACGGACGCCGCCCAGGGTGAAGGCGGAGGCCGCGAAGAGCACGGCGGTGACCAGCGACGCCCAGCCGGGGCCCGCGCCCAGGACGAGCGCCCCGGCGAGGGCGGGCGCACCCACGGCCGACAGGCTGGTGGCCAGGCTGATCCGCGCGTTGGCGCGCAGCCGCGCCGGTCCTTCCACGGTCGCGGCCACCAGCCTGGGTACGGCAGGCGTGCCGAACGCCACCGCCGCTCCCGTGATCGCGGCGAGCACTGCCAGGTCGGCGATCCTCTCGACACCGGCCAGCAGTTCCACCCCGATCGCCGCCTGGGCGGCGCACCTGGTCAGGTCCGCGAGCAACGCGACCCGCTCGGGCGGGAAGCGGTCGGCGAGCACGCCGCCGAACGGCAGCAGCACCAGCATCGGCACCAGCTCGCACGCCAGCACGAGGCCCAGGTCCGCGGCGTCACCGGTGACCCTGAGCACGACGAGGGTCAGCGTCGTCGGGATGAGCGCGGTCGCCAGGGCGGACAACGCCCGGCCGATCACTAGTCTGGTCAGCATGGGACGGGAGAATAGTTCGCCAGCGAATGTTTCGTCAACGTATGACTCTGTCGACAAGCACCTGGCGCGCTGGCGCGGCAAGGCGCCCTACGACGAGCGAGCGGAGGCGATCATCACGCGGATGCAGCTGCTGGTGAAGCACGTCCGCCTCGCCAAGGAGGCGGCGCTGGCCGAGGTCGGGATGCAGGACTTCGAGTTCGAGACGCTGCACCGGCTGGCCTCCCGCGACTCCCGGCAGGCCACGCCGTCCGAGCTGGCGGGCGAGCTGATGCTGTCACCCGCGGGGATGACCGGACGCATCGACACACTGGAGAAGGCCAGGCTGGTGCGCCGGATCCGCAGCGAGGAGGACCGGCGCAGGGTCGACGTGGCGTTGACGGACAAGGGACACGAGCTGTGGTCGGCGGCGATGCAGGTCAGAGCGAGAGCGGAGAAGGCGATGGTCGCCGTCCTGGACCCGGACGAACAGGAGGTCCTCGACGGGCTCCTCAAGCGCCTCCTGACCAGCGTGGAATCAGCCCGAGGCTGACACCGGGACACCCCCCGGTCCGTGATCGTGACGGCACGAAACATCGACCCCGGCCAGCCGCCCTGACCACCGAACCTCGATTCGACCCCGGCCTACCGCCTGACGGGCTCCAACCCCGACCCCGACCCACCGCCCCGCCAGACACCAACCCCGACCCCGACCCACCGCTTTTGGCGACACAGGCCGAAAGCCTTGGACTCAGCGGCCCGCCCGCATGACACGAACCCGGCCCGGGTGACCCGGATCCGGACCGAGTGATCCCGAATTCGGCGCACGACGCCGACGACGCGAGGCCCGAGAGACCGCCCGCCTGGGCGGGACCCGCCCCACCGTCCGGCAGGACCCGGACAACCGCCGACCTGCAACGGCCGGACGCGCCGTTCAGTGGCCGGGCGCGCCGCTCAACGGCCAGACGCGCCGTTCAGTGGCCGGGCGCGCCGCTCAACGGACAGACGCGCGTTCAGTGGCGGGGCGCGCCGTTCAGCGGCCGTTCCTGGCGGCGACGATCGTCTGGATGGCGTGCTCGAGCGCGTAGGCCGGGTCGGCACCACCGCCCTTGACCTGCTCGTCGGCCGCGGCGACCGCCATCAGCGCCGCCGACAACCCCTCGGGACCCCACCCCCGGAGCTGCCGCTTGGCATTGTTGATCTGCCACGGGGCCATCCCGAGCTGCGCGGCCTGCACGTTGCGCCCCGCCCCGCCCACCTTGGCCAGCGACCGCAGCGACCTGGCCAGCGCGCTGACCAGCAGCACCGGCGCGACCCCCGTGCTCAACGCCCAGCGCACCTGCTCCAACGCATCCGCCAGGCGGCCCTCGACCGCCGAGTCCGCCACCGTGAACCCGCTCACCTCGGCTCGGCCCTTGTGGTAGCGGGCGACGGCGTTCAGGTCGATGCTCTTGCCCTCGGTGTCGAACACCAGCTGGCTACAGGCCGCGGCCAGCTCGCGCAGATCGTTGCCCACCGCGTCGAGCAGCGCCTGGGCGGCATCCCCAGTGATCGTCCGGCCCGCCCGCTTGATCTCGCTCTTGATGAAGTCGAGCCGCTCGGCGGGCTTGGTCAGCTTGCTGACGGTGACGACCTCGGCCTTGGTCTTCTTGATGCCGTCGACCAGCGCCTTGCCCTTGGCACCCCCCGGATGCACCAGCACCAGGACGGTGTCGTCGCCCGGGTTCTTGGCGTAGCCGACGACCTCGGTGATCACGTCCTTGGACAGGTCCTGCGCGGACCTGATGACCACCACCGACCTGTCGCCGAACAGCGAGGGCGAGGTCAGGCGCGTCAGCTCACCGGGCTCGACCTTGCCGCCGACCAGATCGTGCACCTCCGCGCCCGCACCCTGCGCCCTCACGGCGCCGACCACGGCGCCGACCGCCCGCTCGGCCAGCAGTTCCTCGTCCCCGACGACCAACGTCACCATGCGGTCAATTCTCCTGTACGGCAAGCACCCGATAGGCCACCGCGGTCACCGGTGACCGCCCGTCCATCACGCTACTGCGGGCCCACGGGGCCGGCCCCCGTAACGCCGACCCACCAACGCCACCCTCCCCTTGGCCCGACTCCTCGGCCTGCCAACCCGACCGACCGCCCGCCCCGCCATTCCATCCCCATCCGCCCCTCCACCAACGAGCGACACCAGTCCAGGAGGCTCCCGCACCCACTCCGCACCTCCCCGACCCACACCGCCGAACCACCGATCGCCAACCGCCTCCACCGCCGAGCCGACCCAAGCCCGAAGCCGCGCCCACCACCGCCACGCAGGTCTCCGCCACCAGTCGCCAACCGCCTCCACCACCAAGCCGACCCGAGCCCAACCACGCCCGCCACCGCCGCCACGCCCGCCTCCGCCACCGGACCGCCGCCGCCGGACCGCTGCCTGGCCACGGTCAGCGCGCGACCGGCCGCGCCCCTCCCGAACGCCTGTACTCCCCCGGCGTCTGCCCGCACCACTGACGAAAGGCCAGGTGGAAGCCCACTTCCGACCGATAGCCGACCCGCTCGGCGATCCGGCTCTGCGGCAACGCCGACTCCTTCAGCAGCCGGGAGGCCTCCTGCATCCGGCGCGCCATCAGATGCCGCATCGGTGCCTCCCCCACCAGCTCACGGAAGCTCGCCGCGAACGCCGATCGTGACAGCCCCGCCTCCCCCGCCAGCGACGCCAGAGTCCACGGCTCGGCGAACCTCGTCTGCACGGCCAGCAGCGCCCGGCTGATCCCCGGATGCCGCAGAGCATGGAGCACCGGCTTGTCGAGATCGCGCAACGCCACCCGCAGCGCCAGCACGAACACGAGCTCGAACGCCCGCAACGCCACCAGCACCCCGCCGGGCTCACCGCCCTGCCACTCCGCCGCCAGGAGGTCGAGTGTGCCCGACAGCAGCGGCTGGCTTTCGAGCAGCTTCCTGTCCAGGACGAGCACCGGTGGCAGCGCCTGGTACAGCGGTGCGGCGGCGGCCCCGTCGTAGTGCAGGCCGCCGCACAGCATCGTCGTGGCGGCGCCGGGACCGTCGATCTCCACCGTGCGGGCACCGCCGGGCTCCCGCTGGGGCAGCACCGCGGCGAGCGGCACGGTCGCGCTGCCAGGCCGATCAGCCAGGCGATGGGCGGCGCCATGCGGGAAGACGGCCAGGTCGCCCGCGCGCAGCCGTACCGGCTCGGGCAGTTCAGGCATCTCCACCGTGCACTCGCCCTCCTGGACGTAGTGGAGCAGCGCGCAGTGCTCGCGCTCGCCGGCGATCCCCCACGGGGCGCGCGCCGACCACCGGCTGTGGAAGACGCCGTGCAGCCGCAGCGGCGTCAGCAGCTCGCTCAGCAGATCCTCATTCACGGACGATCCTTAAAGCTTTGAAGACTTGCCTTTATCGATCGTAGCCACAGTGATCAGCAGGCTGGACGGCATGAACATTCTCGTGATCGGTGCCAGCGGGGCCCAGGGCGGCGCGGTGGCTCGACGTCTCGTCGGTTCGGGACATTCGGTGATCGGGCTTACCAGAACGGGCGCGGGCCTGCCCGACGACGTGAAGCCAGTGATCGGCGACCTCGCCGACGCCTCCGCCGTACGGGCCGCGTTCGACGGGGTGACGCACGCCAGCGTGATGCTGCCCATGGTGTACTCAGCCCCGGTCGTGGACTTGTATGTGCGCAACATCGCCACGGCGGCGGCCGAGGCGGGCGTGCGCCGACTGGTCCTGAACACCGGCACCCGCATCCCTTCCGAGCCGACGACGGTGGCGGCCTTCGAGACGCGCCGGACGGCGGCGGCGACCCTGGCGGCGAGCGGGGTGCCCACCGTGGTGCTGCGCCCGCCGGTGTACCTGGACAACCTGTGCGCGCCGTGGGTGGCGGGGCCACTCGTCCACGAGGGCGAACTGCGCTACCCGCTGCCCGTTCATGCCCGAGTCGCCTGGCTCTGCCACGACGACCTCGCCACCGCCACCGTCGCCGCCCTCACCCAACCACTGACCACCCCGTCCGCCCTCTCCCTCGACATCGGAGGCCCCGACGTGGTGACCGGGCCGATGCTCGCCGCCGCCTTCGCCACGGTCCTCGGCCGTCCCGTCCGGTTCGTCGCCCAGGACGTCGACGAGTTCGAGAAGGCCCTGACCCACGCGCTCGGAGCATCCACCGCGAAAGGCGTCGCCGGGACCTACCGCTGGGTCGCGGAGAACGACGGCGACGTCTACGGCCTCAACCCCGCCGAACTCGAAGCCGCCCTCGACATCCGCCTCACCCGGCTCCACGACTGGATCGCCGCCCGCCCCTGGCACGACCTCGCCCTCTGACCGCGGCTCCCTCCCGCTCTCTTCGACGGGTTGTCACCGGGTATGCGGAGGATGAGACCGCTGCGCTCCTTGTCACTGGGTCGGCGGAGGAGGAGACCGCCGCGCACTGCCACCCACGGCTGCGGGAACGTCCGGCCGCCCCACTCCTGAGTACGGCAGGCACATGCAACCGCCCTGCGCGGAGACCAAGACGGGTGTGGAGGCGGCCGGGGACGCCTACTGGCGGCGCGCGCTCGACGGCCTGCCCGACCGGCTCGACCTACCGGCCGACCGGCCGCGGCCGCCGGTGCGCGCTGCGCTTCAGTACGTCGCACTCCGGAACCCCATGTTTCGAGACGCCGCCCCAGGGACGCCCGCAGTCCTGCTGACCACGTCCCCCGTCCTGTGGCCCCTGCCTGCTCCTTTTGCTGACCAACCTGCCCAACAGCGGTCCTACCGCGACGGCCGACCGACTCATGAAGATCAACCGACCCACTACCGCGAAAGCCGAGACCAGTATGGAATCCGACACGACCCCGGACCCCGCCTCCTCCGCACTCCGTCTGGAAGCGACCCTGGAGGCGGCCAGAGCCGAGGTCGAGCGCCATCACGAGGTCATCGAACGCTGGCTCACCGGACGTGGCCCGCGCACCGACCTCGACGCCTTCGCCTCCGCCCACACACCCGACTTCACCTTCGTCACCCCGGACAGTGAGACGCTGACCATGCCTCACCTGCTGGCCGTGATCGAACCCGCGCACGGCGCCGCGCCCGCCCTCACGATCGAGATCCGGAACGTCACGGTGGTGGCCGACGCCGGGACCGTGGTGGTCGCCACCTACGACGAGCACCACCTCGGACCCGATCCGCGCGACCGCCGTGCCACCGTGGTCCTCGTCCGTGACGCCGCCGCTCCTCACGGCCTGCGCTGGCGGCACCTCCACGAGACCTGGATCTAGCAGAAGCCGCAGGTCATCCATCGGGCCGCCCCTTGGACACCACCGCGAGGCGGCCCGACTGGTCGATGACCGCCAGGGCGCCCGACTGGTCGGTCCGGTGGACACGCATGCCGAGCCGATGCAGCAACCCCACCGTGCGCGGGGACGGATGCCCGTACCCGTTGTCCGACCCCACGCTGATCAACGCCGCCCTCGCCCCGATGGCCGCGAGGAAGCGAGGGTCCTGCCGTACCGAACCGTGGTGGGGGACCTTGATGAGGTCGGCGCGCGGCAGTCCCGCTCGCAGCAGCTGCACCTGCGCCTCCGTCTCGACGTCACCGCTGAGCAGCATGGAGCCCGCCGCCCAGCGCACGAGGAGAACCACGCTCTCGTTGTTGATCACGCTCCCTTCGCCCGGCCCGCTGGGCAGGGAGCCAGGAGCGGGGCCGAGCACGTTCAGCTCGGAGGGACCGAACCGCCAGCGGGCGCCCGGTGCCGCGACCCATTCGGGGATGCGGCGCCTGCTGAGGTCCCTCGAGATGCGGGCGGACTCGCCGACCGGAGCGCGACCGGGGCTGACGATGACCGCGCCGACGCGCCGTCCCGACCTGAAGACGCCGTCGAGACCGCCGACGTGGTCGCGGTGCGGATGGGTGAGGATGAGGAGCGGTATCTCCCGGACCGCCAGGTCGCGCAGGCAGCGGTCGACCAGGGTGGGATCAGGTCCGGTGTCGATGACGACGGCTCGTCCCTGGCCCGCGGCGACCGCGAGGGCGTCGCCCTGCCCGACGTCGCATGCCACGAACAGCCAGCCCGGCGGCGGCCACGGGGCGATCACCGGCCCGGCCACGAGCACGGCGGCCAGGCCCGCCGTACCCATGACCAGGACGATGCTGCGCGTCCCCGCGCGCCGCAGCAGCGGTATCGCCACCGCGGCGGCCCCACCGAGCAGCAGCAGACCGGCGAGGCCGCCCGGCCACGGCAGTTCGGCCAGTGGAAGCCGGGCGGCGTGCTCGGCCACGGCGATGATCCAGCCGACCGCGTAGCCCGCGGGGAGCACGAGGAGCCGCGCCAACTCCATCGAGACGGGCGCCACCAGCGCCGCCGCGAACCCGATCACGGTCGCCGGTGCCACCGCGGGCCCCGCCAGCAGGTTGGCCGGAACCGCGGCCAGCTGCACCTGCCCGGCCATGAGCACCAGCACGGGGGTCACCGCCGCCTGCGCCGCCGCCGGTACGGCCACGGCCTCGGCGACCCAGCGCGGCATCCTGACCGACAGCCGGTCTCGCCAGCGGGGGGCGAGCAGCAGGATGCCGCCCGTGGCGCAGACCGACAGCGCGAAGCCGTACTCGCGGGCCAGACCGGGATCGAACATGATCAACAGCAGCACGGTGCCCGCCAGCGCCGCGACGCCGTCCCGCGCGCGACCGGTGCCCAGGGCGATCGCTCCGACCAGCCCCATCAGCAGCGCCCGCAACACGCTCGGCGAAGGGCGGGCCACGACCGCGAACGCGAGCATGGCGATCGCCGCCAGCCCCGCCCGTACGGCAAGCGGCATCCCGGCGAGCCGGGACAGCGCCACCACGGCGCCCGACATGATCGCGAGATTGGCTCCGCTGACAGCGGTCAGGTGGCTGAGCCCGGCGTCCTTGAAGTCGGCGCTGACGTTCGGGTCCATGCGCGACTCGTCACCCACGACGAGCCCGGGAAGCAGGCCACGCTGGTCGGGCGGCAGCACGTCCGTCGCACGTCGCAGGCCCGCACGCAGGTCACCGGCCACTGTCTGCAGGGCCGATGGCGCGGACAGGACCACCGGCGGGCCCCGGACGAGCAGCACCGCGCCGACCAGCTCGCCCGGTTCGGCGGTGCCCAGCCTGCCCGTCACGCGCAGGCGCTGGCTGGGCAGAAGCGGCCGCCACGCGCCGCCCGATCCGAACACCACGACAGGGCTGTGGACGGCGAGCCGTCCTGCCGGGGTGTCGAGGGATTCGATCGTGGCCTCGACCACCACACTGTCGCCGTGGAAGGCGGCTTTGGCGCGTCGCACGCGGGGATCACCGGTGAGCACGATGTCGGCGTGGACGGTCGCCTCCTTCGCGGCGAGCTCGGCCACCGGGCCGGTGGTGACGGCGTGCACCCGGAAGGCGACGCCGGCACTGGTGGCGGCGACGCAGCCGAGGACGGCGATGGCGACATTCATCCAGATGCGCTGGGGGTCCTTCCTGTGGCGGTGGTTCGCCGGCTGGCGGGCCCGGCGCGTCCAGAGTTGCCGGGCGAGGGTGAAGAGGGTGTGCTGATCGCCGACATGGCGCTGAACTGGCGGACCAAGGCGTTGATGCTGTGCACCCTCTGCCGGACCGAGAGGTGGGTGTGGTCCATGCTCCGGCAAACCAAGGGGTTGATGCTGTACGCCCTGTGGTGAACCCAGAGGCCGGTGTTGTAGGAGCTCTGGCGAGGCAAGGGGCTGACGCTGTGCGCCCTCTGGCGGACCCAGAAGTGGGTGTTCTCGGAGGCCTGGCGAGGCAAGGGGCTGACGCTGTGCGCCCTCTGACTGGCCAATGCGGGGGTGTTGTGCGTCCTCGATCCTGGCGACGTCGTCGAGGTGCGGACGCCGGCGGGTGCGCAGGAAGGCAAGGGTGAGAGGAATCGCCGCGGCGCCCAGCGCGGCGGCCACCGCGCAGGCCCAGCCCACCGGTGCGGGGCAGCCCAAGAGGACCAGTGCGGTCGCCCAGGAGGCGAGCGCGGGCGGGACCAGGACCGCCGAGAAGGTGGCTGACCTTTCAGGACGGGGGTCCTCTGGCTGGGGGGCTGAATCTTCATGGGGCCTCCTTGCCGGCTGGCCGTTTTGAGCGCTCTGGACTGGCGACCACAGCGCGGTCCATTTCGATGGCGGCATGTCGTTTCGTCACCTCCGGGCCGCCCGAACGGCGTCAGACACGGACCTTGTCCTTCAAGTCGGCGTACTTTCTCTCGCCGATGCCGGTTACCTCCTGCAGCTGGTCGACGCTGCGGAATCCGCCGTGAGTCGCACGGAACTCGGCGATCCTGGCGGCGAGCACCTCGCCCACTCCTGGTAACTGCTCCAACTGGTCGGGGGTGGCGGTGTTCAGGTCGAGCAGGTCCGAGCCGGGTGGGGCGGCGACCGTGCCGCCCTGGCTGACGCTGCCTGGGGCGCCGACGACGATCTGTTCGCCGTCGACCAGGCGTCTGGCGAGGTTGACCGACGCGGTAGCGGTGTCGGTACGTGCGCCGCCCGCCGCCTCGACGGCGTCGGCGACACGCGAGCCGCCGGGGAGGGTATAGACACCGGGCTTACGTACCTTGCCCGTGACGTGGACCAGGACCGACGAGGTGGGCGTGGGGCTGACGACGGCGGCCGGGGGCGCGGCGGAGCCGCTGATCGGGGGTGGGGCGGCGAGGGGTTCCGGGGTGGGGCTGGAACGCCAGGCGTAGATCCCGCCGGCGACGGCGGCGAGGAGACCGAGAACGAGGAGGACGCGCAGGCCCGGACGCCCGGGGTCGAGGGCGGGTGCCTGCGCGGTGACGGCGGCGCGGAAGGCGGCGAAGGAGGACGGGACGGGCGGGGAGATGCTGTCAGAGTCGGTCTGGACCATTCGTGGGGCGGGATCCCGGTCGTTGTGGTGTCCGCGGTCGACGGTGGCGGGTGGGTGAAGGAACTCGTCGGGCCCCTCGGGGGCGGGGATGGTGAGGTCATCCGGTGTTCTGCCGCTTGGCCGGCGGACGACTCGGCGGTCGTAGGGGTGCACCCGGGCATCGGCCGGCTTCTCCCGTGGAAGCGGGTTGTCGTCCGGTGCTGAGAGGCGGCCGTCCGGTACTGAGAGGTGGCCGTCCGGTGCTGAGAGCGAGAAGACCGCGGGGTGCAAGTAGTGCCGGTCGTCGCCGCTCGCGTGGTCGAGACCAGGGGTGGCTGGGATGCCATGTGCGGCGAGTTGGGCATCAAACGGCTTCCGGTGGGAGGCGAAGGTGGCGGTTGACTCACCATCCCGGTCTGCCGCGCGCTGGTCGATGGAGACCCCGGCTAGGTCAATATCGCCGGCTGTCCGCCGGCGGCCAAAGGGGACAGCGATCGACTCGACAACGCCGCCCGATTGGCGCGGGTTGACGGACACCGTGGTCAGATCGGCGACTCGCGCTGGCCGGTGGTGATCGACGGGGGCAGGAAGCGGCCTGACATCGCCACGCGTCCCGCGCGCGTCGAAGGCGGCCGAGGCCAGACCGGCATCTCCCACCGCGCGGTGGAGGCCGACGGCGGGCAACGCGTCACCCGCTGCCCGAGGGTGCCCACCGACGGCAGGAAGCGGCCCGGCGTCATCGCGTGCTTCGCCCGGCTCCGAGAAGGCTGAGGTCAGATCGGCGTCTATGGGTGCTCGGTGGCGGCCGAAGGGGGCAGCGATCGGCTCGGTGTCGTTCGTTGCTCGGTGAGGGGCAAGGGGGGCCGCTGAGGGCAGAGCGTCGCCAGGTGTCCGGCCTGGGACAGAGGCAGAGGCCAGGACATCGCCAGGCGCGGGCGGCGCGAAGGCACCCGGGTGTAGCAGGACATCGCCCCTGGGGCCGATGGATTCGGTGGACGCCACAACGCCGGAGCTGGAGTCGAAAGCGGCAGAGGAAGGCAGGGCGAGGCCCGCCGCCCGACGAGAGCCCGAAGGGTCCGAAGGGGTGGGTGGGATGCCGGCTGAGGGTAGCGCGTTTCCCGCGCGGCTCTGAGGGACGCGCATGCCGGAGGAGGGCATCGAGGTGGCCCGCCGTAGCCGGCGTGCGGCCACTGCCCGCTCCACGTTCTCCTCCGAGTTCCGCACAACTCGAGAAGGTAGGCCCGGCACGCCCTCAAGCCGCTCACCGAACCTGGTTCTGTGGACAACACGGTCAGTGAGTCGAGACGCCTGTGGACGACCAGGCCGAGACGCCGAACGCCCGCGGGCTCCGGATCAGACGGCGGGATGTCTGGAAACGCAGGTCGAGAAGACGAACGCCGCTGTGCCGCCGGGTCAGACGGCGGGGCGGCTGGACACAACCCGGCCGAACCGCCCAACGCCGCCACACACCCGTGTCACAAACCAGAAAACCCCGGCGCAACCAGGCCGAGACGCCTCGGGTCACGAGGTGGGCGACACCGTGATGCCCAGTGCGCCCGGCCCCACGTGGACCCCGATCACCGCTCCCACCTCGACCACGCTCATCCGTACCAGCCGCTGCAACCGCTTCGTCAGCCGCTCGGCCAGCGCCTCCGCGCGTCCCTGGGCCGACAGGTGCTGGACGGCCACGTCCACCGGCTCGGTCCCGGCCGTCTGCACCGCCAGGTCCTCCAGTCGGGCGATGGCGCGCGCCGCCGTCCGGACCTTCTCCAGCGGCACGATCCGGCCGCCCTGCAGGTGCAGCAGCGGTTTGATCGCCAGCGCCGAGCCGACCAGTGTGGCCGCGGCTCCGATGCGTCCGCCGCGGCGCAGGTACTCCAGCGTGTCGACGTAGAAGTACGTCTGGGTGCGCGCGGCCGACCTGGCGGCCACCTGCGCGACCTCGTCGAGGGGCTGCCCCGCCGCGGCGGCCCTGGCCGCGGCCAGGACGGGGAAGCCCAGCCCCATGGCGATGGACCTGCTGTCGACCACCTGGACCGGCCCTGCGGCCTCGGCGGCGGCGAGCCTGGCCGCCTCGGCCGTACCGGACAGGTCGCCGGACAGGTGCACGGAGACGACCCCGGGGGCGCCGGCGGTGAAGGCCGCCGCGTAGGCGGCGGCGAAACGGTGGGGCGCGGGCCGGGAGGTGGTCACTGGGGTCCACTCGCCGATGCCGGTCTGCGTGCCCTCGTCGTACGGCCGGCCGCCCACGATCACCTGGAGCGGCACCACCGTCACCCCGGGCGGAACGGCGGGCAGGTAGGCCGTGGAGTCGGTGACGATCGCGACGGGGGGCGGCATACCCAGAGAGTAGCTACTGGACCGGCGTGCCGCCCCGCCAGACCCGGCGCGGCTTCAGCCCGAAGGACCAGGCGAAGGCGCCCTCGTGGTCGGCGTCCCACTGCACGATGTCGGCCAGCCGTCCGGGCGCCAGCACGCCCCTGTCGGGGGCGCCGAGCACGGTGGCCCCGCCGAGCGTGGCCGCCCGCAGCGCGTCGCCGACGCTCATGCCGAACGCCGCCACGGCCAGGCTGATGACCAGCGACATGGAGGTGATGCCGCAGTGGCCGGGGTTGTGGTCGCTGCCGAGCGCGATGGTGACGCCCTGGGAGATCATGCGGCGGACCGGCGGGAGGCTGCCGCGCTGCATCGCGGTGGCGGGGCAGAGCACGGCGGGCACGCCGTAGCGGGACAGGACCGCGATGTCCTCGTCGGAGGTGTGGTGGAGCAGGTCGGCGGAGGCGCAGCCGAGCTCGGCGGCCAGCTGGACGGCGCCGCGGCGGCTGAAGGCGCCGGCGTGGACGCGCGGCAGCAGCCCGACGTTGCGGCCCGAGGCCAGCACCCAGCGCGACTCCTCGGTGGTGAAGTGGCCCTCGTCGCAGTAGACGTCGACGCTGTCGGCGCCGGCCGCGGCCGCGTCGGCGCACCACGCGCCCACGGCCTCGACGTAGTCGCGCTGGCGGCCGAAGTATTCGGGCGGCACGACGTGCGCGGCCAGGAAGGTGACGTGCACGCGCGGCATCATCGGTTCCTTCTCCAGCTCGCGCAGGAGCCGCACGTCGGCCAGCTCGCCGTCGCGGGTGAGGTGGTAGCCGGTCTTGGCCTCGACGGTGGTGGTGCCGCTGAGCAGCCAGGAGCGCAGCCGCTCGCGCACGCCGTTGCACAGCGTCCACGGGTCGGTGCCGCGGGTCACGGTGACGGTGGAGCCGATGCCCCCGCCCGCCGCGTTGATCGCCGAGGCGGAGGAGCCGCTGGAGCGCATGGCCATCTCGGCGTAGCGGTTGCCGGCGTAGACGGGGTGGGTGTGCGCGTCGATCAGGCCGGGGGTGACGAGCGCTCCGCTGAGGTTCTCGACCTGGTCGACGTCGACGATGTCGTCGACGACGCCGGGGACGCTCTGCGGGAGGTCGGCCGCACGGCCCACCCAGGCGATGCGGTCGTTGTGAACGAGGAGGGCCGCATTGCTGATGACGTCGTTGCCCGTCCACATGCGGCCGATGTTGGTGAGCAGCCGAACGGTCATCGCACCACCCCGCACACAGGCAGCGGAGAGCGAGCGGCGGCTACCGCGCCCACTGAGTCCGCTCCGGGTCCGGCCGACATCGGGGGTCTCCTGCTCTCATCCGCAGCGATCGTGCGGTGACCGGTCGCCGGGCTCATGATCCGGCGATTTCAGTTCAGTTACGTTATTTCACAGGTCGGCTTGCTGTACAGGGTTATTCGGAAGAAAGCCCGCGCATCACAACGGCGTCTGCGCCTCTTGGAGCAGCTCGGCCCCGTCCGTCCCTTTCGGCCCCCGCAGGTGACATCACTCGCAGCAGCCATCTCGATACCCGCGCCATCAGTGTCGGTAAGGCTTGACTTATGGTAGCAATCCAAACGTTCAAGGACCACCGTGGTTTTGCCCGAGAATGTGAGAATCGCGCGGGGAATCCCCGCGCGATTCTCGCAGCTCAGACCCGTTCGACGGGCTTGCCGACCTCCACCAGTTCGTGCAGGAGGCTCGACGGCACGCGAGCGTGGAGGACGGTGCCGTCGCCCACGTGCTCGACGGAGATCACCTCACCCTCCGTGTGCGCGCGGGAGATCAGGTCCCCCCTGCCGTACGGCACGAGCAGGAACACCTCGTGGTCGAGCACCGGCAGCTGACTCTCGATCATGGCCGTCAGCTCGCCGATCCCCTCGCCCGTGCGGGCGGAGACGACGACGCTGTTGCGCTCGGCCCTGACCAGCCTGTCGAGCACGTCCTGGTCGGCGGCGTCGGCTTTGTTGATCACCACGATCTCGGGCACGTCGAGCGCGCCGTCGATCTCGGAGAAGACCTGGCGGACCGCGCTGAGCTGGCCCTCCGGGTCGGGGTGCGAGCCGTCGACGACGTGGAGGATCAGGTCGGCGTCGGCGACCTCCTCCAGCGTGGAGCGGAACGCCTCGACCAGCTGGGTCGGCAGCAGCCGGACGAAACCGACGGTGTCGGCGATCGTGAACAGCCTGCCCTCCGGCGTGCGCGCCCTGCGCACGGTCGGGTCGAGGGTGGCGAACAGCGCGTCCTCGACCAGCACGCCGGCGCCGGTGACGCGGTTGAGCAGCGAGGACTTGCCCGCGTTGGTGTAGCCGGCGATGGCGACGGCCGGGACCTCGCGGCCCGAGCGGTGCGCGCGCATGGTCTCGCGCGCGGTGGACATGCCGGCGATCTGGCGGCGGAGCTTGGCCATGCGCTCGCGGATGCGGCGCCGGTCCAGCTCGATCTTGGTCTCACCGGGACCGCGACCGCCGATGCCCACGCCGCCGGCGGCGCGACCGCCGACCTGCCTGGACAGGTTGCCGCCCCAGCCGCGCAGGCGCGGCAGCAGGTACTGCAGCTGGGCCAGCTCGACCTGGGCCTTACCCTCGCGGCTCTTGGCGTGCTGGGCGAAGATGTCGAGGATCAGCGCCGTGCGGTCGATGACCTTGACCTTCACCACTTCCTCGAGCTGGCGGAGCTGGCCGGGGCTCAGCTCGCCGTCGCAGATCACGGTGTCGGCGCCGGTCGCCTCGACCACGTCGCGCAGCTCGAGCGCCTTGCCCGAGCCGATGTAGGTGGCCGGGTCGGGGCTCTGCCGCCGCTGGATGAGGCCCTCGAGGACCTCCGAGCCGGCGGTCTCGGCCAGGAGCTTGAGCTCCAGGAGCGAGTTGTCCGCCTCGGCCGCGGTGCCTGAGGTCCACACGCCCACGAGGACGACCCGCTCCAGCCGTAGCTGGCGGTACTCGACCTCGGTGACGTCCTGGAGTTCGGTGGACAGGCCCGCCACACGGCGGAGCGCATGGCGCTCTTCCAGATCCAGCTCGCCGACCTCGACGTCGTCGGTGGCGAAGGTGGCGGCGGAGTCACGCGTGTAGCGAGTACGGGAGTCGTTGTGCATTCGTGTCATCTCTAGAAGGCAACGTTCGGACGTCTCAGAATCATCCCCGACGGCCGGCCGGTCAGTCACCTGGTTAACTGACGAGGCAGGCCGACGTCGACGAGACTGCAAGGCTGGTCAACGAGGCAGGACGCGCGCGTCGCCCGAGCCCGTGCGGACGCTGACCTTGCGCGGCGAGCTCGAGTCGTCGGTCACCTTCACCTGGGCGTCGCCGGAACCGACCTCGGTGACGACGTCGTAGGGGACGTTGGGCAGGTAGAGCGTGACGTCGCCGGAGCCGGCCTGCGCCTCGACGCTGTCGGGCGGGTTGGTGAACCTCAGCTCGACGCCGCCCGAGCCGGTCTCCGCGAGGACGCGCTTGCCGCCGAGGTTGTTGGCGTCGATCGTGCCCGAGCCCGCCTTGGCCTCGACCTCGCCCGTCAGGGAACGCATCGTGACGTCGCCCGACCCGGCCTCGGCCGCGATCCGCAGGCCCTTCGGCACCTCGATCGTGTAGTCCACCCAGCAGCTGTCGCCGCGCGCGCAGTCGTAGCGCAGTTCAAGGGTGTCGCCCTTCACCTCGTGCGTGGTCTCGGGCTCGTGGTCTCGCCAGTGCTGCTTCTCGGTGACCTTGATCCCGGTCCTGCCGGTCTCGTTGATCACGATGTCGCCGGCGCCGCTCATCACGTCCAGAACCGCGACCTTGTCTTTCACCTCGTAGGTCTCGGTCTTCTCGTCGGCGGGCCCGCTCATCGCCATGAATCCACTGCCGCAGCCGGTCAACGCGGTCGTGGCCAACACCAGCGCACCCAGGGCCACCAGGCCTTTCGTCCTCATGTCTCCATGCTGCTCCGGCGATGGGAAAGGCAGCATCGGGGATCGCCCTTACCTTGTCCCGGACCAACCCTGTGAAGTAGCGTCACTTCCATAATCCAGAACTTGTTTTCCACAATGCGGAAAGAGGCTCCTATGGAGATCACCGGCCCCATGCACGACCGGTTCGAGGAGATCCTCACGCCGGAGGCGCTGGCCTTCGTGGCGGAGCTCCACCGGAAGTTCGACGCGAGGCGCCTGGAGCTCCTCGAGGCGCGGCAGGCCAGGCAGGCCGAGCTGGCGGCCGGCGGCACGCTCGACTTCCTGCCCGAGACCAAGCAGGTCAGGGAGGGCGAGTGGCGGGTCGCGCCGCCCGCCCCCGGCCTGGAGGACCGCAGGGTCGAGATCACCGGGCCGGTCGACCGCAAGATGACCATCAACGCCCTCAACTCCGGCGCCAAGGTGTGGCTGGCCGACTTCGAGGACGCCAACTCCCCGCTCTGGGACAACTGCGTCAGCGGGCAGCTCAACCTGCGCGACGCGCTCGACCGCACGATCGACTTCGAGACCGGCGGCAAGAGCTACGCCCTCAAGCCCGACGCGGAACTGGCCACGATCGTGGTGCGGCCGCGCGGCTGGCACCTCGACGAGAAGCACGCCCTGGTCGACGGGCAGCAGGTCTCGGCCTCGCTGTTCGACTTCGGCCTGTACTTCTTCCACTGCGCCTCCAGGCAGCTGGCCAAGGGCAAGGGGCCGTACTTCTACCTGCCGAAGATGGAGTCGCACCTGGAGGCCCGCCTCTGGAACGACGTCTTCGTGCACGCCCAGCGCGCCCTCGGCCTGGACAACGGCACCATCAGGGCGACCGTCCTGATCGAGACCTGTCCGGCGGCCTTCGAGATGGAGGAGATCCTCTACGAGCTGCGCGACCACTCCGCCGGACTCAACGCCGGACGCTGGGACTACCTGTTCAGCGTCATCAAGAAGTTCCGCACCAGGGGCCGGGAGTTCCTGCTGCCCGAGCGCAACGCCGTGACGATGACCGCCCCGTTCATGCGCGCCTACACCGAACTGCTCGTGCGCACCTGCCACAAGCGCGGCGCCCACGCCATCGGCGGCATGGCGGCCTTCATCCCCAGCCGCAGGGACGCCGAGGTCAACGCCGTGGCGCTGGACAAGGTCAGGGCCGACAAGACGCGGGAGTCCGGCGACGGCTTCGACGGTTCGTGGGTGGCCCACCCCGACCTGGTGCCGATCTGCCGCGAGGTCTTCACCGCGGTGCTCGGCGACCGCCCCAACCAGCTCGACAGGCTGCGCGAGGACGTCGAGGTCTCGGCCGCCGACCTGCTCAACGTCTCCGCCACTCCCGGCGACATCACCGAGAACGGCCTGCGCAACAACGTCGACGTCGCCCTGCGCTACCTGGCCGCCTGGATGGGCGGGCTCGGCGCGGTCGCGATCCACAACCTCATGGAGGACGCCGCCACCGCGGAGATCTCCCGCTCGCAGATCTGGCAGTGGATCCACAACGGCATCACGCTCGCCGACACCGGACAGCCGGTGACCAAGGAGCTGGTCGAGCGGATCATCGCGGAGGAGCTCGCCAAGATCGCCGCCGAGCCCGGCTACGACGAGCACCTGTACGGCCAGGCGGAGGCGCTGTTCAAGGAGGTCGCGCTCGACGACGACTTCGCCGAGTTCCTCACTCTCCCCGCTTATGCCCGCATGCCGTAGCTTTCTGCATCGGGGCCGGCGTCGGCGACCGGTCCCGGGGAGGTGACCATGATCTCGACCGCGCTCACCGAGGACCTGCGCGCGCTGCTGCCCGCGGACTCGGTGATCACCGACCCGGTGCGGCTGCGCACCTACGAGTGCGACGGCCTCACCTATCACCGGGCCATGCCCGGCGTCGTCGTCCTGCCCGAAAGCGCCGAGCAGATCGCGGCGGTGGTCAGGCTGTGCAACGAGCACGGCGTGCCGTTCGTAGCGCGCGGCTCGGGCACCGGCCTGTCCGGCGGCGCGCTCCCCCGCACCGACGGCGTGCTGATCGTCACCTCGAGGATGCGCGCCATCCTCGAGATCGACCTGCCCAACCGCCGGGCGGTCGTGGAGCCGGGCGTGACGAACCTGGCGATCACGGAGGCCGTCCGCGACCATGGCTACTACTACGCGCCCGACCCCTCCAGCCAGCAGATCTGCTCGATCGGCGGCAACGTGGCGGAGAACTCCGGCGGCGCGCACTGCCTGAAGTACGGCTTCACCGTCAACCACGTCGAGGCCTGCGAGATCGTCACGCCCGACGGCGACATCGTGGTGCTGGACCGCCGCGACCCCGGCTACGACCTGCTCGGCGCATTCATCGGCTCGGAGGGCACGCTGGGGATCACGACCAAGGTCACCGTACGGCTCAGCCGCGCCCCCGAGACCGTGACCACGGTGCTGGCCGCCTTCGACGGCATCGAGCGCGGCGGGGAGGCCGTCTCGGCGATCATCGCGGCGGGCATCGTGCCGGCCGCCATCGAGATGATGGACGCGCTGGCCATCGCCGCCGCCGAGGCCGCCGTGGCCTGCCGCTACCCGGAGGGCGCGGGCGCGGTGCTGATCGTGGAGCTGGACGGGCCGCAGGTGGAGGTCGACAGGCAGTTCGAACAGCTGGAGAAGATCTGTTCGGGCGCCTTCGAGCTGCGGGTGGCCGCGGGGCCCGAGGAGCGGGCGGCCATCTGGAAGGGCCGCAGGTCGGCGTTCGCCGCCGTCGGGCGCATCAGCCCCGCCTACATCGTGCAGGACGGGGTGGTGCCGCGCACGGCGCTGCCCGAGGTGCTGGCCGGCATCGACAGGCTCTCCCGCGAGCACGGCATCAAGGTCGCCAACGTCTTCCACGCCGGAGACGGCAACCTGCACCCGCTGGTGCTGTTCGACGACGCCGAGCCCGGGGCGGGCGAGCGGGCCGAGATCGTCTCGGGCCGGATCCTCGACCTGTGCATCGAGCACGGCGGCTCGATCACCGGCGAGCACGGCGTCGGCGTCGACAAGGCCAGGTACATGCCGCGGATGTTCTCGCCGGAGGACCTCGACACCATGCAGCTCGTCAGGTGCGCCTTCGACCCGCGCGGGCTGTCGAACCCGGGCAAGGTGTTCCCCACGCCGCGCCTGTGCGGGGAGGTGCCGGGCGTGCGCAAGGGCGTGCACCCGCTGGTCGAGTCGGGAAAGGCGGAGCAGTGGTGATGCCGAGCGGGGTCACCGTCAGGCAGGCGGACCCCGGCGACGAGGTGGCGGGCGTACGCCCGCGCTGGGTCGCGCTGCCCGAGACGACCGAGGAGGTCGCCGCCGTCCTGAAGGCGGCCGCCGCGGACGACCTCGCGGTCGTGCCCGTCGGCGGGGGCTCCAAGCTGCACTGGGGGCCGCCGCCCGAGCGGTGCGACGTGCTGCTCGACACCTGCTGTCTCAACCGGGTGGTCGAGCACGCCTCCGGCGACCTGGTGGCGAAGGCGCAGGCGGGCGTCACCATGGACGCGCTCGCCGACGTCCTCGCCGCGCGGGGTCAGGAGCTGGCGCTCGACGTCCCGGTGGCGGGCGCCACCGTGGGCGGCACCCTCGCCACCGCGACGGCCGGGCCCCGCGCCTTCCGGTACGGCACCGCCCGCGACCTGCTCATCGGCATCACCGTCGTGCTGGCCGACGGCACCGTCGCCCACTCGGGCGGCAAGGTGGTCAAGAACGTCGCCGGCTACGACCTCGGCAAGCTCTTCACCGGCTCCTACGGCACGCTCGGCGTGATCGCCGAGGCGACCTTCCGGCTCCACCCGGTCGCCGCCGAGCGGCGCTGGGTCCGCTTCCCCGCCCCGCGTGCCGGACAGGGCGCCGATCTCCTCCGGTCCCTGGCCGCCGCCCAGGCCGAGCCGGCGGCCATCGAGGTCGACCGGGCGGGCGACGAGGCGGCGGCCGAGCTGGCGGTCCTGGTGGAGGGCACCGCGGCCGAGCCCCGCGCGCGGGCCGTCGCGGCCCTGGTCGACGGCGCGACCTCCGGCGGCACGGCCGTGGTCGAGGACCGCGCCCCGTCGTGGTGGGGTGCGCTGCCCGACGACGAGGTGCTGCTGGAAGTGCGTTTCCCGGCCTCGCGCGCCGACGAGGTGCTGAGCGCGACACTCGGTCTCGGCGCGACGGCTCGCGGCTCGCTGGCCTCGGGGGCCCTGTGGCTCGGTGGCGGCGAGCGGCTGGCCGCGGCCGTGGCGGCGCTGCGGGAGCGGCTGGGGACGTGCGGCGGCAGGGTCACGGTGCTGGCCGCGCCGCCGTACCAGGGCCAGGACCTGGACCGGTGGGGTGAGATCAGCGCGCTGCCGCTGATGCGCCGCGTGAAGGAACGTTTCGATCCCGGGCGCAGGATGTCTCCCGGCAGGTTCGTGGGAGGGATCTGAGCGGATGGACCCCGAGCTGATCAAGGATTGCGTGCACTGCGGGTTCTGCCTGCCGACGTGCCCGACCTACGTGCTGTGGGGCGAGGAGATGGACTCGCCCCGCGGCCGGATCCACCTGATGGGCCAGCACGTCGAGGGCACCGCCCTCACCCCGGCCATGGCGGGCCACTTCGACGCCTGCCTGGGCTGCATGGCGTGCGTGACCGCGTGCCCCTCCGGCGTCCAGTACGACAGGCTGATCGAGCGGACCCGCGCCGTGGTGGAGCGCGAGCACGTGCGCGACCCGCAGGAGCGGGCGGTGCGCGGGCTCGTGTTCGGCCTGTTCCCCTACCCCCGCAGGCTGCGCGCGCTGCGGCCGACGCTCGGCCTCGCCAGGCGGCTGCAGCCGCTGCTGGACAGGGCGCATCCGAGCCTGGGCGCGATGGTCGCCCTCGCGCCGCCGCCGGTCAGGCGGCAGCGGCTGCCGCGCCGCGTCACGGCCGTCGGGCCGCGCAGGGCGGTGGTCGGGATGCTGACCGGCTGCGTGCAGGGCGAGTTCTTCCCCCAGGTCAACGCGGCCACCGCGCGGGTGCTGGCGCTGGAGGGGTGCGACGTGGTGATCCCGCCGCGCCAGGGGTGCTGCGGCGCGCTGAGCGTGCACTCCGGGCGCCCGGACCAGGCCAGGCGCTTCGCCAGGCGGACGATCAGGATGTTCGAGCGGGCCGGGGTGGACACGGTGGTGGTGAACGCGGCGGGCTGCGGCTCGTCGATGAAGGAGTACGCGGAGCTGCTCGGCGACCGGCCGGAGTGGGCCGCCAGGGCACGCGCGATCAGGACGGTCGACCTGGCCGAATGGCTGGCCGAGCTCGGGCCGGTGGCCAAGCGGCATCCGCTGCCGGTGACCGTGGCCTACCACGACGCCTGCCACCTGGCGCACGCCCAGGGGATCAGGAGGCAGCCGCGGGAACTGCTGCGCGGCATCCCCGAACTGTCGCTGCGGGAGATCCCCGAGTCGGACCTGTGCTGCGGGTCGGCGGGGACCTACAACATCTTCCAGCCCGCGGCGGCGCGCGACCTCGGCGACAGGAAGGCGGCCCGGGTGCGCTCGACGGGAGCCGAGCTGCTGGTGTCGGCCAACCCGGGCTGCACGATGCAGATCGCGGCGGCGATGCGGCGGCGCGGCGAGCAGATCAGGGTGGCGCACACGGCCGAGGTGCTGGACGCCTCCCTTCGCGGCGTGTCGCCCTCGGTCCTCGGCGCTCCCGCAGGGAGGCGCGCGTGAGCGTGCAGTCGGTCGACCGGGCGCTGGACGTCCTGGAGGCGCTGGCCGCGCACGGCGGCGAAGCGGGCCTGTCGGAGATCGCCGCCCGCACCGGCCTGCCGTACGGGACGATCCACCGGCTGCTGCAGACGCTGCTGGTCCGCGGGTACGTGCGGCAGGAGTCGGACCGCAGGTACGCCCTGGGCGGCGCGCTGGTACGGCTGGGCGGGGTGGCCGAGCGCATGGTGGGGGTGTGGGCGCAGCCGTACCTGGCCAAGATGGTCGAGCTGTCCGGCGAGACCGCCAACCTCGCCGTCCTGGAGGGCGACTTCATCGTCTACGTCGCGCAGGTCCCCTCCCCGCGCCGGCTGCGCATGTTCGCCGAAGTGGGCAGGCGGGTGCTGCCGCACAGCACGGCCGTGGGCAAGGTGCTGCTGGCCGACCGCCCGGACGGCGAGGCCATGGCCGTCTTCGAGCGGACCGGCATGCCCAGGCGCACGGCGAACACCATCACCGACGCCGGGGCGATGCGCGCCGAGCTGGCCACGGTCAGGGACCGGGGCTACGCCATGGACCTCGGGGAGGAGGAGCTCGGCGTGCACTGCCTGGCGGTGCCGGTGAACGACGGGGCCCGCGTGGTGGCCGCCATGTCGGTCTCGGGCCCCGCCGAGCGCATCGAGGCCCTCGACCGCGACGAGCTGGCCGAGGGCATGCGGAAGATCGCCCTCGACTTCGGCCGCGAGCTGGGCTCCTCCAACGGCTGGTGAGGTCCCTCCTCAGCGCTTCGGCGTGATGTTGATCGTGCCGTTCTGCGGCACGGGCACCACGTCGACCTTGCCGTCCTGGATGGCCTTCCACAGGATCGCGCCGTTCGGCCCGAGCACCCTGACCAGGTCCTGGATCGACTCCAGCTCGGTCTTCACCTTGGCGTTGATCTGCTGCTGGGCCAGGTTCTGCTGCTTGGCGGCCTGCTCGGCGGCCAGGGCGTTGATGAGGGTGTCCGGCGGCTGCGGCTTCTGGATGGTCAGCACCACGTCACCGCAGTCGCCGGCACCCGCGTAGTTGGGCTGGCAGAAGTACTCCGCGCCCGCGGTCTCCTTGATGAACTGCCGGGCCAGCTGGCCGACCCGCTGCTCCCACTGCTGCTTGACCGTGGGGTCGTTGAACAGCTTCTTCCACTCGAACTCCTGCGAGGCGGCGTCCATCGCCCGGTCGAGCGGCTGCTTGAAGTAGAAGTTGAGCATCTTGGTCCAGCCGCGCGACTCCCCGTCGTCGAAGTAGGCGCCGAACTTGCGGCCGATCTTCTCGTGGAACTGCTGGAGGACCTTGCAGTCGGTGTTGAGCGTGAAGGTCGCCGAGCCCGAGACCTTCATCTCGACGTTGTCCTTCGACACGATGCTGATCCCGCCGGACTCCGCCTCGTCCGATCCGGAGAAGTCGAAGGTCCGCTGGCCGAAGGGGTAGTGGTAGTCGGTGTCACCAGGGCCGAGCCAGGTGGCGCCGCTGGAGGGGTTGATGCAGCGCTCGAACTTGATCGCCTCGAAGGTGCCGCCCGCGTAGTGGAGCACGACCTCGTCGGGTTCGGTGCTGACACGGGAGAAGCCGGTGGCGACGACGATCAGGGCGACGAGCGCGGCGCCCACTGCGGCGATTAACAGTCCCTTTCTCACGCGGCGAGATACTAGCGGGCCGTGCTCACGATCCGGCCCCGAGAACGTCGGTCGGGGAAGGTAGCGTGCGAGTCATGTGTAGAAGCATCAAGACGCTGCGCCCGCCGTACACGGAGGACGTCACCGAGGAGGACGTGCGCGCCGCCGCGCTGCAGTACGTCAGGAAGATCTCCGGCTTCCGCGCGCCCGCCGCCCACAACGCCGCGGCCTTCGAGGCCGCCGTCGAGGCCGTCACCAAGGCCTCCGAGGAGCTGCTGGCGAGCCTGCGGGTGCGCGGCGCCCATTGACAGCCGCACCGGGCGGGGGAATGTTCCTCGTATGCCCCCCATCAGCGGCCTGTATCGCGGCCACGACCGCGAGTCCCAGCTCGACCTGAGGGTCGACGTCGACGGAGCGCGACCGACGGGACGGCTCAGCGGTGACCTGTTCACCACGACCGGCGCGACGACCGCCTACCAGGGCTCGTTCGTCGTGCACCCCACCACCCGGCAGGGTGACAGGATCGAGGGGCAGGGCGCCTTCACCTTCACAGCTCCCGACCGGCACGTGACGGTCACCGTCACCGCCGAGGCGGCCACCGCGACGGTCGCGGGCAGGACCTACCCGCTCGAGCGTGTCTCGCCGTACTTCAGGAGCGTGCTGCTGGAGCAGGACTCGGTGGCGGGGGCGGTGCCGTTCGTGTCCTACGACACGGGCTCGCTGCCGACCCCGTCGGGCCGGCGGGTGCTGAGCGTGGCGGAGGCGTACACCGAGGCGGGCGTGGAGCTGCGCGTCGCCGAGCCGGGCGTCATCCCCGTGGACGGCGCCGGCGAGGATCTGGCGTGGGACGACGCCGAGCTGCACAACGCGATGACCCGGCAGTTCGCCTCGTTCGGCGACGAGGCCGCCTGGCGGGTGTGGCTACTGGTGGCGAGCAGGCACGTCGGCGGCTTCCGCGGCATCATGTTCGACTACAACGACGCCTGCCAACGCCAGGGCGCGGCCGTCTTCCACGACGCGATCAAGGGCGACTCGCCGCAGGCGCAGCGCGCCCAGCTGCGCACCTACGTGCACGAGCTCGGCCACGCCTTCAACCTGCTGCACTCCTGGCAGAAGAACCTGGCCCGCCCGCCCCAGCCGCTCGGCCCGCACGGCGGCTTCGGCGACCTGTCGTGGATGAACTACGTGCAGAACTACGTGCCCGGCGGCGAGCGCGCCTACTGGCAGGCCTTCCCGTTCCAGTTCACCGACGCCGAGCTGATCCACCTGCGCCACGGCTTCTTCCGCGACGTGGCCATGGGCGCCAACGCGTTCGGCACGGGCGCCGCCGAGATCGACCCGTTCGAGCAGCCGGTGGCCGACCGCTCGGGGTTGCGGCTGGAGGTGCGGGCGAAGGAGTCCTTCGGCTTCGGCGAGCCGGTCGTCGTCGAGCTCAAGCTGTCGGCCACGGACGAGCCGCGCACCACGCACGGCCACCTGCATCCCGACACCGAGTTCACCCAGATCGCCATCACGCAGCCGTCGGGCAGGACGGTCCTGTACCACCCGATGATGCGCCACTGCGTGGACGACTCACCGCAGATCCGGCTGGACGCCGGCAACCCGGCGATGTACCGCAGCGCCTACATCGGCCACGGCCGCGACGGGCACTACTTCCAGCAGCCCGGCGACTACCAGGTGCGCGGGCAGTACGTCGGCGCCGACGGCTCGCGCATCGTCTCGGCCGCCTGCCTGGTGCGGGTGCGGCATCCGGTCACCACCGACGACCACCAGGTGGGCGAGCTGATGCTGGGCGAGGAGCAGGGCAAGCTGTTCTCGCTGCTCGGCTCCGACTCCCCCGCGCTGCGCTCGGGCAACCAGGCGCTGGAGGAGGTCATCGACAGGTACGGCGACCACCCGCTGGCCGTCTACGCCCGGATGGTCAAGGGTCTGAACGCCGAACGCGAGTTCAAGGACGTCGGCGCGGACAAGAAGCTGCACGTGCGCCCGCCCGACACGGCCGAGAGCATCGCGCTGCTCGGCGCGGTGACCAGGGAGGCGACGATCGACAACATCACCCTCAACATGGTGACGCGCCGCCTGGCCCGCGCCGTGGCACGCAGGGGCGACCTCGATCGGGCGTTCGGGCTGATGGACGACATGGTGTCCAGGTTCGCGGCGAAGGGCGTCAACCCCGTCGTGCTGGGCCAGATCAGGCAGCAGGCGAGGCTGACCAAGCAGGCCCTCAGCGCCGAGACGGCATGACGGTCCGGCCCCGCCCGGCGCGTCAGGTCCCAGCCGGCCCGGCACGTCAGGTCCCAGCCGGCCCGGCGCGTCGGGTCCGGCCCCGCCCGGCGGTCAGCAGGCGGACAGGATGTCCTTCATCGCGGCCTTCTCCGCCGCGGTCGCCCACAGCGCGTACTTCCTCTTGACCTGGATCTGCCGGACGATGTACGCGCACCGGTAGGCCTTGCGCGGCGGCAGCCACGTCGCCGCGTCGGCGTCGCTCTTCTGGCCGTTGAGCGGACCGTCGACGGCCAGCAGGTTCAGCGGGTCGTTGGCGAACTCCTTGCGCTTGTCCTTCGACCACTGCTGCGCGCCCTTCTGCCAGGCGTCCGACAGCGGGATCAGGTGGTCGATCTGCACCTCGGAGCTGGTGTCCTGGCCGCGCCTGAACGTGATCTTCTTGCCCGAGTAGGGGTCGTCGAGGACGCCCGTGAGCACGATGCAGTCGTGCGTGCCCGGCTTGAACGTCTCCTCGCGCAGGTCCCGCTTGAGGATGTCGTTGCGGGTGTCGCACCCGTTGTGGTCGACGTCCGCCCACGCGGGACCGAACTTCTCCCGCTCGAATCCGGTCTTCGGCGCCCGTCCCTTGACCTCGAGCTTGTCGAGGTCCTTGCGCGCCTGGGCGACGTCGCCCGAGGCGGCCTTCTGGGGTTCGGTGTCGACGTCGGCCAACGTGCCGCACCCCGTCACCATCGCCGTCGAGGCCAGCACAACCGCCAACATCCGCTTCATTCGTAAAATTCTAGGATTAAAGCGGTCAAGACCTCGACTATCTGGTCAGTCAGGTATCAAACGCAGGGAGATCCCCGACGCGACTCCTCAGCGGACATGCTGCGGCGCCTCCGGCACCGGGCAGCCGAGCAAGGCATCGCCACCACCGTGTTTCACCAGCGCATGGAGACCCTGAACCTGCCCCGCAACTACCAGGCGATCAGCGGCCGGCCTGACCGTGACCGCGGTCACCGATCCGCACGGCGAGCGGACCCCCGCCGACCTGCACGTCCGACTCCAAGCCGCCCCCTGACCACTCCGCCCCGGCGCATGGTCAATTGAGCAGGCCCAGGGGCCGACCGGGCTGGGCGGGCAGTCCCGGCTCGGTCAGGTGATGAGCAGACCCCCGTCGACCGGCAGCACCACGCCGGTGACGTAGGAGGCGGCGTCGCTGGCCAGGAAGACAGCCGCGGCGACCAGCTCGGCGGCCTCGCCCACCCGCTTCATCGGCACGCGCGCCTCCAGCATCGCCTCCACGTAGCCGGGCGGGTACGCCTCGGTCATCTCCGAGTGGAAGAAGCCGGGCTCCAGGCAGTTGACCCTGATGCCCTTGCGGCCCGTCCACTGCTGGGCCAGGTCGCGGGTCAGCCCGACGACCGCCGCCTTCGAGGCGCTGTAGGCGGCCTGCGGCAGGCCCGCGGTCGTCTCGCCGAGGATGCTGCCGACGTTGATGATCGACGAGCCGGGACGCATGACCCGGCCACAGGCCTGCGCCATCCAGTAGGTGCCGTGCAGGTTGATGTCGACGACCTGGCGGAACTGCTCGGGCGTCTCCCGCGTGGCGGGCACCGCCGTACCGATGCCGGCGTTGTTGACCAGGACGTCGACGGCGCCGAACGCGGACATGGCGGCCTCGACCAGCGCGTCGCAGTCGGCGACGACGGTCACGTCGGTCGGTACGGCCACGCACCGCCGCCCGGTCTGCTCGACCAGCCGTCGCGTCTCCTCCAGCCGGTCCTTGCGACGGGCGCCGATCACGATGTCGGCGCCCGCCTCGGCCAGCCCCCGCGCGAAGGCCACGCCCAGCCCCGAGGAGGCACCGGTGACGATCGCGACCTTCCCGCGCAGGCTGAACCTGTCGAGCATCTAGAGTCCGTACTCCTTCACGATCCGCTCGTGGCGCTCCACCTCGACGTCGACCTCCCTGGCCAGGTCGAGCCAGGCCAGCGGGTGGACCCACCGCTCGGTGGCGTCGTCGAGGAGGGCGTCGACCTCGACCGCCGACACGTTGGGCGGCACCGCGACCCAGCCGAACACGCCGGGCAGCTGCTCGCCGGTCGTCGGGTGGGTGACCTGGTAGGTCTCGTCGCTGTAGACCCACATCGGCCAGCCGCGCTCGGCCATGACCTCGGTGAACTCGGCCCAGTCCTCCTCGCTCGGCGCGGCGCCGTCGAAGAAGTAGCTGGTGTAGCCGCCGGGACGGAGCATGCGGACCGCCGCGAACGGGGGCACGAAGTTCTGCTGCTCCTGCGGGTCGTCGGGAACCGGCTCGAGCAGCTGCGGGTCGAAGACGACCAGGTCGCCCGCGTTGTACTCCATGCCGCGCGGCTGCGGCAGGGCGAGCCGCGCGGTGGCCGGACCGGTGCGGATGGACAGCACCTGGCGCTGGCCGCCGTCGGGCGCCGGCAGGATGATCCTGACCAGGCCCAGCTCCTCCTCGATCGGGCCCTCGGCCGACTTGACCGGCATGCCGATCTTCTTGGCGCCGACGCGGACGGTCTCCCAGTCTTCGGCCGAGGTCGCCATGACGATCATGCGCCAGACGTCCTCGTCGGTGATGTCGTCGGTGTCGAGGGCCTCGCGCAGCACCTGGGCGCCCTTGGCGTCCTGGTCGAGCTGCTGGCTGGCGCCCGCCAGCGCGCGCCGCGCCTCGATGCCGGCACCCGCGGCCAGCGCCTGCTCGGCCTCGGCGACGGCCGGCTCCCACCGCTCGCGGGCGATGTGGAGCCTGGCGAGCGCGAGGTGCTTGAGCTTGCCCGGCAGCAGCTCGGCCATCTGCTCCAGCCGCTCGTCCTGGCGGGCCTCGACGAGCAGGTTGGTCAGGAAGTCGACGTCCTGCGGGTCGGCGGTGGCCGCCCCGCCGGTGTCGACGAGCATCTTCCAGTAGATGTCGGCGCCGGTGGCGGGGTAGCCCAGGAAGCCGAGCGTGGTGGTGTGCCGGCGAGTGGCCTCGATGTCGGTGCCGGACAGCGGGGCCAGCCAGCCGACCCACTCCTCGGGGTTGGCGTTGATGCCGTCGGCGGCGTCGAAGTAGGCGACGCGCTCCTCCAGCGGGCTCGTGGCCTCGGGCGGCGTGGTGGCCGCGGCGGCGGCGCGCAGGGCGGCGACCCGCTCGGTCACGTCCTCGGCCGCGCGCAGCTCGGCCGAGGCCTGCTCGGCCAGGTCGGCCAGCAGCTCGGCCTGCCAGACGCCCTTCCTGTCGACGGCGAGGTCGCCGGCCACCAGGGCCAGCTCGACGCGGGCGCGGTAGCCGCCCATCATGCCGAAGTAGTCGATCCACTGGCGGAGCACGCGCCCGAGCTGCCAGGTGTTGGTGATCTGCGCCGAGCCGGCCAGCTTGGCGACGGCCTGCGCCCACTCGACGAAGTCGCGCGGGTGGTTGCCGACGACGTCGAGGTCGGGCAGCGCGTCGACGGCCTCGGTGGTGCGCCCCAGCGTCGCGAGGATCAGCGCACGGCGCACGCCCTCGCGGTGGGGCTTGGCGACCGGGTCGTCGGGCTTGAAGTCGGCGGCGGACTGGATGGCGGCCAGCGCGTCGTCGGCGCGGCCCGCGGCCAGCAGCGCGCGCGAGCTCTCGGCCCCGAGCTCCCAGCCGGCCTCGCGGCTGACCGCGCCGAGGCGCTGGATGGCGGCCTCGGCGTAGGCGACGGCCTCGTCGGCCCGGCCGGCGTCGGTCAGCGCCGCGACGTACTGCGTGATCAGGCCCGAGTAGGCGGGGTCGGTCGGCTCGACCGCCTCGATGGCCGGGCCGAGGGCGGCAAGGCGCTCGTCGGCGTAGCCGGGGCCGTCGGCGTTGGCGAGGGTGATCGCGTACGCCTCCACGGCCGCGGGCGCCGACGGGCAGTCACGCACGTCTTCGCGCTGGGCGAACGCCCGCAGCGCCTCGGCGTCGTCGATGGCGACCGCGCCCTGGGCCCTGTCGCCGATGCGGCCGACCAGATGCCAGTAACGGGCGTAGAACTCGAGCCACGGCAGGCCGAGGCTCTCCGCCTGCTGCGCGATGGCCGGGGCCATCACGTCGAGCTGCGGGTATCGACCCTCGTAGGCCTGAGCAGGCAGGTCGCCCAGCGCCATGGCGAACGGGGCGTTACCCGCCTCGGAAAGCTGCTGCTGGGTTTCGCCGACCCAGGCCCAGATGTCCACGTCCATGGGCAGCCAGTCTGCCAGGTCAACGGACGTGCCCCAAACGCATCAAGGTGACGAGCTCGTCGCGTTCCGCGTCGGTCAGGACGGCGAAGGCGGGCGCCATCAGCTCGTCCGTCAGCTCCTCCGCCTCCCGCCGCCGGGCGACGACCGGCTCGGCGACCGCGGGGTACGGCTCGGGCCAGGTGATGAAGCGGGCCATGTCCTGGCCGGACGACAGGCCCAGCGGCGTGCCCTCGTGGTCGGTGGCGAGCGCCGCGGTCAGCGGATCGAGCCCCATGGCCAGGACGGCGACGGCGTGCAGGCCGCCGCGCAGTTCCCTGACCACGTGCATGAGCTGGGTGGCCCTGGCGACCGGGTCGTCGGGCAGCGGCACCGCCCGCCAGCCCGCGAACAGCGGGGATCCCAGGACGGAGGCGGCGCCGGCGACCTTCTCCAGGAGGTGGGCGATGCGGTCGCAGCCCTCGACCGCGCCGAGCTTGCGGCGGCCCCAGGCGTGGCAGGCGCCGGTGTAGAGCGCGACGGCCTCGTCGACGGGGAGCTTGCGGCCGCCCTCCCAGCTCTCGCGCACGTGCTCCGGCGGGAAGAAGACCACGACGGAGGTGACGACGTCCGCGTCGACCTCGCCGAGGACCCCGCACCTGCCCCTGAAGTAGAGCTCGCGTGGACCGAGGCCGGTCCGCGCGCACAGCTCCTTGGCCTCGCGGGAGATCATGAAACCGCCGCCGAGCCTGCCGATGGTGCCCTTCACCGCCGCCGCGGCGCCCTTGGAGTCGACCATGCGGCAAGCATCACCCAACAGAACATCGTTCTGCAAGGGCTCTCCGGGATGCGGGTCAGATCGTCAGTTCCCCCGACGCGATGATCACGGCGGGCCCGGCCAGGTAGCTGGTGTCCTCGTCGAGCGTGACCGTCAGGATCCCGCCGGGCACCTCGACCGTCCAGGTGCCGGTGCTCTCCCCGGCCAGATGCGCCGCGGCGACCGCCGTGGCGACCGCGCCGGTGCCGCACGAGCGGGTCTCGCCCGAGCCGCGCTCGTACACCCGCATCAGCGCCCTGCGCGGGCCCACCGCGTTCAGCAGCTCGATGTTGACGCCGTTGGGGAAGACCGCGGGGTCGAAGGCGGGCTGGTAGGTGAGGTCGAGCTGCACGACCGGGTCGCCGATGGCGCATGCCAGGTGCGGGTTGCCCATGTCGACGTGCAGCCCCTGGTACTCCTGACCGTTCACGACGGTGACGCTCGAGCCCAGCACGACCGGCTTGCCCATGTCGACGGTCACATCGCCGTCGGCGGCCAGCCGGACGCGCTTGGTGCCGCCCCTGGTCGCCACGGCGAACTCGCCCGGCTCGGCCAGCCCCGCGTCGACCAGGTAGCGGGCGAAGACGCGCACGCCGTTGCCGCACATCTCGGCGAGGCTGCCGTCGGCGTTGCGGTAGTCCATGAACCATTCGGCGTGGTCGGCCTGGTCGGCGACCTCCGGGCTGAGCTTGGTCCTGACCGCGTGGAGCACGCCGTCCGCGCCGATGCCAGCCCTGCGGTCACACACCGCCGCCACCCTGGCCGGAGGCAGGTCGAGCGCTCCGTCGGGATCGGGGAGGATGACGAAGTCGTTGTCGGTGCCGTGCCCCTTGAGGAATCTCATGCCTCAACCCTATCCAGGGCCTGCTGGAGCAGGTCCGGCGCGTCGAAGGGCAGCCAGACCACCCTCGGGTCGCGGCGGAACCACGACTCCTGGCGCCTGGCGAACCTGCGCGTGGCCCTGACCGTCTCCTCGAAGGCCTGCTCCTCACTCCACTCGGCGTCCAGGAAGCGCAGCACCTGCGCGTACCCCAGGGCCCTGCCAGCCGTACGGCCCAGCGCCAGGCCGAGCGGGAGCAGCCCGCGCACCTCGTCGACGAGCCCGGCCTCCCACATGCGCCGGACGCGCAGCTCGATGCGCTCGTCGAGCACCGGCCGCGGCACCTCGACGCCGAGTTGGACGCTCGGGTAGACGGCGTCGTAGGACGGCATGGTGGCCGAGAAGGGCCGTCCGGTCAGCTCGATGACCTCCAGGGCGCGCACGATCCGGCGGCCGTTGCTCGGCAGGATGGCCGCGGCCGCGGCGGGGTCCTTCTCCCGCAGCCGCGCGTGCAGCACCCCGGATCCGCGCTCGGCCAGCTCGGCCTCGAGGGCCGCCCTGATGCCGGCGTCCGTGCCTGGGAACTCCAGGTCGTCCAGCGCCGCCCTGACGTACAGGCCCGAGCCGCCCACCAGGATCGGTACGTCGATGCGGTCCATCAGCGGCCGCACCAGCCGCTGGTACTCCGCCACGCTCGCCGTCACCGTGACGTCCCAGATGTCCAGAAGATGATGTGGAACGCCGCGACGTTCGGATTCATCGAGCTTCGCGGTACCGATGTCCATCCCCCGGTACAGCTGCATGGAGTCGGTGTTGATGCACTCCCCGCCCAGCCGGAGCGCCAGATCCACGGCGAGATCGGACTTTCCGGCCGCGGTCGGTCCGACGACGGCGATCACAGGCTGCTTCCCCACACCGACAAGTGTGACAAGCCGCGAGGTGTGGCCGGTCCACCCGCGAGACCGCGCGGACCGCCCGGCTAGAGGTCGAGCAGCGTCGGCTGCAGGTAGCCCTCGTGGGTGAGCAGCCACCGCTTCGTCTCGACGCCCTCACCGCCGCTGAACCCGCCGAGCCCGTTACCCGCCACCACACGGTGGCACGGCACCACGATGGGGATGGGGTTGGCCCCCATGATCGAACCGATCCCCCGGGCGGGCACCCTCGACTGCGCCCTGCGGGCCAGCTCCCCATAGGTGACGACGGTGCCGTAGGGCACCTGGTGCAGCGCCTGGAGCACCTGGCGCGGCGTCGGGGCGATGAACCGCCAGTCGACCGGCGTCTCGAACACGCGCCGCCGTCCCGCGAAATATTCGGTCAACTCCGACACGATGCCGGCCGTGCGATCCGGGTCGTGAACCTCGACCAGGTCCTTCAGACGCGGGCGCGAACCCCAGCCGGCCGCGACCAGCCCCACCTCCGTGACGGCCAGCGTGAACCTGCCGACGGGCGTCGGGACCTCGGCGTACGCGACCGTGACCGCCTCGGGGCTCGGGTGGGAGGTCATCGTGTCCTCTCGCGAACTCGTGGTGCTCGGCTCATAGACACCGTAACCACAACGGATAGAAATTTCTTTCGAGTACCCCCAGACTACGAGCCGGCGATGACGTGCAGGGCCGGGGAGAACCGGGCAGACTGGAGGAGTGAATCCCCGGTTGCGATACGTCATCCATCGGC
The DNA here is from genome assembly GCF_040610675.1 of Nonomuraea sp. NPDC003804. NCBI lineage: Bacteria > Bacillati > Actinomycetota > Actinomycetes > Streptosporangiales > Streptosporangiaceae > Nonomuraea > Nonomuraea sp. NPDC003804. The sequence goes on from NZ_JBEXMT010000004.1 coordinate 137,247, forward strand.
CGTACGTCGTGCCTGTCGGTCTCGAGGAACTGGCCGGGCCTACCACCGGGGTGGTCGAGCTGCCCACCCATCTCGATTGGTCGGAGCAGCGCGTCTACGACGTGGATGACGACGCCCAACTGGGCCTGATGTACGAGCGGGTCATCCGGGAGGCGGCTCGGGTCGAGGATCTGCGCGCCTATGTGAACGCTTCGATTCTGATCCGCATCTGGCCGAGGCTCTACCTTCCCGTTCAGGTCAGGCAGGCCTGGGAAGCCCGATTCCGTGACCTGGCGCGGGCCGCGTAAGACCATGGACCCCCTCCACGAACGAGTCGCGAAGATCGGCTTGGCGGCTACCGAGCGTTCGATGTGAACGCGGTCCTGTGCAGCGGCCACCACAAACGACCTCACACGCCTGGCCTCTGACGCAGATCCGGGCTTTGACAAGGCCATGTTCGCCGCGGCGCTGTCCGCTCTCAGTCGTATACCTGATCTGGCGCTGGCCCATCATGGCCTGACGCCTGACGATATCGCGGCACTTCGTGATCGATTCCAGCGCTGGGAGCGGTCTGTCGACTCAGTGGGGCCATGATGCGGCACGAACTCAATCGTCGGCCCGAAACGCCGACGCCCGCGCCGAACGCCTACTATCGCGCTTGTGTCAGAGCGCGAACTCGTGGTGCTGGGCACCGCCAGCGCGGTGCCTACCAGACACCGTAACCACAACGGCTACCTTCTGCGATGGGACGGCCAGGGCCTGCTGTTCGACCCCGGCGAGGGCACCCAGCGGCAGATGGTGCACGCGGGCCTCAGCGCGCACGACATCCACTGGATCTGCGTCACCCACTTCCACGGCGACCACTGCCTGGGCGTGCCCGGCGTGGTGCAGCGCATCGCCCGCGACAAGGTCAGGCACGAGGTGCGCGCGGTCTTCCCCGCCTCCGGCACCACCTACTGGCGCAGGCTCAGGCACGCCGCCGCCTTCGCCGACACCGACCGGATCACCGAGCATCCCGTCACGGGCGAGACGGCCGTGGTGGGGCGGCTGACCGCGCGCCGCCTGTCCCACCCCATGGAGTCGTACGGCTACCGCCTGCAGGAGCCGGACGGCCGGCGCATGCTGCCCGAACGGCTCAAGGCGTTCGGCATCAAGGGGCCGGAGATCGGCGAGCTCCAGCGGACCGGCTCCCTACGCGGTGTCACCCTCGAGCAGTGCAGCGTGCCCCGCCCGGGGCAGTCCGTGGCCTTCGTCATGGACACCCGGCTCTGCGACGCGGTCTTCGAGCTGGCCGAGGGTGTGGACCTGCTGGTGATCGAGTCGACGTTCCTGTCGGCGGAGGCGGCGCTGGCCAAGGAGTACGGTCACCTGACCGCCTTCGACGCCGGGATGGTCGCCGCCCGCGCGGGCGTCAGGCGGCTGGTGCTGACCCACTTCTCCGAGCGGTACAGCACGGCCGACGAGCCGGCCTTCCTGGAGGAGGTGCGGCGCAGCTACGCCGGCGAGGTGGTGCTCGCCCGCGACTTCACCACCGTCCCCGTGCCCCGGCGACGCTGAGCCCCTCACCACGTCGGCGCCTCTGATGCCACGGGCCACCGTGAGCGCCGACCACGCAGGCGGCCCGGTGCTCCGGCGATGATGGACGGCCTACGCCCGGCACCTCCGTCATGCCGACGGCACCGAGCGCAGGCCCCAGCCGACACCTCCGTAATACCCACGGCGCCGAGCGCAGGCCCCGGCCGACACCTCCGTCGTACCGACGGCGCCGAGCGCGGGCCCCGGCCGGCGCCTTCGTCAGGCCCAGGTCGCTACGAAGTAGCCAACTCCGTAGGGCGCGATGCTCTCCAGCAGCCGCGCCCCCCGGGGTGCGGTGCCCTCCGCCGCGCCCGCCAGCACCTGGAACGCGGCCCTGCCCGCCACCCACAGCCCGGCAGCCTCGTCGTGGTCGAGCGCGGCCAGCGCGCCGGCGTCACCCGCACCCAGCGCCGCCGCGATCGCGTCGTTGTACGGCTGCGCCGCGGGGTCGAGGTAGCCGGGCGCCTTCTCGGTGAGGCAGGCCGAGCCGTCGCCCATGACCAGCAGCGCCGTACGCCCCTCCGCGACGAGCCGCTCCCCCAGGCGCAGGCACTCGCCCGGCTCGGCGTCGAACGCGATCTCGTGGAAAGCCGCCCTCTCCGCCACTTCGTCGCCCAGCAGCCAGCGGCCGATGGTCAGCGACAGCGGCAGGACGGGGTCGCCCTCGCCCACCCTGACGTCGACACCCCAGGGGCGCAGCGTCCCCGCCGGCTGCCCGCCGTACGCCGTGGTGGTCTGGCCGCCGCCCACGACCACCAGCCTGTCGTGCTCGACGGCGAGCGTCGCCTCGACCGCGGCGGCGCAGGCCGCGCGCAGGCCGTCGAGCTCGGGGGCGGCGGCCCCGGCGAGCGCGGGCACGAGCAACGGCGGATGCGGGCACACCGCGGCGGCGACAAGCACCGGACCAGGCTAACCGAGCCGCCGCCACACCCGGATGTCGCGTGTGCCATCGACCACGGCAGGCGTCACGCCCGCGCGCAGTCCCCCTGGTACAGGCCCCGAGCACGGGCCACCGGCCTGGACCCACGAGCACGGCCCCCCAAAATGGGGGCCTGCTGGAATCACCTCACACGGGCACAACCCCACAGGTGCAGCCGCCTCATAGGCGTGGCCGACGAGCGCGGCCCCACAAGCGCGGCCCTACAAGTGGCGCCCCACACATGCGGACCCACAAGCGCCGCCCTACAAGTGGCGCCCCACACATGCGGACCCACGAGCGCGGCCCTACAGGTGCCGCCCCACACATGGCGGCCCTGCATGCGCCGAACCCACGGGTTCGGCCTGTAGGTACGGCCCGCGGGCACGGACCCGCGGGTGCCTCCCGCGAGTACGGGTCTACTGGTATGGGTCGCGGCCTTCGGCGACGGCCACGAACAGGCTCGTGGCGTAGGCGTGGGCGGCCCGGTGCAGGCCGTGGCCGTAGCTCACCCTGGCGACGCCGAGCGCGGCCAGTTCGGACAGCGAGGGGACGCCGGGACGGAAGTAGACGTTGATGGGCAGTTCGGCGGCCAGCGTCCTGATCTCCTCGGCGTCCGCGACGCCGATCGGGTAGACGCAGTCCGCGCCCGCCTCCAGGTAGCGGCGGCCCCTGCGCAGGGCGTCCGCGGTGCTGCCGTCGCCCGCCACGTATGTGTCAACGCGCGCGTTGACCACGAGATCGTCGCCGGCCGCCGCCTTCACCGCGGCGAGGAAGTCGGCCTGCTCCTCGGGGTCGATCAGCACGCCGTCGCGGGAGTCCTCCAGGTTGCAGCCGACCGCGCCCGACTCGGCCAGGCGCTCGGCCAGTTCGGCGGGCTTGAGCCCGTAGCCGCGCTCGACGTCGGCCGTCACCGGGACGCCGACCGCCCTGGCGATCCTGGCGATGGCGGCGAACATCTCCCCCGGCGGCGTCCGCTCGCCGTCCTCGTAACCGAGCACCGCCGCCACCGCCGCGCTGCCCGTGGCCACGACGGGGAAGCCGGCCTGCTCCACTGCTCCGGCCGACGCGGCGTCCCACGCGTTGGGAAGGATCAGCGGGCTCCCTTTCACGTGAAGGGAACGCAGGCGGGCGGCGGCAGTCGCGATCGTCATGCCGCGGACCCTACGCACGCCTCCCGCGCGGTTGAAGGGCCACTCCGCGACGAAACCCCTGAGCCACCCTGAGGGTCACGAGCCCGTCCACGCGCCGTGAAGCCCACGGCGCGTGACCGCGGGCGCCACGGGTCCTGATGGCGAGCCGGGACCGACCGTGAACCGGTGGGCGCCACGGCCCCGGGGGTGAAGCCGGGCGCGACCGTGGAACACGCGGCGACTGTGAACCCGCGGACATGTCCGCGGAAGCTACGAAGACCGTAGGCGCGACCGTTGGGGCCGCGGGGCCGTACCCCCGATCAGCAGCCGTTCTTCGCGCACTGCCCCGGGACGGCGCCCGGAGGGCCGTCGGCCGGGCCGGGCTCGGCGGGCTCGGACGGCCGGTCGGTGCCGCTCGAGGAGCCGCTATCGTCCTGCCGGTCGGTGCCGTTCTGGGAGCCGCCGGGCTCGTCCTCGGAGCCGTCGCCGCGGCTCGCGGGGCCCGCCGACCCGGAGTCGGAGTCGCCGGCGGGCCCGTCGGCGGGAGCGGGGTCGCCCCCGGCCGACTCGCCGCCCTCCTCGGGAAGCGTGGCGTCGCCCTCGGCGCTGTCGCCCGGATCGCCGAGGTCCTCTCCTGGCCCCTCGCTGTCCTCCTCGGCCGCGCCGGCGCCCGCCGGTCCCGATCCCTGCCGGGCCTCGTCGCCGGGCTGCGAGACCGACGTGCCCTTGCCATCGCCGCCGGCGCCCAGCACCGCGAACCCGACCCCGCCCGCCGCGAGGAGGGCGACGAGGGCGGAGGCGGCGATGACGACGCCCTTCCTGCTCCTGCGCGGTCGTGGATCGTGTCCAGGCCCGGAGAGGATCTCCACTCCGTGGTCAGGCTGGCCCGTCGGGGAGGGGACGTGCCCGTGCATGAGAGAACTCCCTGCGGTCGTATCGGGGGGAAACGCGATGGCTTCCGCGGGTGATGGACCACACTAACCGCAGGAGCCGAATGCCCGCACACCAATCACAAAGGAATCACGACTTGTCATCATTTGACGCCATATGCCCAGGTTGGCGGGCGAGAGCGGTTCCCATCGCGGGCGTGGCCGCCGTCCTCGGGACCGCCGGACTGGGGGTTTTCCTGGCGCTTCCTGCGGATATCGATGATCGCTCCGATGAGCGTCGACCTGGGGCGATAAGGGCACTTACCGCAAATCCTGAAATATCAACTTCCACGGCAAGGGCAGACTCTCCCTGGGTACGGCCGGTGCCCGCCCCGCCGTACCCAGCGGCCGGACGGTGGTTCGGCGGCGGCCGCACCGGGGAAGCGGTGCCGCCCATGGACAGTGCGGCGTTCCTCGACGGAATGCCGCGCTCCGGCGGGCCGACGCTCCTCGACGGAACGCTGCGGTCCGGCGGGGCGGCGGTGGTGGACGGGACGCCGTCCTCCGGTGGGCCGTCTCCGGCCGAGGGGGAGCGCGTCGGTGGAGCGCCGCGTTCGGGTGGGGCCGCGAGTGTCGACGGAGCGCGGGGTTCGGGTGGACCGGCGAGAGTCGACGGAGCGCCGGGTTCGGATGGACCGGGGGAAGTCGGCGGAGCGCCTGGCTCCGGCCGGCCGACCGGTGACGAGGCCCCGGGCGGTCAAAACGGCGGCGCCCCGCCGCGGGCGAACGTGGCGGAGCGGACGCCGCGCAGCGAGCCCCGCACGCCCGCGGTCCAGCCGTCCGCGCCGGGCCCGGCGCCCGACCCCTGCGCCACGTTCCATGACCTGCGGCGCACGTACTGCTACGACGTGCTGGACCGCCTGACCCCCTGAACGGCACGGCCGCCGCGTCGAATGGCCCGCGGCCGGCACGGTTGCCTGGGGAAACCCGAAGGGCGGGGCCGCCCCACGTGCAGGAGCGCCCCGCCGTACGGCACGCGTCAGGAGGTGACGGCGCAGCCGGACGGTTCGACGGGCAGGGGCGCGGGCCTGCCGATGGTCGGCATGCCGAGCGCCACTCCCTTCGGCCTGGCAGCGGCGCCCTGGCGGGCCTCCCACGCGTCGCCCGCGCGGGTGCGGCGCAGCCCGAGCGGACGGTCGGCGACCAGGTGGTGCGGGGCGGCGTAGGTCACCTCGACCGTCACCATGTCGCCGGGCCGCGGCGCCCGCTCGCCCACCGCGAAGTGCACGAGCCGGTTGTCGGGCGCGCGGCCCGACAGGCGCCTGGTGGTCTCGTCCTTGCGGCCCTCACCCTCGGCGACCAGCACCTCGAGCGTGCGGCCGACCTGCTTCTTGTTCTCCTCCCAGGAGATCTCCTCCTGGAGGGCGATCAGGCGCTCGTAACGTTCCTGCACGACCTCCTTCGGCACCTGGTCGGGCATGGTGGCCGCGGGGGTGCCGGGGCGGATGGAGTACTGGAAGGTGAAGGCGTTGGCGAAGCGGCTCTGCCGTACGACGTCGAGGGTGCCCTGGAAGTCCTCCTCGGTCTCGCCGGGGAAGCCCACGATGATGTCGGTGGAGATGGCCGCGTCGGGCATGGCGGCGCGGACCCGGTCGATGATGCCGAGGAAGCGCTCGGCCCGGTAGGAGCGGCGCATCGCCTTCAGGACCCGGTCGGAGCCCGACTGCAGCGGCATGTGGAGCTGGTGCATGACGTTCGGCGTCTCGGCCATGGCGGCGATGACGTCGTCGGTGAAGGCGGCCGGATGCGGGGAGGTGAAGCGGACCCGCTCCAGCCCCTCGATGTCGCCGCAGGCGCGCAGCAGCTTGCCGAAGGCGAGCCGGTCGCCGAACTCGACGCCGTAGGTGTTGACGTTCTGGCCGAGCAGCGTGACCTCGAGGACGCCCTGCTCCACCAGCGTCCTGACCTCGGCCAGGACGTCGCCGGGCCGCCTGTCCTTCTCCTTGCCGCGCAGCGAGGGCACGATGCAGAAGGTGCAGGTGTTGTTGCAGCCGACCGAGACCGACACCCACGCCGCGTACGGCGACTCGCGCTTGGTCGGCAGCGTCGAGGGGAAGACCTCGAGCGACTCCTTGAGCTCGACCTGCGCCTCCCCGGCGATGCGGGCGCGTTCGAGCAGCACGGGCAGCGACCCGATGTTGTGGGTGCCGAAGACCACGTCGACCCACGGGGCCTTGCGGACGATCTCGCCCTGGTCTTTCTGCGCCAGACAGCCGCCGACGGCGATCTGCATGTCGGGGTTCTTCAGCTTGGCCGGCCGTAGGTGGCCGAGATTGCCGTAAAGGCGGTTGTCAGCGTTCTCGCGAACGGCGCACGTGTTGAACACGACCACGTCGGCGTCCTGGCCCTCGGGGGCGGGAACGTATCCGGCGTCCTCCAGCAGGCCGGAAAGCCGCTCGGAGTCGTGCACGTTCATTTGGCACCCGTAGGTGCGCACCTGATAAGTCCGGGTCACAGTCATGGCACTTCCAAGCGTAGGCGTTCCGCCGCAACACTCGCGCCGGGGCCGAAAATGAGGATGCCGTGATCGGATCGGTACCACCCGGTTAGTGACCGTTGCGTCCGACCCCTCTACGTTGTCATCCATGACGGAGAACTCGACTCCGCTGGTCAAGCTGGAGAATGTCCAAAAGCACTTCGGGGCGCTGCACGTCCTGAAGGACATCAATCTGACCGTTTCCCGCGGTGAGGTCCTGGTCGTGATCGGCCCTTCGGGCGGTGGCAAGTCCACCCTCTGCAGGACGATCAACCGCCTGGAGACCATCGACGGCGGCCAGATCATCTTCGACGGCACTCCGCTTCCAGCCGAGGGCAAGGCGCTGGCGAGCCTCCGCTCCGAGGTCGGCATGGTCTTCCAGTCGTTCAACCTGTTCGCCCACAAGACGATTCGGGAGAACGTCACGCTCGGGCCGACCAAGGTGCGCGGCGTCGCCAAGGACAAGGCCGACAGGCGGGCGATGGAGCTGCTGGAGCGTGTCGGCATCGCCGCGCAGGCGGACAAGTATCCGGCCCAGCTGTCCGGCGGGCAGCAGCAGCGGGTGGCCATCGCCAGGGCGCTCGCGATGGACCCCAAGATGATCCTGTTCGACGAGCCCACCTCCGCGCTGGACCCCGAGATGGTGCAGGAGGTTCTCGACGTCATGATCGGGCTGGCCCGTGACGGGATGACCATGGTGGTCGTCACGCACGAGATGGGCTTCGCCCGTAGGGCGGCCAACAGGGTGGTGTTCATGGCCGATGGTCAGATCGTCGAGGAGGCCACCCCCGAAGAGTTCTTCACCAACGCCCAGACCGATCGGGCCAAGGACTTCCTGTCGAAGATTCTTACGCACTAGAACTAGAAGAGGTGTCATACATGCGTGTTCAACGTGCGGGTGCCGCGATCGCGGCAGCGGGCGTCCTGATCGGGAGCCTGGCGGCTTGTGGCGGCGACAAGACCTATTCCAGCGTGCTTGAGAAGGCCCAGGACGGTGCGACGGTCGTCGTCGGCACCAAGTGGGACCAGCCGAGCCTGGGGTTGAAGAAGGGCGCCGAGCCCGAGGGTTTCGACGTTGACGTCGCCAAGGCCGTGCTCAAGGAGATGAACGGCGGCAAGGATGTCAAGATCGAGTGGAAGGAGTCGGCCTCGTCCAACCGCGAGCCGTTCCTGGCCAACGGCACGGTCGACATCATCTTCGCCACCTACTCCATCACCGAGGCCCGCAAGCAGAAGGTCACCTTCGGCGGGCCGTACGTGGTCGCCCACCAGGACGTGATGGTCCGCGGCAACGACACCGCGATCACCAAGCCGCAGGACCTGACCGGCAAGCGCATCTGCAAGGCCTCGGGTTCCAACTCCTACAAGCGGATCACCGACCCGCCGCCGGACGGCCAGCTCGACCTCGACGCCACGACGGTCGACGCCGCCAACTACTCCGAGTGCGTCCAGAAGCTGCAGGGCAGCAACCTCGACGCCGTCACCACCGACGACCTGATCCTGGCCGGCTTCGCCAAGCAGGCGCAGGCCTCCGGTGGCAACTTCAAGGTGCTCGGCCAGCCGTTCACCGACGAGAAGTACGGCGTCGGCCTGAAGAAGGGCGACACCAAGACCTGCGAGGCCGTCAACACGGCCGTGGCCAAGCTGTGGCAGAACGGCACCATGAAGCAGCTGCTGGAGAAGTGGTTCGGCGGCATTCAGGGCCTGCAGCTGTCGTCGGAGGCCCCGAAGGCCGAGGGTTGCGCCTAGCCGGACGGCGAGCGAAGGACCGGACGCGGCGGCCGGGTAGCCTCGGCCGCCGCTGTCATATCAACGGTGGAGCACTGTGGACGAACTGATTCAATACGCCCCTGAACTGGCGCGGGGGTTCATGGAGAACATCAAGCTCTCGCTGGTGGGCCTGGTGGTCTCCCTCACCCTCGGCACGGTGCTGGTGGCGATGCGGGTGTCTCCGATCCCCGTCATGCGCGTGGCCGGCACGGTCTACGTCAACATCGTGCGGAACACGCCGCTGACGCTGGTGCTGGCGTTCTCGGCGCTGGGCCTGAGCGACACGCTCGGCCTGGTCTTCTCCGACATACCGCGGACCAACTCCTTCTGGATCGTCGCGATGGGCCTGTCGTGCTACACGGCGGCGTTCGTCTGCGAGGCGCTGCGCGCGGGCATCAACACAGTGCCGCTCGGCCAGGCGGAGGCGGCGCGGGCGATCGGGCTGACGTTCTTCCAGTCGCTCAGGCTGATCATCCTGCCGCAGGCGTTCCGCGCGGTCGTGGCGCCGCTCGGCAGCGTGATGATCGCCATGGTGAAGAACACCACGGTGGCGACGGCGGGCGGCTTCCTCGGTGAGGTGGCGGCGACGATGAAGGAGATCTTCGACACCACCGGCGCCTCGATCCCGATCTTCGTGGGCATCGTGCTCGCGTTCATGGCCGTGACCCTGCCCATCGGCTACTTCACCGGATGGCTCTCCCGACGGTTGGCGGTGGCCCGATGAGCACCTCTGTCCTGTTCGACGCGCCGGGGCCGCGGGCCAAGATCCGCAACGGCATCCTGACGGTCGTCAGCGTGGTCGCGGTCGCGGCCGTGCTCTACGGCATCTACGCGGGCTTCGACGCCAAGAACCAGTGGGACAGCCGCATCTGGCAGCCCTTCCTGCAGGCCGAGACCTGGGAGATCTGGATCATCCCCGGCCTGATCGGCACGTTGCGGGCGGCGGCCGTGGCGGCCGTGCTCGCGCTGCTCTTCGGAGCGGTGTTCGGCCTGGCCAGGCTCTCCGACCACAAGTGGATCAGGGTCCCGGCGGGCGTGGTGGTCGAGGTCTTCCGCGCCATCCCGCTACTGCTGCTGATCTTCTTCATCTTCTACCTGGCGCCCACGCTGTTCGGCGGTGGCGACTACGCCTTCATCTCGGTCGTCCTCGGCCTGATGCTCTACAACGGCTCGGTGCTGGCCGAGGTGGTCAGGGCCGGTGTGCTGGCCGTGCCCAAGGGCCAGTCGGAGGCGGCGTACGCGATCGGGATGCGCAAGAACCAGGTGATGCGCCTGGTCCTGCTGCCGCAGGCGGTCACCGCCATGATGCCGGCGATCGTCAGCCAGCTCGTGGTCCTGCTCAAGGACACCGCGCTCGGCTACATCATCGCCTACGTCGACCTGCTCAACACCGGTTTCAAGATCCTTCCCTCGGCGCTCTTCGGCTCGCTGATCCCGGCCGCGATCGTGATCGGCGTCATCTACGTCGGCCTCAACATGGCGCTGAGCGCGCTGGCCACCTGGCTGGAGCGGCGCAGCAGGCGCAGCCGCAAGACCGCGGCGCCGCCGGTCGTCCCGCCCGCCGCGGGCATGCTCGGCGGCGGACCCGCTCCGGCGGCCCCCGGCGCGGCGGAGGCCGTGTCCACGATGGAGTAACGGCCACGAGAGGCATGGTTTTCCGGCAGGATGCGGCTATGCCTCTCTGGCTTTCTCCCATCTCCACCACCGACGTCGCGAGCTCGGGCCTGCGGCTGGCGTGGCCCACCGTCTCCGGCGAGGAGATCTGGTGGACCGAGGACCGGCCCGACGAGGGCGGCCGCACCACGATCGTCCACCGGGCGGCCGACGGCACGCGCACCGAGCTGCTGGCCGCCCCGTGGAACGCCCGCAGCAGGGTCCACGAGTACGGCGGGCAGCCGTACCTGGTGACGCCGCGCGGGGTCGTCTTCGTCAACTTCGCCGACCAGCGCCTCTACCTGGTGACCTCCGGCGAGCCGCGACCGCTCACCGCCGACGACGGCTCCCGCTACGCCGACCTGCACCTCGGCGACGGCCGATTGTGGTGCGTGCGCGAACGCCACGACGGCAAGGTCACCCGCGCCATCGTCTCGATCCCCCTCGACGGCGGCGACGCCGGCGAGCTGGTGACCGGCAACGACTTCTACGCCTCCCCCACCCTCTCCCCCGACGGCCGGCACCTTGCCTACATCTGCTGGAACCATCCGCGCATGCCGTGGAACGGCACCGAGCTGCGCGTCGTCCGCCTGTCCGACGGCGACTCGTGGACCGTCAAGGGCGGATCCACCGAGTCGGTCCTGGCGCCGCAGTGGAAAGACGACAGCCACCTCTACCTCGTCTCCGACTCGTCGGGCTGGTGGAACCTCTACCTGATCGGCATCCACGGCACCTCCCTCCAGGCGCTCCACCCGGCCGAGGAGGAGTTCGCGGGGCCGCTGTGGTTTCTGGGCGGCCAGCCGTACCAGGTGATGGGCGACGGGCGGCTCGCCGTCCTGCACGGGCGGGGCGACCTGCGCCTCGGTCTCCTCGACCCGCGGACCGGCGTCCTGAACGACCTCGACGTGCCCTACTCGGGGTGGGATCCGGCCCTGTCCGCCGACGGCACGATGCTGGCCGGAGTCGCGTACGGCGGGGCGATCCCCCGCTCGGTGGCCAGGATCGACACCGTGACCGGCACGGTCGAGGGCCTGCGCCGAGACATCACCGAACTGCCCGACGTGGCCTACCTGCCCACGCCCGAACCCGTCGAGTTCACCGGCCGGCTCGGACGGCAGGTGCACGCCTTCCTCTACCGGCCGCTCCACGCCGACGGCGCGGCACCCTACGTGGTGTTCGTCCACGGCGGGCCGACCGCGCACAGCGGCTCGGCACTCGACCTGGAGAAGGCGTTCTTCACCTCGCGCGGCATCGGCGTGATCGACGTCAACTACGGCGGCTCCACCGGGTACGGCAGGGCCTACCGCGACCGGCTGCGCGGCCAGTGGGGCATCGTCGACGTCGAGGACACGGTCGCCGCCGCCGAATGGCTCGTCGCCGAGGGGATCGCCGACCCGGCGCGCATCGCCGTCCGCGGGGGAAGCGCGGGCGGCTGGACGGTGATGGCGGCCTGCTGCCGGTCGGACGTCTTCGCCGGCGGCGTGTCCTACTACGGGGTGAGCGCGCTCGCCCCGCTCAACGCCCACACGCACGACTTCGAGTCGCGCTACACCGAATGGCTGGTCGGGCCGGAGGATCCCGCGCTCTACGCCGGACGGGAGCCGCTGGCACTGGTCGGCGGGGTGTCATGCCCGATGCTGCTGCTCCAGGGGCTGGACGATCCGGTGGTACCGCCCGCGCAGTCGTCGGCGTTCGCCGACGCGCTGTCGGAGCGGGGGGTGTCGTGCACGTATCTCGCGTTCGAGGGGGAGTCGCACGGCTTCCGCCGCACGGAGACGAGGACGGCGGCGCTGGCCGCCGAGCTGTCGTTCTACCAGCAGATCTTCACGTTGCCGTAGGGGCCGGGGCGGCGGCCCGCGCACCACGGGCGCGGGACCGGCCTCAGGCTTCGAGCCGGGGGCGGGCGCGGGACCGACCCCGGCCGGTGGGCCGAAGAACCCGGCCGGCGTCCCCGACGTGACGGCGGGCACCGAAGTCCTGCTGGAGCACGCGTGGGAGGACGGACGGTCACCGGTGACCCCGGTGGCCTCGACCGTGGCGTGCCGTACGGGAAGGACCGGACGGCGTCAGCGGGCGAACTCGGTGGCCCGGGACTCGCGGACGACGGTGATGCGGATCTGGCCGGGGTAGGTGAGCTCCTCCTCCACCTGCTTGGCCACGTCGCGCGCGATCACCTGGGCCTGGATGTCGTCGACGGCGTCCGGCTTGACCATGACGCGGATCTCGCGGCCCGCCTGCATGGCGAACACCTTGTCCACCCCGTCGAAGGAGGTGGCGATCTCCTCCAGGCGCTCCAACCGCTTCACGTACGCCTCCAGCGACTCGCGCCGCGCCCCCGGCCGCGACCCGCTGATCGCGTCGGCCGCCTGGGTGAGCACCGCCTCCACCGTGCGCACCTCAACCTCGTTGTGGTGCGCCTCGATGGCGTGGACGACGTCCTCGTGCTCGCCGTAGCGGCGAGCGATCTCCGCGCCGATCAGCGCGTGGCTGCCCTCGACCTCGTGCGTGAGCGCCTTGCCGATGTCGTGCAGCAGCGCGCACCGCTTCAGCAGCTGATGGTCCATCTTGAGCTCGGCGGCCATGATCCCGGCGATGTGCGCGGACTCGATCAGGTGCTTGAGCACGTTCTGACCGTAGCTGGTGCGATAGCGCAGCTGGCCCAGCAGCAACGTCAGCTCCGGGTGCATGTCGGTGATCCCGAGCTCGACCAGCGCGTCCTCGCCCGCCCGCGCGCACAGGTCCTGCACCTCCTGGCGGCTGCGGTCGTGGGCCTCCTCGATGCGCTGCGGGTGGATCCGCCCGTCGAGCACGAGCTTCTCCAACGTCAGCCGCGCCGTCTCCCGCCGCACGGGGTCGAAACAGGACAGCAACACCGCCTCGGGCGTGTCGTCGATGATGAGGTTGACCCCCGTCGTCGACTCGAACGCCCTGATGTTGCGCCCCTCACGACCGATGATCCGGCCCTTCATGTCGTCACCGGGCAGGTGCAGCACGCTGACCACGGACTCCGCCGTCTGCTCGGCCGCGATCCGCTGCACCGCCAGCGTCACGATCTTGGTGGCGCGCTTCTCGCCCTCCTTGCGGGCGTCGCTCTCGATCTCCCTGACGATCAGCGCGGCCTCGCGCTTGGCCTGGTTCTCGATCTCCTTGACCAGCTCGTTCTTGGCCTGATCGGACGTCAGCCCCGCCACACGCTCGAGAATGGCCCGGCGCTCGGTCTCGACCTGCAGCAGCTCCTCACGGCGGTCGGCCAGCTCCGTCTCGGTCTCGGCAAGCTTCCTGCCCCGCTCGGTCTGCCGTCGAGCCTCCTCGTCGAGCCGTTGCTCCCGCTCGCCCAGGCGGTTCTCCCTCCGCTCCAGGTCGGCCCGCAGCTCCTTCAGCTCGTTCTTGAGGATGCGGCTCTCCTCCTCGACCTGCTGCCGCATCTGCGCCGCCGTCTCTGCCGCCATCTCCGACCTGCGCAGGATCTCGACGGCGTCGGACTGGGCCTTGTCCCTGATCTGTACGGCTTCGCGGCGCGCCTCCTCCAGCTCCGACTGCACCGCGGCCAGCTCGTCCGGTGACGGTTTGACCGCCTGAGGCGGCGTCAGGGCGGCAGTACGGCGCAACAGCACGACAAACGCGACGATCATCACGCACGCCAGCAGGAGCACCGCCACCGCCAGCACCACGACAGGCGTCTCCATGTGCGCCCCGCCCTCCTCGCGTCACAGCTTCCAAACGCCCCAGGAGGGGTCACGTGCACGGCACGGATCGCCCCATCGGTGTCTCCACCAGGACAAATATCAAGCCAAGGCGGACCGGGCGTCGACGTGGACCGCCGACACCTTGTCGTTCATGGTCAATCGAGCTCGCTCGTCCGTAGTTCACCGGTATGGCAATCCGCACTGCGCGGAGTAACTCCTCACTGCCGTCGAGGTTATGCGTCGAAGAGGTAACGGGCAAGCAAAGACTCATTGTCAAGCGTGTCCTACCATCAAATCGAGCACATACCGCACGATCTTTCCCAAAATGGCCGACATGCCGTCATTTACCCAGCTAATCCTGACCTGACGCGCCCCGGAGACGCTGATCTCAGCACCTCTTACCGGTTCATGACCGGACCGCCGCACCACCCCCGATCATGATCGTCGGAGGGTCGGAGCGACCATGATCAGGCCTGCTCGAACCGGCGTTTCCACCGCGCCTGACGGGCTCCTCGCGGATCACCCACCGGCCCCGGTGCGGGACTCCTTAGTTTGGAGAACGGTCTAACGTCCGGGGGCGATCGCACGGTCCCCCGACTCGCCCGCACGACGGGTCGTGCAGCCCCATGACCAGCGCAACCACCCTCGACGGGCCCGCCCAGGCCCCAGCTCCCGGGCAAGGCGAGGTCGGCGAGACCTCACGGCCGGGTCAAGCACCCGCCGTCGCCAGGAAAGCCCACCCTCCTAGGCTGAAGGAGGCCGCCTACCGCTCGTCCGAGGGAGGCCGCCTGCCGCTGTCTGGAGGGTGCCACCTACCGCCTCGGATGGTGGAGAAGCCCCTGCCGCGGTGGAGAAGCCCCCGCCCGCCTCCGCGTCGCGAGGGAGCCGCAAGGCACTCCCTCCGCGTCGTGGGGAGCCGCAAAGCACTCCCTCCGCGTTGCAGGGAAGGCGCGGACCACCCCTCCGCGTCGCGAGAAGCCGCAAAGCACTCCCTCCGCGTTGCGGAGAAGCCGCGGACCACCCCTCCGCGTCGCGAGAAGCCGCAAAACGCTTCCTCCGCGGCTAGGGGAAGTCGTCCTCCACCTCGACACCCTCGCTCTCCAGCGCCTCACGGACCACCCGGTAGGCCACCCCTGCCCCGTACCCCTTCCGCGCCAGCATCCCGGCCAGCCGCCGGGTACGGGCCTGCGGATCAAGCCCACGGGTGGAGGCGAGCTTGCGTTCGACGAGCCTGCGGGCCGTCTCCACCTCCTGGTCGGAGTCGACACGCTCGACGGCCTCGTTGATCGTGTCGCTGTCGACGCCCCGGTGCCGCAACTCCGCCGCCAACGCCCGGCGTGCGAGCCCCCGACCATGGTGCCGGGAGTCCACCCACGCGTCGGCGAACGCCTCGTCGTTGATCAGCCCCAGCTCGGTGAACCGATCCAGCACCGCCTCCGCGGCCTCCCTGGGCACATCGCGCTTCCGCAATGCCTCGGCGAGTTGCGCCCTCGTCTTCGGCGCCATCGTGAGCAGCCTCAGGCAGATGGCCCGCGCGACCGACTCCGGGTCCGCCTCGGGGCCCGAGGCCGCCTCGGACCCTTCCTGCGGCCCCTCCGCCCAGCCTGCGGAGCGAGCTCTGCCGCTTCCCTTCCGCGACCCGCCGCCGCGCCGCCTTCCCTGCCCCTGACGTCGACCCTCACGGCGCCCATCTTCCGCCCCGGACCATCCTTCAACAGAACCGTCCTTCGACCCGAACAGGCCACCCTCGGGACCGTCCCCGGCCCCCAACAGGCTGCCACCGGGACGCTCTCCCGACCCGAACAGGCCATCACCGGGCCCCTCTCCGAACCCGAACAGGCCATCACGGGACCCCAACCGGGCGTCACCAGGCCGGTCTTCCGCCCCGGACCGCCCTTCACCAGGCTCCTCTCCGGCCCCGAACACGCCCTCAGAGGGCCGCTCTTCCGCTCCGGACCATCCTTCGGCAGGACCGACTTCCGCTCCGGACCGCGCTTCGCCAAGCCCGTCTTCGGACCCGCACCGTCCTTCACCGGCACCCAGGCCCGGCGCCGACCTGTAAGGACCGGCTCCGGCCGCGTCCGTCTGCCGCTCCTGGGGCTCGTCGTCCTGCTCCCGGTGCCCCCGCTCGTCGTGTGGCGGACGTTCGACCGAGCCTCGCCTCCGGGGGATGGACTGTGGCCACCCCGTAGGGCCCTTGCCGCCGACCTCCCCGACGCCCCCGGAACCGGACGTTCCGGAAACGGCAGGACGGTAATCGCTGGATGGCCCAGCCGACCACGCGGCATCCGACGCTCTGTTCGGCGTGTCCTCTCCCCTGGCCCACTCGGGCGCCTCACCTTTGGAGTCGAAGTCGACGAAGCCGTCACCTGAGCCGAAGCCAGCGCGCCCCCGTCCCGAGCCGGCACGATCCCGGCCTCGGCTGCTACCCCAGCCGCCCTCAGCGCGACCGTCCGAACGGCGACCACCCCGACTGCCATCGCTACGCCGGCCCGAGGAGCTTGCATCCCAGCCGCCCCCATCACGGCCGGCACCCCGGTGGCCATCAAGCTGTCGCCCCGAGTCGCTCGCACCCCGAGCGCCATCACCACGGCCGCCTGAAGCACCCCAACCACCGTCACCACGACCACGTGAAGCGCTTCCGCCCCGGCCGCCATCGCCATGACCGTCCGTGCTGCCGTCATCCCAGCCGCTGTCGGCGTGATCGGTCGAGAGGTCGTCACCCCAGCCGGTAGGGGTCGAGGAACGCCTTCCCGCAGATCCACCGCCACCACGGGTCGACCGAGGGGCGCTGTCGTCACTGCCGGTCCAGCGGGACTCACCTCGGGCGCGGCGGGAGCCCTTACGCGAGCGTGATGCCCCGCGACTTCCCGACAGGCCGTCGTCGCCGGAAGCGAGCCCACGTTCCAAGTGGGTGCCGTCGTCTCCTGACTCCAGCCACCCGTACGGCCGGCCGCCGTCATCGCCGGACTCGAGCCACGCGTTCGACCCGCTGCCGTCGTCGCCCGAGCCGAGTCCTCCCTCGGGGACGGCCCACTGGTCCCTGGACGATCGGGCCTGAGACCGGCGCTTGGATCGTGGTTCCCGCTGCGGGATGTCAGGCCACGCGCCCCAGTCATGCGCCGCCCCCGGACGGTCATCCTCTGCCTCGCGTCGAGAGGGCGGTTCCTGTGCGGCGGTGTCTTCAACGGGGTCTTCTGCGCGCGCGCTGCTGGGCGATGGTTCCGGCGAGGCCGTGTTCTCGCCGGCCGTCGGAGCGACGGCCGGTTCTCTGAGGACGGGGTCGCCACGATCGTCCGGAGAAGCGCCCCCTTCGCCGCCACCGGCCGCCTGAGCGAAGGACGAGCGTCCCTCCCCATAGGGCGAGCGTCCCTCCGCGTGGGACAAACGCTCCGCCACGAGTGGAGTCGGCCCCTCGGTGTGGGAGCTGCCGCCCTCCACACGGGCAGTCCGTTCCTCGGCCCGGGAAGTGCGGTCTTCCACACGGGAGGCGCGTTCGTCTCGTGTCGAGGGACGCGCCTCTGCCTGGGACGTCCGATCCCCACTGTCGGAGGCGCGGTCGTCAGGGTGGTCGGTGGGTTCGGCGCTGCTGGTGGGTGACCAGGCCGGGCCTGTCGCGGCGAACGGCCAGGCGGGGGTGGGCTCGTCGGCCGAACGCGGCCGTGCCCGGCCTCTTCCACGCGACGCGCGGGGTGAGGCGAGGTCGGCGACGCCGTCGGGGATGCTGCCCCAGGCGTCCGCGCCGGTGGTGTTCGTGCCCCACGAACCCGTGCTCCGGGATGCCGTGCCCCAACTGTCGGCGCCCGCGCTGTTCGTCTCCCACGAACCCGAGCCAGGGGATCCCGTGTCCCAGGTGTCCGCGCCCGTGCTGTCCCCGCCCCACGGACCTGAGCCAGTGGGCCCCGGGCTCCAGGCGTCCGAGCCGGCACTGTCCGTGCCCCACGACCCTGAATCCTGGGTCCCCGTGTCCCAGGATTCAGGGTCGGCGCTGTTCGTGTCCCGCGAGCCCGAGCCAGAGGGTCCCGGGCTCCAGGCGTCCGCGCCGGCACTTTCCGCGTCCCATGAACCCGAGCCCCGGGATTCCGAAAGTCGGGATGCTGTGCTCCAGATGCCCGAGTTCCACTGGTCAGCGTCATACCGCCGTCCGGGGCCCCAGCCGGTGGGGTTCCGTAGGTCCCAGGAACCAGAGCCGGGTGAGGTCCACGGGTCGGAGTCTGCCGTGTGCCGGCCGTCCGGTCCGCGGTCATCGAGGCCCCAGCGGTCGCGGGGTCGGTCACCGGTGTCGCGGCCGTCATGGTCGCCGCGACCCAGGGGGTGGTGTGCGCCATCGTGAGGGTCACCGGCGAAGGGGCCGTCGTCGGCCGAGGGCTCACCGTGGGCGGGGGTGACGGCATCGCGGTCGCCGGAAGACGTGGGAGGGGTGGCTGAGCCGCCGTGCAGTTCGGAGGCGGTCGTGGGAGAACCTGCCACCTCCGGGGGAGTGCGCGCGTCAGGACCCTGGCCCGGCCGCTGGAGGGTCGCGGAGGCGGGCGGCTCCGGCGTGGAGCCGGAGGGCCGCTGGTCAGGGTCCGACGACGTGCTCATGGCTCAGCCCGGATCAGACGTCACCAGGCTTGGGCGCGGAAGCCTTGGAGCCGCGGCCCGAGGAGGCGGGAGCCGGAGGGGCGGCGGGAGCGGCGGCCTCGGCGGGCGCGTCGACGCGCGGGCCCACGCCCAGCTTCTCCTTGATCTTCTTCTCGATCTCGTTGGCCACGTCGGGGTGGTTGCGCAGGAAGTTACGCG
Source organism: Nonomuraea sp. NPDC003804 (assembly GCF_040610675.1). NCBI lineage: Bacteria > Bacillati > Actinomycetota > Actinomycetes > Streptosporangiales > Streptosporangiaceae > Nonomuraea > Nonomuraea sp. NPDC003804. The sequence continues at coordinate 156,146 of NZ_JBEXMT010000004.1, forward strand.
CGTTCTCCTTGCCCTGGCCGAGCTGGTCGCCCTCGTAGGTGTACCAGGCGCCGGACTTGCGGACGAAGCCGTGCTCCACACCCATGTCGATGAGGCCGCCCTCACGGGAGATGCCCACGCCGTACAGGATGTCGAAGTCGGCGACGCGGAAGGGCGGCGCCATCTTGTTCTTGACGACCTTGACGCGGGTGCGGTTGCCGACCGCCTCCGTGCCGTCCTTGAGCGTCTCGATGCGCCGGATGTCGAGGCGGACCGAGGCGTAGAACTTCAGCGCCTTACCACCGGTCGTGGTCTCGGGCGAGCCGAACATGACACCGATCTTCTCGCGCAGCTGGTTGATGAAGATGGCGGTGGTGCCGGTGCTGTTGAGCGCGCCCGCGACCTTGCGCAGCGCCTGGGACATCAGACGGGCCTGGAGACCGACGTGGCTGTCGCCCATCTCGCCCTCGATCTCGGCCTTGGGCACCAGGGCGGCGACCGAGTCGATGACGATGATGTCGACGGCGCCCGAGCGGATCAGCATGTCGGCGATCTCCAGCGCCTGCTCACCCGTGTCGGGCTGGGAGACGAGCAGCGCGTCGGTGTCGACGCCGAGCTTCTTGGCGTATTCGGGGTCGAGGGCGTGCTCGGCGTCGATGAACGCGGCGATGCCGCCGGCCCGCTGGGCGTTGGCCACCGCGTGCAGCGCCACCGTGGTCTTACCGCTGGACTCGGGACCGTAGACCTCGATGATGCGGCCGCGGGGGAAACCACCGATGCCGAGCGCGACGTCGAGCGCGATCGAACCGGTCGGGACAACCTCGATGGGAGCCCTGGCGTCATCGCCGAGGCGCATGACGGAGCCCTTGCCGAACTGCCGCTCGATCTGTGCGAGGGCAGTCTCAAGGGCCTTCTCGCGGTCGTTGATAGCCATGGGAACTCCCCGGGAGGGTCGTGGTGTGGTCGGTCGAGTGAAAGCTACGCGGTGGGACCGACAATTTTCCGCCGGACGCGCGAGGCACCGTGGCCGGCGCTTCTCATGGTAGCCGAACGGCTGTTCGATCGCGCCTCGAACACGCCGGCCACCCACCGTGCCCGGCCGACATTCCCTGACAATCCGCCGGGCCGGTTGCCATGGCCGCTGACCTGGGGAGATCCTGTTGGAAAGGTCGAGAGGCGGCGACGTGACGAGCACGTACACCGGGCAGCGGCGCACCCACCTGGAGGCGCTCGCGGCGTTGCTCCCCGGCTGCGGGCTCGTGGGGCGCATGATCGGCGGCGACGACCCGGTGCTGTGGGTGTGGCATCCGCGCACGGGCCGTCAGACCATCATCTTCGCGACCCCGTCCGCCGCCGCGTGGGTCTTCCTGTGGTCGCCGGGCGGCCAGGGCCACGCCGACGATCCCGCCGGTACGGCGGAGGCGCTCCACACCTGCCTGACCGACGAGTGACCCGGACCGGGTACGGCAAGCGCGAGCCGGAGAAGCGCCCCCGACCGGTACGGCACAAGCCGAGAACCCGCACCTCTACGGCCCGCGCGACCCAGCCGAGCGACCCCCACCGCTACGGCACGCGCGAGCCGCCCGGCGGACACCGCACGCGCCTGTCACCCGACGAACGAGGCCCGCAGGCCCGCCACGGTGTTCGCAGGCCGTCGGCCGCGGCCCGGTCGAGCGCTCCCGTGAGCGGGCCTCCGGTGAAGACCACGAGCCGCGGCCCCGCCGTACAGCACGAGCAGGTGTGCACCGTTCCTCCCCGGCGGTCAGCGCAGCTTGCCGTCGACGTTCTCCACCTGGCACACCGCGCGCCAGACGTCCTTGGCGCTCTCGCCCTGGGCCAGTGCCTGCTCGACCGTGCGCCCGCCCAGCGGGGCGAGCACGTAGTCCCTGGCCCACGACTCGGCGTAGACGTCGCCGAAGTGGGCCCGCATCCTTCTCCAGAACTCGGTCAGACGCATGCTCCCCAGTATGGAACCCGCCCCGCACTGGGTAGGACAGACCGTATGGCGAAATCCTCCAAAGCGGCTCCCAAGCCGTCAATCGATGCCAGGTCACATCGGGAGCGACGCCGCGCCCTGCTCCTGCAGCAGCGGCTCGCCGTACAGAAGGAGAAGGCCGAGCGCGCCGAGCGGCACGCCGGTCTGAGGGCCGAACCCCGTGAGGGTGCGCCGCGCACCCGCAGGGCGTCACGGAGGTAGCGGCTACAGCACGCGCGAGCCGTACATCTCCCCCAGATGGTCGGCGAGCAGTTCCAGTCGGGCGCCGTCGGGGTCCCTGAAATAGATGGAGGCGCCGCTCTCGATCTGGTGCGGCACGCCGGCCATCTCCAGCTTGCCGCGCAACCGTTCCCACGTCGCGGGGTCCACGGAGATCGCGATGTGGTGCAGCCCGCCCAGGACCTCCTGGTACGGCCCCAGGTCGAGCCCGGGGAAGTCGAAGAACGCCAGCAGGTTGCCGTTGCCGATGTCGAAGAAGAAGTGGTTGGAACCCTTGTAGTCGCGGTTCTCGAAGATCTCCGTGAGGGGGAACTCCAGGAGCTCCTGGTAGAACCGGACCGTCCGCTCCACGTCGGAGGACAGCAGTGCGAAGTGGTGCAGACCGCGCGCGCTGCTCGATGGACGGTGCGGGAGGAGGTACTGCCGCTTGATACGCTCGCGATCAGCCTCGATGGCTGCGTAATCGATGGTCACGTCGCTTCACCTCTCCCGCTCTATGTCCCCGGGATCGGCGCCTCAATCGCGCATCGTGGCCACAATCTCCTTCACGATCTCCATCGTGGTGCCGGGATGCAGGAAAGCGAAACGCGCGACGGTCTCGCCCTCCCAGCCGGTGGGGGTGACGAATCCGATCTGCCCGGCCAGCAGCCGCTCTGACCACGTGTAGTAGTCCTGGGCGGTCCATCCAGGACGCCGGAAGAGCACGGCGGACAACTCGGGCTCGCGGATGAGCTCCAGGTGGTCGCTCTCCCTGATCAGCTCGGCGGTCTCTCTCGCCAGGGCGAGCCCGCGCTCGACGGCCTCGGTGTAGGCGTCGGTCCCGTTGACCGCGAGCGAGAACCACAGCGGCAGCCCGCGGGCGCGCCTGGTCAGGTGGTAGGCGTAGTCCGTGGGGTTCCACTCGCCGCCGTCGGTGTGCAGGACGTCCAGGTAGGAGGCGTCCTGCGTGTGTACGGCACGCGCCAGGTTGGGGTTGCGGTAGATGAGCGCGGCGCAGTCGAACGGGGCGAACAGCCACTTGTGCGGGTCGACGACGAACGAGTCGGCGTGCTCGATGCCCTCGTAGCGGTGCCGGACGGAAGGGGCGAACAGCCCGGCGCCGCCGTACGCGCCGTCGACGTGGAACCACAGCCCGCGCTCGCGGGCCACCTCCGCGACGCCCTTGAGGTCGTCGACGATGCCCGCGTTCGTGGTGCCGGCGGTGGCGACCACGCCGATGACGTTCTCCTGCCCTTCGAGCGCCTTCCGCAGGGACGCGCCTGTGAGGCGGTGGTCCTCGGAGGGCACGACGAGCGCCTCGACGCCGATGATGCGCAGCGTGTTGGCGATCGAGGAGTGGGCCTGGTCGCTCACGGCGATCTTCGCGTTCGGCACGCCGGCCGTGTCCCTGGCCACGACGAGAGCCGACAGGTTGGCGGCGCTGCCGCCGGAGACGAAGCAGCCGCCCGCCGTGCCGGGCAGGCCCGCGTAGTCGGCGATCAACCGCAGGACCTGGTTCTCCGCCGCGATGGCGCCGGAGGCCTCCAGCCAGCTGATGCCCTGCAGCGAGGCGCAGGAGACCACCATGTCGAACAGCAGCGCCGCCTTGGTGGGGGCGGCGGGGATGAAGGACAGGAACCGGGTGCTGTCCGCGGAGATGACCGCGCGGGAGAGCTGCTGGTCGTAGACGTCCAGCACCTTGGCGGGGTCGGCGCCCTCCTTGGTGATCAGCCCGGCGAGCGCGGCGTCCAGCTTGCCCTTCTCACCCGGGTGGTCCAGGGGAACCGGGTCGAGGGCGAGGCGCTGCCTCATGTAGTCGAAGACCAGGGTGGTGAGGCGCTCGTCGTAGCTATGCACGCATGCAGTATGGGGATAAAACCGAAAAAAAGGGAAATAGCAGACGAAGATCTACCAAACCGGTTGGCCGGTACGGCCCGGCTCGTTTTGTCGGTGCCGGAAGGCACCATGGTGGAGTGAGCTTCCTCGACCACTTCAGCAGGGTGACCCGCGAATGGTTCACCGGGGCCTTCGCGGCTCCCACGCCTGCCCAGCTGGGGGCGTGGGAGTCCATCGCGCGCGGCGACAACACGCTGGTCGTCGCGCCCACCGGGTCCGGCAAGACGCTGGCGGCCTTCCTCTGGTCGCTCGACAGGCTCGCCGCCCGGCCGCCGGCCCAGGAGGGCAAGCGGACCTGCAGGGTGCTCTACGTGTCGCCGCTCAAGGCGCTGGCCGTCGACGTGGAGCGCAACCTGCGGGCGCCACTCGCCGGGCTGCGGCAGACGGCGCGGCGCCTGGGCCTGGCCGTACCCGAGATCTCGGTGGCGATCCGCTCGGGCGACACCTCGGCGGAGGACCGCAGGCGGTTCGCCGCCAAGCCGTCCGACATCCTCATCACCACGCCCGAGTCGCTGTTCCTGCTGCTCACCAGCCAGGCCCGAGAGGCGCTGCGGGGTGTCGAGACGGTGATCGTCGACGAGGTGCACGCGGTGGCGGCCACCAAGCGCGGCGCGCACCTGGCGCTCAGCCTGGAGCGGCTCGACTCCCTCCTCGAACGGCCCGCCCAGCGCGTCGGGCTGTCGGCCACCGTGCGGCCGGTCAGCGAGGTGGCCGCCTTCCTCGGCGGCGCCCGCCCCGCAGCCGTGGTGCAGCCGCCCTCGGACAAGCGCATCGAGGTGGAGGTCGTCGTCCCGATCGAGGACATGACCGAGCTCGACGCGCGGCCGGTGTCCGACCCCGACGCGTTCGTGCAGGAGCCCGCGCGCAGGTCGATCTGGCCGCACGTGGAGGATCGCCTGTTCGACCTGATCGAGGCCCACAGCTCGACGATCGTCTTCGCCAACTCCCGGCGGCTGGCCGAGCGCCTGTGCACGCGGCTCAACGAGCTGGCCTACGAGCGGGAGCGGGGCGGCGACGACATGATCGACCTGTCGATCTGGGAGAGCGGGCCCGAGCCGCCCGGATCCACGCCGGCGGCCTTGCCGGCGCCCGCGGAGATGATGGCCCAGGCAGGCGCGAGCAAGGGCGCGGTGCCCGAGATCGTGCGGGCCCACCACGGATCGGTGTCCAAGGAGGAACGCTCGCAGATCGAGGAGGCGCTCAAGTCGGGCCGGCTGCCCGCGGTGGTCGCCACCTCCAGCCTGGAACTCGGCATCGACATGGGCGCGGTCGACCTGGTGGCCTGCGTCGAGGCGCCGCCCAGCGTGGCCAGCGGCCTGCAGCGGATCGGCAGGGCGGGCCACCAGGTGGGCGCGGTCTCCAAGGGCGTGATCTTCCCCAAGTACCGCGGCGACCTGATCCAGACGGCCGTCGTGGCCGAACGGATGCGCAGCGGCCAGATCGAGGAGCTGCGCTACCCGCGCAACCCGCTCGACGTGCTGGCCCAGCAGATCGTGGCCATGACCGCGCTCGACGACTGGACCGTCGACGAGCTCGAAGAGGTGGTCAAGCGGGCCGCGCCGTACTCCACGCTGCCGCGGAGCGCGCTGGAGGCGACGCTCGACATGCTCGCGGGCCGCTACCCGAGCGAGGAGTTCGCCGAGCTGCGTCCACGGCTGGTGTGGGACAGGGTGACCGGCGTGCTGCAGGGCCGCCCCGGCGCCCAGCGGCTCGCGGTGACCAACGGCGGCACCATCCCCGACCGCGGGCTGTTCGGGGTGTTCCTGGTCGGCGAGAAGGGCTCCAGGGTCGGCGAGCTCGACGAGGAGATGGTCTACGAGTCACGGGCCGGTGACGTGTTCGTGCTGGGCGCGACCTCGTGGCGGATCGAGGACATCACGGCCGACAGGGTGCTGGTCTCGCCGGCGCCCGGCCAGCCGGGCAAGCTGCCGTTCTGGCACGGCGACACCCCCGGGCGTCCGGCCGAGCTGGGCAGGGCCATCGGGGCGTTCCTGCGGGAGCTGAACTCCGGCCTCGGTCCTTCCTCCGGTACGGCGGGCACGAGCGGCGCGGCCGACGCGCTGAACGACGGCCTGGCCGAGCGGATGCGGGCGGCGGGCCTCGACGAGTGGGCGGCGGGCAACCTGCTGGCCTACCTGCAGGAACAGCGCGAGGCGACGGGCTACGTGCCCGACGACCGCACGCTGCTGGTCGAGCGCTTCCACGACGAGCTGGGCGACTGGCGCGTGGTGATCCACTCCCCCTACGGCGCGCGCGTCCACGCCCCCTGGGCGCTGGCCGTCAACCGGAGGCTGCGCGAGCGCTACGGCGTCGACGTGCAGGCCGTCCACTCCGACGACGGCATCGTGCTGCGCATCCCCGACACGCTCGCCGAACCGCCGAGCGACGTGGCCGCCTTCGACGCCGACGAGATCGAGCAGATCGTCACCGAGGAGCTGGGCGGCTCGGCGCTGTTCGCCTCCCGGTTCAGGGAGTGCGCGGGGCGGTCGCTGCTGCTGCCCCGGCGGACACCGGGAAAGCGCACCCCGCTGTGGCAGCAGCGCCAGCGGGCCGCCCACCTGCTGGGCGTGGCCGCGCAGTACGCGAGCTTCCCCGTGGTGCTGGAGACGATGCGGGAGTGCCTGCAGGACGTCTTCGACGTGCCGGGGCTGGTCCAGCTCATGCGCGACATCGCGGCACGGCGGGTGCGGGTGGTGGAGGTGGAGACCTCGCAGGCCTCGCCGTTCGCGGCCTCGTTGCTGTTCCACTACATCGGCGCGTTCATGTACGAGGGCGACGCGCCGCTGGCCGAGCGGAGGGCGCAGGCCCTCGCGCTCGACACCACGCTGCTGGCCGAACTGCTCGGCCAGGCAGACCTGCGCGAGCTGCTCGACCCCGACGTGATCGCCGACGCCGAGCGGGAGCTGGCCAGGCTCGACAGGCCGCTGCGCGACGCCGAGGACCTCGCCGACCTGCTGCGTTCACACGGTCCGCTGCTGGCGGCCGACGTGAGCGTGCGCGGCGGCGACCCGGCGTGGCTGGCCGAGCTCGAACGCGGCCGGCGGGCGATCAGCGTCCGGATCGCCGGTGAGGAGCAGTGGGCGGCGATCGAGGACGCCGCCAGGCTGCGCGACGCGCTGGGCGCGCCCCTGCCGGTGGGCGTGCCGCACGCCTTCCTCGAGCCGGTCGCCGACCCGCTCGGCGACCTTGTGGCCAGGCACGCGCGCACCCGCACGCCGTTCCACGCCGGGGCGGCGGCGGCCAGGTTCGGGCTCGGCGTCGCGGTGATCAGCGACGCGCTGCGCAGGCTGGCGGCCCAGGGGCGGGTGGTGAGCGGCGAGTTCCGGCCGGGCGGACGCGGCGAGGAGTGGTGCGACGCCGGCGTCCTGCGGATGCTCAGGCGCAGGTCCCTGGCGCGGCTGCGCAAGGAGGTCGAACCGGTGCCGCCGGAGACGCTCGCGCTGTTCGCGCCGAGCTGGCACGGTGTCTCCGGCCGTCCCGCGGGGCGGGCCGCGGGCGGCGCCATCGGCGCGGCCAGATCGATGGACTCCCTGGTCAACGCGATCGAACAGCTCCAGGGCGCGGCGGTGCCCGCCTCCTCGCTGGAGACACTGGTGCTGCCCTCGCGGGTGCCCGGCTACCATCCCGCGCTGCTCGACGAGCTCACCTCCTCGGGCGAGGTGATCTGGGCCGGGCAGGGGGCGCTGCCGGGCGGCGACGGCTGGGTGTCGCTCTACTTCGCCGACACCGCCCCGCTGCTGCTGCCCCCGCCTGCCGAGATCACCATGACGCCGTTGCACGAGAAGGTGCTCGAGGTGCTCGACGGCGGCGGGGCGCTGTTCTTCCGCGGGCTGTCCGATCGCGTGGGCTCGCTCGACGACCTCGCGCTCACCACCGCGCTGTGGGACCTGGTCTGGTCCGGCCGGGTGTCCGGTGACACGCTGGCTCCGCTCCGGGCGACGCTCGGCTCGGGACGGCCCGCCCACCGGCCCGCGACCACCCGGCGGCGGCGGGCGGTGCTCCCGTCGAGGAGCGGATCGCCGCTGGTGGGCGGCAGGTGGTGGCTGCTGCCCTCGCCGTCGCCCGACGCCACGCAGCGGGCGCACGCGCAGGCGGAGGCCCTGCTCGAACGCCACGGCGTGGTCACGCGCGGTGCGGTGATGGCCGAACGGCTGCCCGGCGGGTTCGCGGCGGTGTACCAGGTGTTGCGGGCGTTCGAGGAGAGCGGGCGCTGCCGTCGGGGTTACTTCGTGGAAGGGCTCGGCGGGGCGCAGTTCGCCCTGCCGGGGGCCGTCGACCGGATGCGCGCCCTGGCGCCTGACTCATCCGGCGGTGTCGCCGGTGACGCCTCTGGTGGCTTCTCGGGCGGGACCGGGCTCTCGGATGGCGCCTCCGGCCGGCGCGGCGCGGAGGCGGGACAGCGCGCGGTGGTGCTGGCGGCGGCCGACCCCGCCAACCCGTACGGCGCGGCGCTCCCCTGGCCCACGCGTCCTGGTGACGTCGGGCACAAGCCGGGTCGCAAGGCGGGCGCGCTGGTGGTGCTCGTCGACGGGCACCTGGTGCTGTACGTCGAGCGGGGCGGCAAGACGCTGCTGTCGTTCGCCGACGACGGGCGGCTGCAGCCAGCGGTCGACGCGTTGGCGCTGGCCGTACGGGACGGGGCGCTCGGCAAGCTCACGGTGGAGCGGGCCGACGGTGAGTCGATCAACGACTCGCCGCTGGCGGCGGCTCTGGAGGCGGCGGGCTTCCACCCCACCCCCCGCGGCCTCCGCCTCCGCGCCTGACCCCCGGAGGAGCCGCCCACCAGCCACCGGAGGAGCGGCCCACCAGCCATCGGAGGAGCCGCCCATCGACCACCGGAAGAGCGGCCCACCAGCCACCAGAGGAGCCGCCCATCGGCCGCCGAAGGAGCCGTCCATCGACCACCGGAGGAGCCGTCCGTCGGCCGCTGGGGTTCGGGTGACCGCCCTGCACGTGAACACCTCCGGACCGGCGTTCCGCAGCGGGCCGTCCGGAGCAGCGGCCACACCGGCTGGCCGCCGGCCCCCGTACCTGGCCACCGGTCCCCGGAACCACCGGTCACTTCGGCTCCCGTCGATCGGCAGCCACTGTGCACGGGGGCTTGGCGGGCGCCGCACGCGCGTACGGCCCCTTCCCCTTCCTGGGCGACGGCGGTCATGAGGCGAGGAAGTCGAAATGGAAGCCGATGATGAAGAGCACCGCGGCCACCACTCGCGCGGGATGAGCTGGTCGAGCCCGGTCCAGCAGGAAGGCGGTCCCGCGCAGGAGAGGCACGCACAAACCACAGATCAACGCCCACGGGAGCCAGAAGCACACGGCCGTCAGCACGTACGCGAACGCTTCCGGGACGTGGACGAATCCGGCCGCGATCGCCTCCGAGCCGGTGGCTCGTCCTGTCACCTGGAACGCCAGGGCGGCCGCTCCCCACAGCGCGAGGAACAGGCCCATGGCGATCAACGGCCAGTGACCGGGCACCCCGGGAAGATCCGGTACCGGCTGGCCCTGTTGTTCCATGAACGCCAACGAGACAGCCAGAAGGCCCGCCACGGGAAGGCTGAGAACGAGGATCGCCACGATGACGGCCAGCACCGCCCTGCCTACCTGCCGCGCCCGTGACCAGGAGATCCCCGTCAAGCGCCGGCCGAATCCGCGCAGCGCCTCCGGGCCCACAAGATCGAGGACGACCGTCAGCGCGGCGAGGAACTGTGACGCTTTTCCCACTCGTCCCCACAGGAACAGGGGCCAGCCCCACAGCGTCACCCCGGTGAGTTGCCGACCGTCGAGCCAGCGCATCCATAAGTCCCAGAGTTCCGCCATGAACGCATCATGCGGCGCCGGCTCGGTCGCGTCACGCGACCGCTTCTCCTGGACGAGCTGGGCGCGGCGCCGATCCCGCCCGACCAGGCGCTCAACCGGGGCAAGAGCCTCGACCGGACGGCCAGGCCCCGAGGCTCGTCGACGGGTAGGCGGCGGCCTCTGGGGCTCGCCGTTCGCGGAGATCCGGTCCTGCTCGCTCCGGCGGAGCGGCTACGGTGATCTTCATGGTGTGGACAGCGGCGGAGATTCCCGATCTGTCGGGTAAGACGGCGATCGTGACGGGTGCCAGCAGCGGCCTCGGCATGATCACGGCGGGCGAGCTGGCGAGGCGTGGTGCCACCACCGTGCTGGCCTGCAGGGACACGGCGAAGGGCGAGAGCGCGCGCAAACGGATGCTCCGGGCCGCTCCCAGGGGTTCGATCGAGGTCCGGCGGCTGGACCTGGCCGACCTGTCGTCGGTGCGGGAGTTCGCGGCGGGCATCACCAGCGGCGTCGACATCCTGGTGAACAACGCGGGCGTGATGGCGCTGCCGTACCGGAAGACGGCCGACGGTTTCGAGATGCAGTTCGGCACCAACCATCTCGGGCACTTCGCGCTGACCGGGCTGCTGCTGCCGCGGCTGCGCGGCGCCAGGGTGGTGACGGTCAGCAGCCTGGCGCACGTGGCGGCGCGCATGAGGTTCGACGACCTCAACGGCGAGCTGGGCTACCACAAGTGGCTGGCGTACGGGCAGTCGAAGCTGGCCAACCTGCTGTTCGCCCATGAGCTGCAGCGCCGCGCGAACGGCCACCTGACCAGCGTGGCGGCGCATCCGGGTTACGCCTCCACGAACCTCCAGACGGCGGGTCCGCGCATGGCCGGCAACCGCTTCATGGAGCTGGGCCAGACGGTCACCAATGCGGTCTTCGCGCAGAGCGCGGGGCGGGGAGCGCTACCGCTGCTCTTCGCGGCGACGGTGGCGGACCTGCCCGGTGGGAGCTTCGTGGGGCCTGGCGGTCCGTTCGAGGTGTGGGGCTATCCCACGATCGTGGACTCCTCGCCGGCGTCGAAGGACCGGAAGGCTGCGGCGAGGTTGTGGGAGATCTCCGAAGAGTTGACGGATGTTCGCTTCGCGATGAACGGGTAGGGCACACCGCCCGCATGGGCGAGCTTGCGGTGGTGTGCGGCAGGCTCGAGCTCGGGCCGGCGGCCACAACGAGGTCCGGCGGGTCGGCGCGATCAGCGGCGCGGTGAAGCGGCTGGCGTGCACGCCGTTCACCGGCACGATCGGGATCGAACGGGCGGCGGCCGCGAGGGTTCTGATGCCGGTCCCTGTGCCCGAGCCTGGCGGATGGGCTCAGGCGTCGCAGGGCAGCGCGCGCGCACGCCCGGCAGGGTCAGACGCAGGAGCGGGCTCAGGCGTCGCAGGGCAGCGCGCGCCGCACGCCCGGCGAGGTCAGGCGACGGGAGTGGGTTCAGGCGTCGTGGGGCAGCGCGCGCCGCACGCCCGGCGGGGTCAGGCGCGGGAGCGGATTCAGGCGTCGTGGGGCAGCGCGCGCCGCACGCCCGCCGCGAGCCAGATCGTGGCCAGCGCCGCGTACACGGCCAGCAACGCCGTCGTCGCCGAGGCGAACGCCACCGCCGCGACGACGGCCAGGACGAGCAGCGCCGTCCAGCCGTACAGCAGCCCCCTGCCGGCGGCGGAGCCGGTGTGCACGGCCTCCTGCACGGGAGTGGCCAGGGCCATGACCGCCACCCCCGCGGTGCCCACCGCGCCGAGGCCGGCCACCACCCCCAGTGTGAGCAGCGCCGCACCAGCCGCGACCAGCCCGCAGCAGGCCACCGCCACCCGTGCCTCGACCCCCTCGAACAGCAGGCTGGTGGCCTTGGCGCGGGCCAGGCGCAGCGTCGTCCACGACTCGGCCACCCACGCCGCCCAGTGCAGCACCGCGATGAGGATGAACACCACGATCAGCGGCGGCACGGCGGGCAGCAGGAACGCCAGCCGCCCGCCCCGGAAGTTGCCTCGCAGCCTGGCGAGCAGCCGGTAGAGCGGATTGCGCTCCTTCAACGCCTGCACCAGCAGCTCTCGCGCCTGGCCGAAGCCCGGGTCGAGCCGCAGCACCTCGCGGAAGGCGGTGGCGGCCGTCCCCGGATCCTTGAAGGCCAGCGCCATCCTGCCGTAGGCGAGGTGCGCGGTGGCGCTCTCCGGATCCAGATGTACGGCACGCGCCGCCGCCGCCCTGGCCGGCTCGGCCTGCCCGAGCATGGTGAGCGCGACGGCCAGCAGGCTGGCCAGGTCGGCGTCGTCGGGGTCGATCGCCATTCCCCGGCTCGCCGCCTCCGCCGCCCCCTGCCACTCGCCCCGCAGCAGATGCGTCCTGGCCAGCAGCTCCCAGGTCGGCGCGTGCTGCGGCTCCAGCGCCAGCGACGCGTTGACCGCTGCGAACGCCTGGTCGGGACGGCCGGCGCGCTGGTGCACCTGGCCGGCCACGTAATGGGGGAACCAGTGGTCCGGCGCCAGCCGTACCGCCTCGTGCGCCTCCGCCACCGCCTCGGCCACGCCGCCCTGCTGGATGAGCGCGAGCGCCAGGAAGGCGTGCGCGGTCGTGTCGTGCGGCTCCCGCGCGAGCACACCGCGCAGCTCCCGTTCGGCGTCGGCGGGCCGGCGCAGCTCCAGCAGCGTCCGTGCCCGGTCGAGCGAACCGGTGACCGTCACCACTTCCCCTTGACCCACGGCATCAGCTCGTCCCACGCGCCCGAGTCGTTGGCGTGCAGCACGTAGTTGCGCGCGGTCGCCATCCACTCGCGGACCGCCGTCGGCCGCACGCTCCCCGCGGCGGCCAGCAGGTCCGGCGTCGACAGCGGCAGCGGCCGGCCCGCGCTGATCGACTGCTGGAGCTTGGCCTCGACCGCCCGGTCGACGACACCCTTCAGGTCCGCGCCGACGCAATGCTCGGTCGCCCGCGCCACCGCGTCGAAGTCCATCTCGGCCAGCGGCTTGTCGCGGCACAGGATGCGCAGGATGGCCGCCCGTGCCGCCGCGTCGGGCGGCGGCACGAACACCGGCTGGTCGAGCCGGCCCGGACGGCGGAAGGCCACGTCCACGTACCAGGGGGCGTTCGTCGCCGCCAGCACCAGGACACCCTCGTTGGCGTGCTGGTCCACGCCGTCCAGCTCCGCCAGGAACTGGTTGACCAGCTGCCGCGCGTGCGCCTGCCGCATGTCGGAGCGGCGGGCCGCCAGCGCGTCGACCTCGTCGAAGAACAGCACGCACGGCCGGTTACGGCGGGCCAGGTCGAAGGTGGCGCGCAGGTTGCGCTCGCTCGACCCCACGTACATGTCGAGGATGTCGGCCAGGCCCACGTTGACGAACGAGGCGCCGAGCTCACCGGCGGCGGCCCTGGCCAGGTGGGTCTTGCCGGCTCCCGGCGGGCCGTACAGCAGGACACCGCCGCCGGCGCGCTTGCCGTACGCGGCGAACAGCTCGGGCTGCTGGATCGGCAGCAGCAGCTTGATCCGCAGCGCCTCCTTGACCGACTCCATGCCGGCCACGTCCGCGAAGGACGTGGCGGAGCGCTCCACCTCGGCACTGGTCTCCGGCGCCTGTTGGTAGCCCTGACCCTGCTGGTAGCCCTGACCCTGCTGGTAGCCCTGACCCTGCTGGTAGCCCTGACCCTGCTGGTAGCCCTGACCCTGCTGGTAGCCCTGACCCTGCGGGTAGGCAGGGGGTTGTTCCTGGTAGGCCGGGCTCTGCTGGTAGGTGGGAACCTGCTGGTAGGCCGGTTGCTGGTGCTGGTAGCCCTGGCCGGGCGCCGGGTACGACGGGTGCCCCTGGTGTCCCTGGCGTCCCTGGTAAGGCTGGTACGGCTGCTGCGGCGCCGGGTATGACGGGGCCGGCGCGGCGGGGACCGCGAGCTTGGCGGCGAGTTCGGGGTCGCCGACGGACGGGTCGCGGGAGACCGCCTCGTGGTAGCGCCTGGCCGCCGCGGGCACATCGCCCTCGCCGAGCAGCGCCCGCGCGGCCAGCACCCCCAGCCTGGGGGGATAGCCGGGTACGGCGAGCAGCTGGTCGAGCGCCGCCAGCGCGGGACCGTGGTTGCTCTGCCTGACGAACGCCTCCGCCAGTCCGGCGATGATGTCCGGGTTGCCGGGCGCGAGCACGAGCGCGGCACGGAATTCGGCTTCGGCCTCGGCGAGGTACCCCTTGTCCAGCAGCTGGCCGGCCAGGTGCTGGCGCAGGGGGAGGTTGTCGGGTGACAGACGCGCCGCCTCACGGAGCGCCTGGAGGCCTGCGTCGGGCACGAGCCATTCCCTTCTGTCGCAGGAGTATCAATCCACCACAAATACGCAACATACCGAAATGGAGCGACATGGCGGCCCGAAAAGCGGCCGGGCGCGGAGGGAAGGAGGCCCTCGCCGCCCCCGTCGACAGCGCGGGCGGCGGTTCGGGAGGTTGCTCAGGTGACGGTTCGGGAGGTTGCTCAGGCGGCGGTTCGGCAGGCGGCGGTTCGGGAGACTGCTCAGGTGACGGTCCGGGAGGCTGCTCGGGTGACGGTCCGGGAGGCTGCTCAGGTGGCGGTTCTGGTGGTGATGGCTTCGACGCCCACCAGGTCGTCGGGCAGGGCGTCGGGCACCTCGGTGTCGAAGCGGGCCAGCCGCCGTACCCGCAGCGCCCCCGCCACCACCAGCACCATGCCGACCGCGCACACCAGGTAGAGGAAGGCGATCCCCCTGCCCTCCCCCACGCCGATCACCGCGCCGACGGTGCCGGCCAGCGCGCCGCCGGGGGCGAGCATCGGGTCGAACAGCGCGGCGCCGAGGGGCGCGACGAGCCCCATCCCGATGGGCAGGGTCGACCAGGCGACGAGCGTGTTCAGGGCGAACACCCTGCCGTGGTAGCGGTAGGGCACCTTGATCTGGACGATCAGCGAGTAGATCCCGTTCATGAGCGTCAGGAAGTAGGTGATCGCGAACGCCCCGACGCCCACGAGCACCACCGACGGGGCCAGCCCGGTGACGACGCTTCCCGCCACGATCGCCAGCGTGGTCAGCAGGACGCCGCTGAACCTGCGCCTGGGCGGCCCGCCCCAGACGGCCATGGTGAGGCCGCCCAGCAGGACGCCGAGCCCGGTCACCACGGAGACCACGCTCACCTCGCGCAGCGTGGCGAACGACAGCACCAGCGGGGAGACGAGCAGCAGGAGCGGCGACAGGAAGATGTTCAGCACGGCGAACCAAACCAGCATGGCGCGCAGGCCGGGCGCGTGCCAGGTGTAGGCGAAGCCGTTGCGGATCTCGGTGGGCAGCGGCTCGCGCGGCCGCCACGGCAGCGTGTCGGGGAAGCGGACGAGCAGCACGACCAGGACGGCGAAGGCGTAGCTTGCCACGTCGAGGGCGACGATGCCGCCGAGCCCGATCCACGCCAGGAGTCCTGCCGCGATGAGCGGGACGACGAGCTGGGCGACGCCGTTGGTCATCTGGGTGACGCCGACGGCGTGCCCGAGGTAGCGCTTGGGCACGAGCTGCGGCACCGCGGAGGAGTAGGCGAGGCGCTGGAAGCTGCCGGCGACGGAGAGGGCGACGATCAGCGTGTAGACCTGCCAGAGCCGCAGGTCGCCGAGGAAGATCAGCACGGCCAGCACGCCCTGGACGGCGGCGGCGGCCACGTCGGCCAGCAGCAGCACGCGCCGGCGGTCGCCCCTGTCGACGATGGCCCCTGCCAGTGGCGAGATGAGCAGGCCCGCCAGGTTGAGCACGGCCAGGACGGAGAACTGCGCGATCGATCCTGACTCGACGAGGACGGTGATCGGCAGCGCCCATCCGGTGAGCGCGGAGCCGATCATGGAGATCTGCTGCCCGGCGGCGATGGTGAGGAAGCGCCGCATGCTGGGCGCGGGTGACGAAGCCGATGGGGCCGACGACCGAGCCGATGAGGGTTCCGGCGAAGAGGCCGATGAGGGGGCCGATGAGGGTTCCGGCGAAGGGGCCGATGACAGGGTCGCCGGTGTGGAGACCGCGTGCACCCACCAGGAGGCGGAGCGGTCGGTGGGTTCGAGCCGCCGGTGGGTGCGCAGCACGGCGGCCAGCTCGTCGGCGCGGTAGCGCAGGAAGTAGTGGCCGCCCTCGTCCAGCACCGCGAGGGCGGTGGTGTCGCTGAGGAAACCCCACTCGCGGTAGCGCTCCTCGTAGTAGTCGGTGGCGGGGTCACGCTCGCCGATCACCGAGATGATCGGGGCGTGCAGCCTGGGCCGGTCCGCGGCGTTGAAGAGCGAAGTGAAGTACTTCTCGGCGGCCTTGGAGTCGTGCCGCATCGTCCTGATGATGCGCTCGGCGACACCCGGGTCGAGTTCGTCGAGGTCCACGCCGCGCGCCTTGAGCCGGTTGAGGTCGGTCTGGTGCGAGCGCAGCCGGTCCAGCAGCTCGAAGCGCCACCATCCGCGGGGCCTGGCGAACGGGAAGATCGCCCCGATGTAGAGGGCCTCCAGGGGACGGCCCGCCGCCTCGACCCTTCTGGCCAGTTCGACGGCCAGCGCCGCGCCCACGCCGCAGTGGCCGTAGATCACCAGCGGGCCGTCGATGCGGAGGATCTCCTCGGTGGTCCTGGCGGCCAGTTCGTCGAACTCCATCGGTTCCTCGTCGAGGCCGATGTCGTGTCCGGGGATGGCCAGGGCGTACAGCGCGGCGTCGGCGGGCAGCGCGTCGGCCAGCGGCTGGTAGACGATGGCGCTGCCCGAGCCGTACGGCACGCAGACGTGGGTGACGGAGGCGGTCCGCGGGCCGGTCAGCCGTTGCAGCAGCGGGCGCGGCCGGTCGGCCGCGTTCTCGAGGAAGGCGGCGATCTCGCGGACGGTCCGGTAGGTGAACAGGTCGACGAGGCCGAGCGGGCCGACGCCGGCCTTGCGCAGCCTGGCCACGACCTGGATGGCCAGCAGCGAGTGGCCGCCGAGGTCGAAGAAGTCGTCGTCGACGCCCACCCGCTCGGCGCCGAGGACCTCGGCCCACACGTCGGCGACGGCTTGTTCGGCGGGGGTCGACGGCGCGGTGTAGGCGACGTCGGACGACGGCACGGGCTCGGGCAGCGCCTTGCGGTCGAGCTTGCCGTTCGGGGTGAGCGGCAGCGCGTCGAGCGGGACGAACAGCGAGGGCAGCATGTACTCGGGCAGGAACCCGCGGATGGCGGCCCTGATCAGGGCGGGCTCGGTGGGCCCGCCGACCAGGTAGGCGACGAGCTTGCCGGCGCGGACGACCACGACGGCCTCGCTCGCGCCGGCCTGCTCGCGCAGCGCGGTCTCGATCTCGCCTGGTTCGATGCGCAGGCCGCGGAGTTTGACCTGGTCGTCGAGGCGGCCGAGGAACTCGATGGTGCCGTCGGGCAGCCAGCGGGCCGCGTCGCCGGTCCGGTAGCGGCCCGCGGCGAAGCGGGCGGCGGTCAGCTCGGGCCGGTTGTGGTAGCCGAGCGCGACGCCGACGCCGCCGATGTGGAGCTCGCCGGGCACGCCGACGGGTACGGGGGCGCCGTGCCGGTCGAGGACGTGCAGCGTGATGTTCTGGATGGGCGAGCCGATCGGGACGGTGGCCCGTCCTTCGAGGCCGTCGAGGGTGCACTGCCAGGAGGAGACGTCGATGGCCGCCTCGGTCGGGCCGTACAGGTTGTGCAGGTCGGCGGGCAGGGCGCGCAGGCACCGGGTGGCCAGGTCGACGGGCAGTTCCTCGCCACTGCAGATGATCGTGCGCAGGGAGGTGCAGGTGGCCACGCCTTCCTCGGCGAGGAAGAGGGCCAGCATCGACGGGACGAAGTGCAGGGTGGTGACGTGCTCGGTGTTGATGAGGTCGCGCAGGTAGGCGGGGTCCCGGTGGCCGCCGGGCGCGGCCAGGACGAGGCGGGCGCCCGCGATCAGCGGCCAGAAGAACTCCCACACCGACACGTCGAAGCCGGCGGGGGTCTTCTGCAGCACCACGTCGGCGGCGGTGAGCCGGTAGCGCTTCTGCATCCAGTCGAGGCGGTTGACGATGCCGCGGTGGCTGTTGGGCACGCCCTTCGGCTTGCCCGTCGAGCCCGAGGTGTAGATCATGTACGCCGCCTCGCCGGGGGCGGCGCCGGGCGGCGAGGCGGGCAGGCCGTCCCAGACCTGCGGGTCGTCGAGCGGCAGGATGGCGGCACCGCCCGAGGACAGCAGGGGCGCCAGGCGGGTCTGGGTGAGCACGACCGGCGTGGCGGCGTCCGCCAGCATGAACGCCAGGCGGTCGGCCGGGTACTCGGGGTCGAGCGGTACGTAGGCGGCGCCCGACTTGAGGATGCCGAGCAGCCCGACGACCAGTTCGAGGGAGCGCTCGGCGCAGATGGCGACCAGCGGGCCGGCGCCGGCGCCGGCGAGCCGGTGCGCGACCTGGTTGGCCCGCTCGTCCAGCTGGCGGTAGGTCAGGGAGGTGCCGTCGAAGGTGACGGCGACCGCGTCGGGTGTCCTGGCGGCCTGCTCCTCGACCAGGCCGTGGAGGCTCTGGTGGGCGGGGTAGTCGGCCTCGGTCGCGTTCCAGGCCTCGATCTCGGCGATGTCGCCCAGCGACAGGCGGCTGACCGGCCGGTCGGGCGTGTCCACGGCGGCGCGGACCAGCGCCGCGAAGTGCCCGGCGATCCGCTCGATCGTGCCGGCGGAGAACAGCGTGGTCTTGTAGGTGAAGGCGCAGGCCAGCCCGGTGCCCGAGGGGACGACGTACAGTTCCAGGTCGTACCGGGACGAGCCGGGACGCAGCGGGAAGTCGTCCTCCCCCGCCGCCAGGTCGTGCATCGAGAACAACGCGTCGGTCAGCGGCTGCCTGCTGGGGTCGCGCGGCACGCCGAGCGCGTCGACCAGCGTGGCGAAGGGCAGCTCCTGGTGGTCGAGCGCGTCGATCACCACGCCCCTGGTCCGGTCGAGCAGGTCGGCGAAGCTGGGGTCGTCGTGGAGCCGGGCGCGCAGCACGAGCGTGTTGACGAACATGCCGACGACGTCGTCGAGCTCGGGCCGGGTACGGCCGGCGACGGGGGTGGCGACGGCCAGGTCGTCCTGGGCGGACAGCCGTGCCAGCAGTACGTGGAAGGCAGCCAGCAGCGTCATGAAGGGCGTCGCGCCGTGCCGCCTGGCCAGCGCCGCGACCCGTTCGGTCAGCTCGGCGTCCAGCTCCAGCACGTGCGTGGCGCCGTCGAAGCACTGGGTGGCCGGTCGGGCGCGGTCCAGCGGCAGCTCGGCGCGCGGCAGCCCCTCCAGCTGGTCGCGCCAGTAGCCGAGCTCGCGCTCGAACGACCGCTCGCGCAGCCACAGCGCGACGTCGCCGAAGCGGACGGCCGGTGCGGCGGGGCGCTCGCCCCGGTAGAGCGCCAGCAGGTCGCGCATGAGCAGCTGCGCCGACTGCCCGTCGGCCACGATGTGGTGCACCAGCAGGGCGAGCACGTGGTGGTGGTCGCCGAGCGTCACCACGAGCGCCTTGAGCAGCGGGCCCGCGGCCAGGTCGAGAGGTACGGCGGCGGCCGCGTCGATCAGCGCGACGGCCGCGTCGTCGTCGCCGGCGCGCGCGGTCGCGAGCGGCACCTCGGCCGTCTCGGCGACGTCCACGTCGGGCGTGCCGTCCTCGCTGGTCGGGAACCTGTGCCGCAGGCTCTCGTGCCGTCTCGGCAGCTCGTCGAGCGCGAGGCGGAGCCTGTCCTCGTCCAGCGGCTCGCGCAGCCGTACGGCGAGGGTGATCGTGTAGGTGGCGGTGCCGGGCGACAGGTGCTCCATGAACCACAGGGGTTCCTGGGCGGGGGCCAGCGGGGGGCGGCCGCCCTCGGGGCGGCGCGGGATGCCGCCGGTCGCCTGCCGGCCCTGTAACCGGCGCCGCAGCAGCTCCTTCTTGGCCTCCGACAGGTCGACGACGGACATCAGCTCAGCCCTTCGACGGCGGCTTTGAGTGCGGTCATGAACAGGGCGGCGTCCCTGCCGTTGATCAGGCGGTGATCGTAGGCCAGCCCGATGTCGGCCACGGTGCCCTCCTGAGGCGCGGTCACGGCCAGCGCGCAGGCGGTGCCGGGGAAGACGAACGGGATCGCGAGGACCACGCCGCCGTCGGTGTGCAGCGTGACGACGAAGTTGGCGCCCGTGAGGTCCGGCTCCCTGAAGTCGCCGGTGGTGGCCGCCACCCGGTGCCGCATGAGCGCGGTGGCGATCTCCTTGGTGGTACGGCGGGCCGCGTCGTGGATCACCGGCACGTACAGCCCTTCCCCCATGTCGACGGTGACGCCGATGGCGGGGGTGCGCGACAGCCTGGCCGTGGTGCCGTCGAGGGCGGCGAAGAAGAGCGGGAAGCCGCCGTGCAGGCTCGCGACGGCCTGGACGAAGATCTCCGCCAGGCCGACGGGCCGCCTGACGGCCCTGGTCTGGGCGGCGGCGTGGCCGAGCGCCGCCGCCAGGTCCATCCGAACGGCCAGGTAGGCGGCCGGGATGGTCCGGTGCGACTGCTCCACCGCCCTGGCGACGGCGCGCTGGACCTTGGGCAGCTCGTGGACGAGGCCGAGCGCGCGTTCGACGTCGGCCGTCCTGACGACCTTGAGGCCGAGCGCGTGGATCCGCTCCAGGGGGACGCCGTGCTCGTCGATCAACCGCCGGGCGGGGGCGGTGATCAGGATGTCCGGCTCGGGGGCGGTCTCGGTGCTCAGCACGTCCGGTTCGGGGTCGGCGGGCGCGGCCGTCCCGTCGGAGATGCGCGCGATGACCTCGTCTGCGGCCGTCCCGTCGGAGATGCGCGCGATGACCTCGTCCGGGCGGCACCACGCGCCCGCGCGCACCACGTGCCGCAGGATCCCGGAGGTGTCCGCGGGCAGTTCCTCGGCAGCCTTGGAGGTCTCCACGAGCGCGACCATGTCGTCCTCGTGGACCGGGGCGCCGTCGGCCACCAGCCACTCGACCAGCAGGTACTCGGTGTCGTTGGTATTCAGCTTGGGCACGCGCAGCTCAGCCACGGAGCTTCTCCCTGATCGCGCGGTGGATCGCCGACTCCGACACCAGCACCTCGTCCTCCAGGTGGGCGGCGGTCGGGATGACGGAGTCGGCGGAGTGGACGAGGGTGACCGGGCCCGCCAGATGTCCCCAGTGGCGCCGGTGGACCTGGTGGGCGACCTCGGCGCCCCAGGTGCCGCCCGCGCTGCTCTCCTCCACGACGAAGACGTACCGTGCCGGGGGCACCTCCACCTCGAACGGGTAGAGGCGGGAGGGCACCAGCAGCGTGCAGACGATCTCCTCCTCCAGCAGGAGGGAGCGCATGGCGGCCAGCGCCCGGTGCGCGGTCCCGCCGGTCGCGACGATCACGCAGTCCGGCTCGTCGTCGAGGAAGACCCTGGCCACGCCGTCGGCGACGGCCAGCGAGAAGGGGGCGGGCACGTCGTGCATGGGCCGGGTGTAGAGGACCTTGTCCTCGAACAGCACGCACGGCTCGGCGCGGCCCAGCATGTGAGTGAGCAGCGCGAGGTTGTCGTGGAAGGGCGACATCTCGTAGAGGGACAGGCCGGGGATGCCGACGAAGTGTTTCTGCAGGCTCTGGCTGTGGGTGGGGCCGTAGCCCCGGCCGCCGCCGACGGGGCAGCGCACCACCATGCGCATGGGGACGCGCGAGCCGTACATGGAGACGGACTTGGCGGCGAAGTTGAGGATCTGGTCGAAGGCGAGTGCCGCGAAGTCGCCGAACATGATCTCGACGATCGCGGCGTCGCCGGACAGCGCGAGGCCCGCCGCGACGCCGGTGATGGCGTTCTCGCTGATCGGCGTGGACAGCACGCGGCCGGGGAAACGCGTGGACAGGCCCCGGGTGATCTTGAAGGCGCCGCCGTAGGGGTCGGAGACGTCCTCGCCCAGCAGGTAGAGGTCGTCCGTGGCCGCCATCACCTCGTGCAGAGCGGCGTTGAGGTTCTCCGCCACTCTCATCGCGTCTCCCACCGGGACAGGGGGCGGGCCATCACGTCGGCGGCGACCGCCTCGACGCGGGCCCGCGCCTCGGCTTCGAGCCGCTCCAGGCGCGGGGAGAGCAGCTTGTCGCGCCAGTCCTCGCCGACGGCGTGGGCGGGCCTGGTGTCGTCGCCCTTGCTGTGCGGGCCGAGCCGGTGGGTGACGAACTCGATCACGGCGGGCCTGCCCTGCCGTACGCCGGTCACCAGCGGGGCGAGCCGGTCCCTGATGCCGTCGACGTCGGCGCCCTCGACCAGCGCGTAGGCGATGCCGAACGCGGTCGCGCGGCCCTCGATGGTGCCCGCCGTGTGCGCAGGGGTGGGCGTCGACTGGGCGATGCCGTTGTTCTCGACGACCACCAGCAGCGGCAGCCCCCAGAGGGCGGCCAGGTTCAGCGCCTCGTAGACGGCGCCCTCGCCGAAAGTGCCGTCGCCGATGTAGGCGCAGGCCAGGCGGCCCGGCTCGGCGCGCTTGAGATGCAGCGCGACGCCGGCCGCCACGGGCAGGCTCTCGCCCTGGACGCCCGTGGACAGGTAGCGGTCGCGGCGGATGTGCTGGCTGCCGCCCACCCCGGAGCACACCGCGCCCTCCCGGCCCATGATCTCGGCGAGCAGGCCCTCGGGGTCGTCGAAGCGGGCCAGGTAGTGGCCGTGGCCGCGATGGTTGCTGAAGACGTGGTCGGCGGGGTCGAGCAGGCCCTCCATGGCGACGGGGACGTACTCCTGGCCGAGGCAGGTGTGCGTCGTGCCGTTGAGCAGCCCCCTGCCGAACAGGTCGAGGAGCTTGCGCTCGAAGGCGCGGATCAGCAGCATCCGCGACAGGTCGGCGTCGATCACCGTCGGATCACTCCGAGCACGCCCGCGATCGTGGGGTTGTCGAAGAAGTCGTCGAGCTCGATCTCGATGTCCAGCCGCTTGCGCATGCGGGCGATGATCTGGGTGATGGTCAGCGAGTGGCCGCCGAGGTCGAAGATGTCGTCGTGCGGTTCGACCGGCGACAGCTGCAGGACCTCCTCCCAGATCGCGGTGATTCCCGCGAGCAGCGGGTCGTCCCCGTCGACGGCGACGGCGGAGCCCGCGGGAACGGTCGCCGGGCCGTCCGCCACGACCGGTCGCGGCGCGGCGAGGGGGATCGACGGGTCACCGGCCACCTTGGCCAGCAGGGCGCGCAGGTCGGCGACGACAGGCTCGGGGTCTGGCAGCTCGGCCGCGTCGTAGCGCAGGCTCGCCGCGATCCCCCGGCGCCCGTCGAGGAGCTGGAGCTGGAGGGCGCCCCTGACCGCCCCGTTGAAGGCCAGCCAGTCCACCCGCTCGTCGTCGTCGCCGCGCCGGTAGCTGACCGACACGGGGGCCAGCGCGGCGTGCGGCTTGAGCCCCCGCACCGCCCTGGCCAGCGGCACCCGCCGGTGCCGGTAGATCTCGCGCAGCTCGGCCCGCAGCGCCTGGGCGAACCGCGCGAACGGCACGCCGGGCGTGGGTTCGGAGAAGAGCGGCAGCTCGTTCACGAACGGGCCGATGTGTCCCTCCTCGGCGGGGGTGCGGGTGGACAGGTCGATCGCGGTGCAGACCGTGGCGTTGCCGTAGGCGGCCAGGACGGCGTGCAGCGCCGCCATGAGCACCTCGAACCTGGTGAGGCCGTCGAGCTCGGGCACCTCGAGCGGGAACTCCAGCACCCGTCCCTCGCCCGCGCGCCGCGAGCGCAGCAGGCCGCCCGGCACGATGACCTCGCCGGGGACGCGCCACCTGGCTTCCCAGAAGGCGCGGGCATCGCCGGCGGGCGCCTCCCGCGGGCCGGCCGGCGGCAGCGGGGGCAGGACCTCGCCGCGGTAGGCGGCCAGCAGGTCGGTGACGAGCACCTGCTTGGAGTGGCCGTCGAAGACCGCGTGGTGGGCGACCACCCGCAGCGTGTCGCCCGCCAGTGTGAAGCGCACGAGCGGGCCGCGAGCCAGGTCGAAGGGGCCCGGCTGCTCCTCGCGCGAGAGGGCAGGGGGCCGCTGGGCGGGCACCAGCCTGGGCACGCCGTCGCTCTCGGCGAAGGCCATGCCGAGCAGCGGATGTCGCTCGACCACGGCGGCGCACGCCTTGGCCAGCGCGCCCTCGTCGACGGGCGCGTCCAGCCTGATCACGAGCGGCATGTGGTAGGCCGATCCGGCGCCCGCCAGCTCGTTGATCCAGATCCCGTGCTGGACGGGCGACACCTCAGTCATGCCTCAACCTCCGCTTGTCGACCTTGCCGCCGTGGTTGCGCGGCAGGGCGTCGAGGGTGACGAGCTCGGCGGGCAGCTCGTGCGGGGCCAGTCGCCCCTTCAGGAAGATCCGCAGCTCCTCGTGGGCGACGGAGCCGACGACCGCCACGGCGACGGCCTTGCCGAGGGTGGGGTGCGGCACGCCGTACGCCGCCGCCTCGATCACGCCGGGGTGCTGGTGGACGACCTCCTCGACGTGGATCGTCGAGACCTTGTAGGCGCCCGACTTGATCACGTCGCTCTCCCTGTCGACCAGGTAGAGGTAGCCGTCGTCGTCCAGGTAGCCGAGGTCGCCCATGCGGACCCAGCCCGCGCGGAACACCTCGCCGCTGGCCTGCTGGTCCTGGTAGTAGGTGCGGGTGGCCGCGGGCGAGCGCATCCAGACCTCGCCGGTGACGTTCGGCGGCAGCGGGTCGCCCTTCGCGGTCGCGATCTTCACCGCGCCGCCCGACGCGGGACGGCCGACGCTCGCCGGCCGGTCCGGGTCGAAGATCATCACGGTCTGGGCCGGCGCGGCCTCGGTCGAGGTGTAGTAGTTGGTGATCGTCGCGTTGCGGAAGGCCGTGCCGAGCTCGGTGGCGACCTGGGAGGGCAGCGGCGCGGCCGCAGAGCCGAGCAGCAGGACGCTCGACAGGTCGTGGGTGGCGTGGGCGCGGGCGGCCAGCAGCTCGATCGCCATGGCGGGCACGAGGAAGACGGTTCCGGCCCGGTGGTGCTCGATCAGCGCGGCGAACCGGCCGGGGGTGAACCTGGGGAGCGTCACCACCTGCGGGTGGGCGTCGACCGCGTTGACGAGCATCCACTGCCCCGCGTTGGTGCCGATCGGGAAGGCGTGGGCCAGGTGCGCGCTGTGCATGAACGGCCTGCGCCTGCCGCCGCAGCCGTAGGCCAGGTTGGCGTGGGTCGCGGCGACGCCCTTCGGCCTGCCGGTCGTGCCCGAGGTGTAGAGGATCTGGGCCAGGTCGCGCGGTCGCGGAGGGTCGGGCGCGCCCTCCGCGAAGGGTAACCCGCCCGGACGCAGCACCGTGGTCGCACCGCAGTGGGCCAGCATGGCCTCGATGTCGGCGGCGGCCAGCCGGTCGGACAGCGGCACCGCGACGGCACCCGCCTTGACCACGCCGAAGAACGCCACCGCGTACTCCAGCCAGTCGCCGTTGCCGAACACCAGCCCCACGCGGTCGCCCGGCCGCGCGTCGAGTGCGGCGGCCACCCCGGTGGAGCGCCGCTCCCACTCGCCGAAGGTCAGTGAGCCGACCCCGTGGACGGTCATCGCCACCCGGCCGGGATCGGCCGCGGCCCGCGCTCTCAGCAGGTCAGGAAGGGTCACGCTCACGACAGACCCCCGAAACTACTAAAAGGAAACTTTCCTTATTTTCGGACGGCGCCAGTCTGGCACGGCCGCGAGAGGGAGACAAGCCCGAGAACCCCGTGTTTGTCGGCCCTTGCGACCACATCAAGATCCGTGGTTGACTGCCAAACAGTTAAGAACCTTTCCAGATTCGGGGGAAGGGATACGTGACGCTTTCGTACGCCCAGGAACGACTCTGGTTCCTCCACCGGCTCGACCCGGGCGATCCCTCGTACAACACCGCGTACGCCTACCGGCTGCGCGGCGACCTCGACCTGGCCAGGCTCGAAGCGGCCTTCACCGCCGTCGCCGCCAGGCACGAGGCGCTGCGCACCCGCTTCCCCGAAGTGGACGGCCGCCCCGTGGCGGTCGTCGAGCCGCCGGGCCGCATCGCCTTCGAGATCGTCGAGGTCGATCCGGAGAAGGGCGATCCGGAGAAGCTGGTGGCCGAGCGCACCAACGCCCCCTTCGACCTGGCCGCGCGCCCGCCCTTCACGGTGACCGTGGTCAGGATCGGCCCCCGCGACCACGTGCTGTGCGTGGTGCTGCACCACATCAACGGCGACGGCTGGTCGTTCAACGTGCTGCGCGAGGAGGTCGCCGCCTGCTATGCGGGCAGGCCGCTGCCCGACGACCCGCCGCAGTTCGACCCCCGCCTACGCGACCCCGCCGCCGGCGACGACCTCGACTGGTGGGCCGAGCGCCTGGCCGGGACGCCGGTACTGGAGCTGCCCGCCGACCGGCCCCGCCCGCCGCAGCGCGGCACGGCGGGCGGGGAGGTCCTCTTCCACCTGCCGCCCGAGCTGGTGGCCAGGGTCGCCGAGCTGGCCAGGGCGGCGCGGTGCACGCCGTACATGGTGCTGCTGGCCGCCTACCAGGTGCTGCTCGCGCGGCACAGCGGGCAGCGGGACTTCTGCGTCGGCGCCCCCTCGGCCGGGCGGACCAGCACCGAGCTGGAGCGGGTCATCGGCTACCTGTCCACGACGATGGTGCTCAGGTGCGACCTGTCCGGCGAGCCGACCTTCTCCGAGGTGCTGCGCCGTACCAGGAGGGCGGTCCTGCAGGGCCTGGCACGCCAGGAGGTGCCGTTCGGGCGGCTGGTCGGCGCACTCGGGCTCGACCGTGACCTGAGCAGGACACCGCTGTTCCAGACCATGTTCGCGCTGCACACGCAGGGCGAGATCGACGAGCCCGTGCCGGGGGTGGCCGCCGAGCCGTTCCCCATGGGCTGGTCGCCAGCCCGCTGCGACCTGTCGCTCGACCTGTACGACCTGCCGGACGGCCGGATGCTCGGCGTGGCCATCTACAGCGAGGACCTGTTCGACCGGGCCACCGTCGAGCGCCTCATGGCGCGCTTCACCGTGCTCGTCTCCTCCGTCGTCGCCGATCCCGGCCTGCCGATCGCCGAGCTGGACCTGCTGCCGCAGGCCGAGCGCGACCTGCTCGCCGCGTGGAACGACACGGCCGCCGACCTGCCCGCCGTCACGCTGGTGGACCTGGTGACGGCGCAGGCCGAGCGCACGCCCGGCGCGGTCGCCGTGGTCTGCGGCGACACCTCGCTGACCTACGGCGAGCTGGTCGGGCGGGCGGGCCGCCTGGCGGGCGCGCTGCGCGAGCGCGACATCGGCCGCGGGTCGCTGGTCGCCGTACGGCTCTCGCGCGGCGCCGACATGCTGGTCGCGCTGCTGGGCGTGGCCATGTCGGGCGCCGCCTACCTGCCCGTCGACCCGGACTACCCGCCCGCGCGGGTCTCCTACGTGCTGGAGGACTCCGGCGCGGCCCTCGTGCTGACCGACGGCGAGCTGCCGTCCGCCGCCCCCGGAGAGCCCGGCGAGCCCGCGCCCGTGCTGACGCCCCCGCGCCCCGACGACACCGCCTACGTCCTCTACACCTCCGGCTCCACCGGACACCCCAAGGGCGTGGTCATCCCCCACCGCGCGCTGACGAACTTCCTGCTCGCCATGGGGTCGCTGGTCGGCTCCCGCCCCACGGACGTCTGGCTCGCGCTCACCTCGCTGTCCTTCGACATCTCCGCGCTGGAGCTCTACCTGCCGCTGATCACCGGCGGCACGGTGGCCGTCGCCGACGCCGAGACCGCCCGCGACGGCGCCGCCCTGTCCAGGCTGATCGCCGACCACGGCGTCACCCACGTCCAGGCCACGCCCTCGGGCTGGCGGGTGCTGCTCACCGGGGACCTGCCGCCGCTGACCGCCCTGGCCGGCGGGGAGCCCCTGCCTGCCAGGCTGGCGGCGGAGCTGCGCGCCCGGGTGGACCGGCTGCTCAACATGTACGGCCCGACCGAGACGACGATCTGGTCCACCGCGTGGGAGGTGCCGCGCGATCCCGATCGCGTGACGATCGGCCGGCCCATCGCCAACACCACCGTGCACGTGGACGCCCCGATCGGGGTTCCCGGCGAGCTGCTGATCGGCGGCGCGGGCCTGGCCGCCGGCTACCTGGGCCGCCCCGACCTGACCGCCGAGCGGTTCGTCCGGTACGGCGGCGAGCGCGTCTACCGCACCGGCGACCTGGTCCGCCTGCTGCCCGACGGCACGCTGGAGTTCCTCGGCAGGACCGACCACCAGGTCAAGCTGCGCGGCCACCGGATCGAGCTGGGCGAGATCGAGACCGTGCTGGAGACGCACCCCGGCGTCGCCCAGGCCGTGGCCGCGGTGCAGGACGACCGGCTCGTGGCCTTCGTCGTCGGCGACCCGGCCGGCGTGAAGGAGCATGCCGCCGCGCGGCTGCCCGGCACCATGGTGCCCGCGTCGATCGTCGCGCTCGAGGCCCTGCCCCTCACCCCCAACGGCAAGGTGGACCGCGCGGCGCTGCCGGCGGCCGGGGTCGTCGCGCCGCGCGCCGTCGTCCCGCCGCGCACGCCGCACGAGCGGCTGGTCGCGGGCGTCTTCGCCGACGTGCTGGGGGTGCCGGAGGTCGGCGCCGACGACGACTTCTTCGCCCTCGGCGGGCACTCGCTGCTGGCGACCGTGGTCACCTCCAGGCTGCCGGTCGAGGTCCCGGTGCGTGAGCTGTTCCTGCGCCCGACCGTGGCCGCGCTCGCCGCGCTGCTCGACGCGCCCGCCGGCGAGGAGGGACCGCGACCGCGGCCCGCAGGGACACCCGTGCCGCTCACCCGCAACCAGGAGCGGCTGTGGTTCCTGCACCGGCTGGATCCCGGCGACGCCGCCTACAACATGTGGATCGTGCGGCGCCTGCGCGGCCCGCTCGACGTCGCGGCGCTGGGCCGGGCGCTCGACGCGCTGGCCGCCAGGCACGAGAGCCTGCGGACCCGCTTCCCCGAGGCGGACGGCGTGCCGTACGCGGTGGTCGAGCCGCCGGGCCGGGTTCCCGTCGAGGTGGTCGGGGCGCAGACCGGGCAGGACGCCGAGAAGCTGGTCGCCGAGCGGGTCAACGCCCCCTTCGACCTGGCCGCCGCGCCGCCGTTCCGGGTGACGCTGGTCGGGCTCGGCGCCGGGGACCACGTGCTGTGCGTCGTCCTGCACCACATGATCGGCGACGGCTGGTCGCTCAACGTCCTGCTCGACGACCTGGCCGCGCTCTACTCCGGCCGGCCGCTGCCCGAGCTGCCGCTGCGGTTCGGCGACGTGGCGCGCTGGCAGCTCACGCAGGACTCCATGGCCGGCTACTGGGCGGACCGGCTCGCCGGGAGGCGGCCGCTCACCCTGCCGGCCGACCGGCCGCCCGGCGAAGGCCCGCGCAGGGCGGCCTTCCACACGCTGAGGCTGCCCGTCGCCGCCGTCGCCAGGGTGCGCGGCGCGACGATGTTCATGACGCTCATGGCCGCCTACCAGGCCGTGCTCGCCGCGCACAGCGGACAGCGGGACATCTGCGTGGCCACCGTCACCTCCGGCCGCGACCGTGCCGGACTCGACGGTGTCGTCGGCTACTTCGCCGACACTGTCGTGATCCGCGGTGACCTGACCGGCGCCTCCACCTTCGGCGAGATCGTCGAGCGCGTCCGCGACACGGTCATGGACGCCTTCGCGCACCAGGGCGCGCCGCTGGAGCGGGCGCCCTCGTTCGAGACCATGGCGATCCTGCACACCCAGGACGCGGGACGGGTCCCGGGCGCCTTCGCCGCTCTGGCGGCCGAGCCGTTCCCCCACGGCTTCGCGCAGGTCAAGTTCGACCTCATGCTGGAGGCCTGGCAGGACCCCGACGAGCTGACGGTGGTGCTGTCCTACGACGCCGCGCTCTTCGAGGCCGCCACCATCGAGGCGATGGCGGCCCGGCTCGAACGCGTCCTGCTCCAGGATCCCGCCCTGCCGCCCCAGCTCCTCACCGGAGGCGACCTCGCGCTCCTGCGGTCGTGGGGGAAGGGTCCCGCCCTGGCCGAGGTGCCGTCCACGCCGGAGCGGCTGGCGCGGGCCGTACGGGAGCACGCCGGCCTGCCCGCGGTGGGCGAGCTGACCTATGCCGCCTTCGACCGGCGGGTCACCGAGCTGGCGGGTCTGCTGCAGGCCAAGGGGGTACGGCGCGGCGACCTCGTGGGCGTCTGCCTCGGCCGGTCGAGCGACGCCGTCGCCGCGCTGGCGGCGGTGTGGCGGGCGGGCGCCGCCTACCTGCCGCTCGACCCCGGCCACCCGCCCGCGCGCCTCGGCCACCTGCTGGCCGACAGCGGTGCCGTCCTCGTGCTCACCTCGATCGACCTGGCCGACCGGCTGCCCGAGGGGACGCCGCTCGCCTGCACCTGCGAGCCCGCCGCGCCGCCGACCCCCGTGGCGCCGGGCGAGACGGCCTACGTTCTGTACACCTCCGGCTCCACCGGCACCCCCAAGGGCGTCGTCGTCACCCACCGCAACCTGGCCGCCCGCGTCGCGTGGATGGCCCAGGAGTACGGCCTGGGTCCCGGCGACCGGATCGTCCAGTTCGCCTCGCTCGGCTTCGACACGCACGCCGAGGAGATCTATCCCGCGCTCGTCTCGGGCGCCCACGTCACCGTGCTGCCCGACGGGGCCGTCACCCTGCCCGGCCACCTGGACGGCGTGACCGTCCTCGACCTGCCCACGGCGTACTGGCACCACCTCGTCGACCAGCTGGACGCGGTGTCCTGGCCGCCGACGCTGCGGCTGGTCATCCTCGGCGGGGAGCAGGCGCACGCCGCGGCCGTCGCCCGCTGGCGGGCCCGCTTCGGCGACCGGGTGCGGCTGGTCAACACCTACGGGCCCACCGAGGCGACGATCATCGCCACCGCGACCGACCTCGACGGCTCACCGGGCCTGCCGCCGATCGGCCGCCCGATCGCCGGCACCACCGCCTACGTCGTCGACGCCGAGGGCCGCCTGGCGCCGCCGGGAGCCCCTGGCGAGCTGTGCGTCGGCGGCGCGGGGGTCGCGGCCGGCTATCTCGGCCTGCCGGAGCTGACCGCCGCGCGTTTCGTCTCCTTCACCGGCGACCGGCTGGCCGCGCCCGTCGAGCAGGACGCCTACGGCCAGCGGCACCAACGGGATCAGCACGGCCGGGGCGGCGAGCGCGTCTACCGCACCGGTGACCGGGCGCGGTGGCGCGGCGACGGCCGGCTGGAGTTCCTCGGCCGCCTCGACGACCAGGTGAAGGTCAGGGGGTACCGGATCGAGCCGGGCGAGGTGGAGGCCCGCATCATGACGCACCCCGGCGTCGGGGCGGCCGCCGTCGCGGCCTCCGGCGACACGCTCACCGGATACGTCACCGGCGAGGCCGACCCGCGGGAACTGCACGACCACCTGGCCGCCACGCTGCCGCCGTACCTGGTCCCGACCCGCTGGGTCCGCCTGGACCGGCTGCCGCTCACCCCCAACGGCAAGGTCGACAGGGCCGCCCTGCCCGAGCCCGAGGCCGTCCACGCCGACTACCGGCCGCCGTCCACCGACGCCGAGCACCTGGTCGCCGGCGTCTTCGCCAAGGTGCTCGACGTGGACAAGGCGGGCGTGCACGACGACTTCTTCGCGCTGGGCGGCCACAGCCTGCTGGCCGTCCGCGTGGTCGCCAGGATCCGCGCCGCGATCGACCTCGACGTCCCGATCCGCACGCTCTTCGCGCGGCCGACCGTGGGGGCGCTGGCCCGGGCGGTCGAGGACCTGCTGGTGGCCGAGCTCGACCAGATGTCCGACGAGGAGGCCGAACGCCTCGCCAGGGAGCTGACATGATCAAGGAAAGACTCGCCGCGCTGGTCGAGGAGGCCTCCGACGGCGCGCTCACCGCGCCCGAGGTGCTGTCGGCGGCCGTGCCGCTGTCGGCGCTCGGCCTGACGTCGGTGGGCCAGATGCGGCTCATCGACGCGATCGAGACGGAGTTCGGGGTCGAGGTGGACCTGACCGAGCAGGGCCTGGAGCTCCTCGACGACCTGGACAGGCTGGCCAGTCACCTCTCGGCCCGATGAACGTCGACTTCCAGGGGCCTGACGAGGGCGTCGCCCCGCTGACCTGGGGCCAGCGGGCCATCTGGGACGCGATCCGCGAGACCGAGCCGGACGACCACTACTTCAACTTCGACAGGGTGGTGAAGGTCCCCGGCTCCAGGAGCGTGCCCGAGGTCCTGGCCGCGGTGAAGGCGCTGGTCGAGCGGCACGGGGCGTTCCGCACCAGGCTGGGCGAGCGGCGGGAGCCGTACCAGAGGCTGGAGCGGGAGGGGCGGCTGGCGGTGACGTTCGGCGACCCGCCCGCCGGCAGGTTCGACTACGAGCGCGAATGGCCGCTGCGGGTCGGGCTGGTCACCGACGGCGACCGGGTCACCCACGTCAAGCTGGTCTTCTGCCACCTGGCCGCCGACGGGGAGGGCGCCGAGGTGGCGGTGCGCGACCTGCGGATGCTGCTGCTCGGCCGCCCGCCCGCCACGCCCGCCCCGCGCCCGCTCGACCTGGCCGCCTGGCAGCGGGGTCCGGACGGCAGGCGCGCCGCGCAGGCGGCGGCCGCGCACTGGGAGCGGGAGCACCGGCGGATCGCCGCCTCCATGTTCCCCACGCCCGCCGCTCCCGAGGCCGCCGACCGTCCGCCGATCTGGCGCGCCCTCATGCGCTCGCCCGCCCTGGACCTGGCCGTGCGGTCCGTCGCCGCCGCGCACGGCGCCTCCACCTCCACCGTGCTGCTGGCCGCGGTGGCCGAGTTGGCGGGCCGCCTGGCCGGGCAGGAGATCAGCTCGGTGCTCACGATCGTGAGCAACAGGTTCCGGCGCGACACGACGAACATCGTCAGCACGCTGTCGATGGAGGGCCTGTTCACCCTGGAGACGGGCCGTCCCTTCGCGGACGCGTTGCGCGCCGCGAGGCCCGCCGCGCTGCGGGCCTACCGCAGCGCCTACCACGATCCCGCCGACAGGGAAAGGATCGTCGCGGCCGAGAGCGCCAGGCGCGGGCTGCCCGTGCACCCGCACTGCTGCTTCAACGACATGCGCTTCGCCGATCCCGGGCCCGCCGCGAGCGCGCCCGACGAGATCGGCAAGGCGCGCGCGGAGACCACGCTCACCTGGCCGCTGAGCCAGGACGAGCTCGACTGCCGATTCTGCGTGCACGTCACCGCCGAGGGTCTCTCGCTGACCGCCGACACCCGCTACCTGCCCCGGCGCGTCATGGAGGGCTTCCTGCTCGACCTGGAGGACCTGCTCGTCGGGACGGCCACGGCATGACCGTGCGCGCCTACGCCCGCGCGACCTCCGTCGCCCAGGGCCAGAGCCTCCGTTTCGTGCTCGACCGCCCCTCGCCCGTCGTCGTGATGGACGCCACCGACGACCGCGTCGTCCACACCGGGCACGCCGGCACCGACTGGTCGCTGGAGATCCCGCCCGGGTGGCCGAGCTCCCTCTACGTGGCCCGCTTCGGCCCCGCCCAGCCGTGGCCGCGCACGCTGCCGGGCGCCGCCCCCTGCCCCGACAACGAGGTCCACTTCGTCGTACGGCAGGCGGAGCCGAGCGCCGCGATCCTGGTCAGCGTGCCGTTCACCACCTGGCAGGCCTACAACAGGGCGGGCGAGCCCGACCAGAGCGTGTACTGGACCGAGTCGCCCACCCGCGCGGCCAAGGTCAGCTTCGACCGGCCCGGCGGCGGCCCGCCCCCCGAGCGGTGGGAGGAGGGCCTGATGCGCTGGCTGCGGCCGGCGGGCTACGAGGTGGGCTACTGCTCCAACCTCGACCTGCACGACGGGCTCGACCTGCTGTCCAGGCACCGCCTGCTGGTGGTCAACGGCCACGACGAGTACTGGTCGGCCGGGATGCGCGACGCCGTCGAGGAGTTCGTCAGGCGCGGCGGCAACGTCGCCTTCCTGTCCGGCAACACCGCCTGGTGGCAGATGCGCCTGGAGGACGGGGGCCGCACGATGGTCTGCCACCGCGACCCCGTCTCCGACCCGACCGGCGACCCGCTGCTCACCACGGTCGAGTGGTCGGCCGCCCGGCGCCCCGAGAACACGCTGACCGGCGTCAGCTTCCGCGCGGGCGCCGGCGCGTGGGGCGAGCACATGCCGCGCATGCTCGAGGAGTCCTACACCGCGCGGTTCGCGGAGCACTGGGTCTTCGAGGGCACGGGGCTGACCGACGGCGACAAGTTCGGCCAGGGATGCCTCGGCTACGAGACCGACGCCGCCGAGTTCGAGGAGGTCGCCGGCGTGCCGAGGGTGACCTGCCGCGACGGCACGCCGTCCTCCTTCGTCGTGCTGGCCACCGCGGACCTGCGGCACTGGAGCGCCTACGGCCAGGGCGGCGCCGCCACGATGGGCGTGTTCACCAGCGGCCTCGGCACCGTCTTCACCGCGGGCACCGTGAACTGGGGCGGCACGCTGCACGACCCCGTGGTGGCGCGGGTGACCCGCAACGTGCTCGACCGCCTGTCGCGGCCCGCCGTGCCGTCCTGGGACGTGATCGGGCCGGCCGCCGACGTGCGGGCGCTCGCGGTGTCCGGGCGCGAGCTGCACGCCGTGGACGGGGAGGGGGTGCTGCTGTCGCGCGAGCTGTGCGGGCAGAACCTGCCGTGGCGGCCGCTGACGGGACCGTCGCAGGTGTGCGGGCTGGCCGTCCCCCGGGAGGCGGCCGGCGGTGTCGGGGTCGGCCTGTACGGCGTGACCGCGTCGGGCGCGCTGCTGTACCGGGAGGGGGCGGCCTGGCGCGAGGTCTGCCCGGCACCGCCCGGCGCGGTGGGGCTGGCGATCGCCGACTGCGCCTTCTACGTGGCGACCGGCTCGGGGGCGCTGTGGCGGCTGCCGTTCGGCTCGGCCATCTGGGAGGACGACGGGTCGTCGGCGGGGGCGGTGTCGCTGGCCGGGATGAACGGCAGGCTGTTCGCCCTGGACGCCTCGGGGGTGCTGCGGACGCGGATTCCCGGGGCGGCGTGGGCGGAGCACGCCGTGGCCGTCCCCGGACGGGTGCTGACCGCGCACGCGGGGCTGCTGGTCACCGCGGGGCCCGGTGACCCGTTGCGCTGGCGTCCCGTCCGCTGACCCCGCTGACCCGCTGACCCGCCCCGCGTCCGTCCGGGCTCCCGCCGGGGAGCCCGGGGCTCAGGACAGGTTCGTCGGCCCGTACAGCGCGTGCGGGGCGCCCGTCGCCATCGCCCAGTACCGGTCCCCGTACGACCAGTGCCACCACTCGGTCGGATAGTTCACCAGGCCGATCTCCTCCAGCGCCGCCACCAGGATCTCCCTGTTCCCGCGCGCCTCGGCGGAGATGTTCGGCGCCCCCGTGTAGCACGCCCCGTCGCTCTGCTCGGGGTTGTCGTTGACGGCCGTGCCCATGTCGTACTCCTCCCCGTCGGGTGAGCACAACGTCAGGTCCACCGCCGCCCCGGCCGTGTGGGGGGCGACGGACACCGGCGAGACGTACCGGCTCGCCGCCACATGCGCCTCGTCGGGCGACATGTCAGGGAAGTCGGTGAGCAGCTGGTCCCGGTACTCCTCGAAGTACCTCCGCTGTGTCTCGATCGGCCGGTATCCCTCGACGACCAGCAACTCGTACCCCGAAGGCAGCGGCGCCTTCTCCAGCCTGGCCAGCAGACCCGCGCGCAGGTGCGCGTAGGCGCCCTCCGCGTCCGCCAGGCGTGAGTCGACCCGCAACCTCCCCCGCACGTCCTCGAGCGGCTCGCCGCACTCCTGCACGGGAATGGCAGCCACCCGGGGATCGGAGATCAACACGATGTCGCGCATAGTCGAGAATTCTCACACAGTGTCGGAGAAGACCTGCTCGCGGGCCTGCTCAAGGGCGGCGACCAGCGCGCCGCGCAGCACCGGGTTGCCGGCCACCGCGGTCGCGGCGACGCGCGGCTGGCTCGGGCAGACCTTGGCCACGGCCTGCTCCACCCGCTCGGCCAGCGCCGGTCCGCCCGCCCTGCCGAGATCGCCGCTCAGCACGATGAGACCCGGGTCGAGGACGACGGCGACGGCGGCGACGCCGACCGCCAGCCGTCCCGCGACCTCCTGCAGGTAGGCGTCGTGGCCCTGCGCGGTCGCCGCGCGGACCTGGTCGGCGACGCCGGCGCCCGCGATGCCGTACGTCTGGGCGAGGCCCTCCAGCGCCTCCTTGCCGACCAGGCGCTGGAAGGAGCCGGACTGCGGGTGGGAGACGTCGACCGGCAGCGGCTCGCCCGGCACGGGCAGCCAGCCGATCTCGCCCGCGCCCCCGGTGATGCCCCGGTGCAGCCGCCCGCCGAGCATGACGCCGAGCCCCTGCCCGACGCCCGCCCAGATCACGGCGAAGTCGTCGTGCCCGGCCGCGGCGCCGTGGCGGTGCTCGGCGAGGGCGACCAGGTTGACGTCGTTCTCGATGGTGACGGAGGCGCCGAGCCGTTCGCGCAGGCTGGCCAGCACGCCGACGTGCCAGGACGGCAGGTCGTAGGAGAATCGCACGTCGCCGGTGCGCGGGTCGACGACACCTCTGGTGCCGATGACGAAGGAGCGCAGCTGGGACAGGCTGATCAGCGCGGAGTCGCAGGCCCGCTGGACGGCGCCGTGGACGGCCCTGACCGGGTCGCGGCCGTCGCACGGGTCGACGGTGACCTCGACCACGACTTTACCTGTGATGTCGGCCACACCCACCGCGATGCTGTCGGGCAGCACTTCGAGCCCCGCGACGTACGCGCTGGAGGGAACCACGGCATAGAGGGCGGCGTGCGGCCCCCTGCCGCCGGCGCGCTGGCCCGCGACCTCGACCAGGCCTCTCTCCTCGAGGCGGGACAACAGCTGACCCGCGGTTACCTTGGAAAGCCCCGTGCGTTCTCCCAGCTCAGCCCGGGTGAGCGGGCCTTCCGACAGAAGGAGTTCCAGCGCCGTGCGGTCGTTCAACCTGCGCAACAACTGCGGGGTTCCCGGGTTCCGTGCCATGGACGGCCCCTCCTCTCGTCACGATCCGCTAACGCCCGTTTTTTTTAAGAAAGTTTCTTGTTAGTTTAGCAGCAGTCAACCGAGGCCGGCGATCAAGGCTTCGGTGATCTCTACGGCATGACATGAGCGCAACCCCCGACGCGTTAGCCGGGAAGGGAGAACCCTAGTGAAGATCGCGAAGATCACGGCCGCCACGGCGACCACCGCCGCGCTTGCGCTGGGCCTGGCAGCCTGTGGCTCCGGCCAGCCCACCCAGTCCGCCGCGCCCGCCGCCTCCGGCTCCGCCTCCGCCGCCGCCTCCGAGGCCGGGCCCAAGTACGCGGGCAAGACGCTCAGCGTCTGGCGCCTGGGCGACAGCAACCCCGCCGCCGCCAAGTACATGGAAGAGCTGAACGCCGAGTTCAAGAAGCAGACCGGCGCCGACGTGAAGCTCGAGTGGATCCCGTGGCCGCAGGTGAACGACAAGTTCGCCGCCGCCGCCACCGGCTCGGGCGGCCCCGACGTCACCGAGATCGGCAACGACCAGGTCCCGCTGTGGCAGAGCCAGGACGCGCTGACCCCGGTCACCGACGTCGCGCAGGTCGGCGACCAGGCGGCCATCCCGAAGAACCTGTTCGGCCTGGAGACCATCGACAACGAGATCTACGGCGTGCCGTGGGGTGCCGGCGCCCGCGCCGTCCTCTACCGCGCCGACTGGTTCAAGGAGCTCAAGATCGAGGTCCCCAAGAGCTGGGACGAGCTCGTCGCCGCGGCCAAGAAGATCCAGAAGGAGAAGGGCGCGGACATCGACGGCTTCGCCTTCAACGGCGGCTCCGACGCCA
Organism: Nonomuraea sp. NPDC003804; assembly: GCF_040610675.1. Lineage (NCBI taxonomy): Bacteria > Bacillati > Actinomycetota > Actinomycetes > Streptosporangiales > Streptosporangiaceae > Nonomuraea > Nonomuraea sp. NPDC003804. The sequence continues at coordinate 193,677 of NZ_JBEXMT010000004.1, forward strand.
ACCACCTGCTGGGCGCGCTGGCCTGGTCCGAGGGCGCCGAGTACGCGGTCAAGGAGGGCGACAAGTGGGTCGGCAAGCTGACCGACCCGGCCTTCGCCAAGGGCTTCGCGACCTACACGGGCCTGGTGCAGGACGGCCTGTCCGGCAAGTCCCGCCTCACCCAGAACACGGTGGACATCCGCAAGCGCTTCGCCAACGACAAGGTCGGCATGTACCTGACCGCCGGTTGGGACCTGCCCGGCATCCAGGAGGACAGCAAGGGCAAGCTGAAGGGCGACAAGCTCGCCTTCTTCCCGCTGCCCGCCAAGTCCGGCGGTGAGGCCCCCTCCTTCTTCGGCGGCAACGACATCGCGCTGTGGGGCAGCACCCAGCAGGCCGACCTGGGCAAGGAGTACATCAAGCTGGCCACCAGCAAGACCTGGGCCGACCGGTACGCCATGGAGCAGGGCCTGCTGCCGATCTACCCCGACTCGCTGGCCAAGCTGAACGAGGACCCGGCCCAGGGCCCGTTCGCCCGCGCCTTCGCCAAGGCCAAGGCCTTCCCCGCCGACCCCAACTGGACCGAGGCCAACGAGACCAAGGCCGTGCTCCAGAACGCGGCCAGGTCGGTCATCGAGGGCAAGAAGGACGCGGCGGCGGCCCTGGCCGACGCCAACAAGGAACTCGAAGAGATCCTGAACCAGTAGTAATGGCGAACACGTCTACGATCGCCCGGGACGGGGGCCAGTCCCCCGCCCCGGGTCGGCGCCGCAAGAGCCCCGACCGCCCCAACCGGGCCGGCGGGCTCCCCACCTGGGCGGTCCCGTACGTCCTGCTCGTGCCCGGCCTGCTGGTGATCGCTGGACTCCTGCTCTACCCCATGGTCCAGCTGACCGTCATGGCCTTCCAGAAGGTGGGCCTGGCCCAGGTCAGGGGTACCAGGCCGGCCGAATGGGTCGGCTGGGACAACTTCCAGAGAGTCCTGGACAACGAGATCTTCTGGTCCGCGCTGCGCAACACCATCATCTTCGCGGCCGTGACGGTGACCCTCACCCTCGTCGTGGGCACCGCGGTCGGGGTGCTCCTGCACAAGCTCAGCAAGAAGATGTCGCTGTTCGTCGTCATCGGCTGCATGTTCGCGTGGGCCGTGCCGCCCGTCGCGCAGGGCGTCATCTGGCGCTGGCTGTTCGACGCAGACGCGGGCGCCATCAACTGGGTGCTCAACCTGCTGCCCGACGGGCTGTCCTCCCTGCTGTTCGGCAGGGCCGACTGGACCGGCGAGCCCTGGCTGAACGACGCGTTCACCCTCTACGTGGTCCTGATCTTCTGTCTGGTGTGGGCGGGTTTCCCGTTCATCGCGGTCTCGGTGCTCGCCGGCCTCAAGGGCATCCCCGCCGAGCTCTACGAGGCGGCCAAGGTGGACGGCTCGGGCGCGTGGCGGACCTTCGGGAAGATCACCCTGCCGCTCCTCAGGCCGGTCTTCGCCGTCCTGACGATCCTGTCGATCATCTGGGACTTCAAGGTCTTCAGCCAGCTCTACGTGCTGATGAACGGCCCGACCAACCGTGAGGCGTTCAACCTGTCGATGTACGCCGTGGCCGAGGCGTTCAAGCCGCCGCAGAAGCTCGGCAGCGGCGCGGCCATCTCCGTGATCCTGACGATCATCCTGCTGATCATCACGGTGGTGTACGTCCGTCAGATCGTGAAGCAGGAGGAGATGTCATGACTCCGCTGGCCCGCAAGAGGCTCGGCAAGATCCTCCTCAACGGAGCAGGGGTCCTGGTCTTCCTCTACGCGACCTTCCCCGTGTACTGGATGGTCTCCACCGGCTTCAAGGCCAACGACCAGATCTTCACCACCGACTTCATCCTCTTCCCCACGCACTTCACCTTCGACCACTTCGCGCGGGTGCTCACCGAGGGCGTGGCGAACAACTCGATCTGGCTCTACATGCGCAACAGCGCGATCGTCGCGCTCGGCACCGTGCTGATCGGCTCGACGTTCGCGCTGCTGTCGGCCACGGCCATCGCCAGGTTCAGGTTCAAGGGGCGCGCGCCCTTCCTCATCGTGCTGCTGATCGTGCAGATGCTGCCCTCCGAGGGCCTGCTGATCCCGCTGTACATGATGGTCAAGCGCGTCGGCCTGGGCGACCAGCTGCTCGGCCTGATCGTCACGCAGGTGGCGCTCACCCTGCCCTTCGGCATCTGGATGCTGCGGACCTTCGTCGCCGCCGTGCCCAAGACCCTCGAGGAGGCGGCCTGGATCGACGGCGCCAGCCGGTTCACGACCTTCTGGAAGGTCCTGTTCCCGCTGGTGGCGCCCGGCCTGGTGGCGACGAGCATCTTCTCGTTCATCACCGCGTGGAACGACCTGGTCTTCGCGCTCTACCTGATGTCCGGCTCGGAGGGCTACACCATGCCCGTCGCCCTCCAGTTCTTCTTCGGGCAGAAGGGCGTCGACTGGGGCGCGATCATGGCCGGTTCGACGCTGATGACGATCCCTGTCGTCATCTTCTTCCTTCTGGTGCAGCGCCGCATGGTCTCCGGCCTGGTGGCCGGCGCCGTGAAGGGCTGACCGAAACCCAGGTGCTCGTACGGCGCCGCACACCCACGCGGCCGCCGTACCTCACCCTGCCCACCGGCAGGGGGTACGGCTCGCGCCCCCGACAGCGGACGTGCGGGCCGTACCGGCTCCCTGCCCGTCAGAACCACCACACCCACGCCCCCGCACCGCCCGGCCACCGCACGGGCGCGGAGGGCTCGACCGCCGAAAAAGGGGAGTTTGTCAGATGAGCCGGAGAGATCGGGGGCTGCGCCGCCTTGCGGCCGGCACGCTGCTCGTCGCCTTCCAGGGCACCACCGCCCCGGACTGGATCCTGCGCGAGCTCGAGGACGGCCTCGGCGGCGTCACGCTCTTCGGTTTCAACGTCGCCGACCCCGCGCAGCTGAGCGAGCTCACCGCGACGCTGAAGGCCGCCGGCGAGCCGGTCATCTCGCTGGACGAGGAGGGCGGCGACGTCACCCGCCTGGCCTACCACGTCGGCAGCCCCTACCCGGGCAACGCCGCCCTCGGCGCCGTGGACGACGTCGAGCTGACCCACCGCGTCTACCGGGCGATCGGCGCGGAGCTGGCCGCCTGCGGCGTGAACCTCGACATGGCGCCGGACGCCGACGTCAACACCGCCGACGACAACCCGGTGATCGGCACCCGCTCGTTCGGCAACGACACCGCGCTGGTCGCCAGGCACACCGTCGCCGCCGTCCAGGGCCTGCAGTCGGTGAACGTGGCCGCCTGCGTCAAGCACTTCCCCGGCCACGGCGCCACCCGCGTCGACTCCCACCTGGCCGTCCCCGTGGTCGACGTCTCGCTGGACGTGCTGCGCGAGCGGGAGCTCGTGCCGTTCCAGGCCGCGATCAAGGCGGGCGCCAGGTCGGTCATGACCGCGCACGTCGCCGTACCGGTGATCACCGGCGACGAGCCCGCGACGCTGTCAGCCGCCGCGCTGACCGAGCTGCTCAGGGGCGAGCTCGGCTACGAGGGCGTCGTGATCACCGACGCCCTGGACATGCACGCGATCACCGACACCGTGGGCCTGGCCGGAGGCGCGTTGCGCACGCTGGCCGCCGGCTCCGACCTGCTGTGCCTCGGCCCCGTGCCGACCTACGACGACGTCCGGCAGGTCATCGCCGCGATCGTCGACGCGGTGGACGAAGGACGGCTGCCGCTGTCGCGCCTGGAGGAGGCGGCCGGGCGCGTGGCCGAGCTGCGGGCCTGGTTCGGCTCCGCCACCGGCGCCGCCGTCGAGGAGGGCGGCATCGGCCTGGACGCGGCGCGACGGGCGGTCACCGTCACCGGCGCCACCAACCCGCTGCGCGACCCGCTGGTGATCGAGATCGACACCCCGCCCACCATCGCGGTCGGCGACGTCCCGTGGGGCCTGAAGCTGCCCACCGCGGAGACCGTCAGGGTCAAGCCCGCCGACGCCGACCTCGACACGCTGCTGCGCAGGGCCGCCGGCCGCTCGCTCGTCGTGGTGGTCAAGGACGCGCACCGCTACACCGACAGCAGGGACCTGGTCACCGCCCTGGTGAGCGCCCGTCCCGACGCCACCGTGATCGAGATGGGACTGCCGATCTGGCGCCCCGACAGCGCCGCCTACATCGCGACGTACGGCGCGGCGCGGGCGAACGCGCAGGCGGCCGTCGAGCTGCTGACCGCCTGATCAGGACGCGAAGAGCTCTTCGCGGGCCTGGTCGAGGGCAGCGAGGACCGCGCCGCGCAGGACGGGGTTGTCGGCCACCGCGGTGGTGACGACCTCCGGCCTGATCGGGCAGATCCTGGCCACGGCCTCCTCCACCCGCGCGGTGAGCGCCGAGCCGCCCGCCTTGCCGACCTCGCCGCCGAGCACGACCAGCCCGGGGTCGAGCACCACGCACACCGACGCGACGCCGAGCGCGATCCGGTGGGCGATCTCGTCGAGCAGCGACTCGCCGCGCTCTCCCGCCGCGACCGCCTCGGCGATGCCGTCGAAGCCGTAACTCTGCGCCAGCTCCTGCACCGCGACCGCGCTGACCAGCGACTGCAGGCCGCCGGCCAAGGACGGCAGCCGCCCGGGCTCCGCCCTGATGTCCTCGGCGAGCGGCACGCCGGGCACCGGCAGGTAGCCGATCTCGCCCGCGCTGCCCGAGCGCCCCCGGTGGAGCCTGCCGCCGAGCATCACCGCGAGGCCGAGGCCGCGCCCCGCCCACAGCAGCACGAAGTCGTCGACCCCCTTGGCCGCTCCGGCCGCGCGCTCGGCCAGGGCGGCGAGGTTGACGTCGTTCTCGATCGTGACCTCGCGCTTGAGGTCGCCCGCCAGCGCCTCGTGGATGCCCTCGTGCCAGCCCGGCAGGTCGAAGGAGAAGCGCACGTCGCCGCTGCGCGGATCGACCACGCCCGGCGTGCCGATCACCACGCCGCGCAGCTTGGCCAGGCCGACCTTGGCGCTGCGGCAGGCCTTGACGACCGCGCTGTGGACGACGGAGACCGGGTCGTCGTGGCCGTTGGGGGCGACGGTGACCTCGGCGATCGTGCGCCCGTGGATGTCGGCGATCGCGGTGGAGACGAACTCGGGACCGACGTCGAGCCCGGCGACGTAGGCGCTGGAGGAGACGACGGAGTAGAGGGCGGCGTTGGGGCCGCGCCCGCCCGCCTGCTCGCCGACCACCTCGACCAGGCCGCGCTCCTCCAGGCGCGCGAGCGTCTGGGAGGCGGTCACCTTCGACAGGCCGGTGTGGTCGCCGATCTGGCCGCGGGTCATGGGCCCGGTGGCGAGCAGCAACTCCAATGCGGCCCGGTCGTTGATCTCCCTCAGCAACCTGGGCACACCAGGACGTCGCTCCACGCCCCAAAGCTTAGCCCCGTTGCCCAGTGGCGCGCATGACGTGAGGAAGGCTCACGCTCTCCCGCAGGGCCGCGTACGGCGCGCGCCTGCCGGGGCTGGTCGGGCGCATCCGCCGAGGTACCGCGCCTGCCGTACGCGGATCATCGGCCCATGCGGGTCCCCGCGCGTCTAACCAGTGTTGACCAGGAGGGATAATCGACAACATGCGCCTTTCCGCTCGTGTCGACTACGCCCTTCGTGCCGCCGCCGAACTCGCCGCAGCTGGAGCGGGTCCGACCACCGTGGGCGAACTCGCCAAAGAGCAGGACATGCCACCCAAGTACCTGGAGAACATCCTGCTCCAGATGCGCCGCGCGGGGCTCGTCCGCGGCCAGCGAGGCCCCGAGGGCGGCTACGTGCTGGCCAGGCCCGCGGCGGAGATCTCCCTGGCCGACGTGATCCGCGCGGTCGACGGCCCGCTGGCCAACGTGCGGGGCGAGCGCCCCGAGCACGTCGGATACCGCGGCCCCGCCGAGTCGCTGCAGCAGGTGTGGATCGCCCTGCGCGCCACCGAACGGGCCATCCTCGAGGAGGTCACGCTCGATCACGTCGCCACCGGCGCGTTGCCGGAGAGCGTCCGGTCGCTCGCCGCCGACCCCGCCGCCTGGGACTGACCTCCCGCCCACCACAACAGGGCGAGCGCGGCGCGCGCCAGGCCGTGGACCGTCATGAGGAGGTCGCCGGTGGCGAAGGTGAACGTGGTCAGGACCAGCGCGGGCAGCCTGACCGCCATGCCGGACGAGTGGGTGGGCGCCCGTGCCCGAGGGTGACGCCGTCTACCGGACCGCCGCGCGCCTGCGCCAGGCGCTCGACGGCCGCGTGCTGACCAGGTCGGACTTCAGGGTGCCGCGCCACGCCACCGCCGACCTGACCGGGCGCGCCGTCACCGGGACCGTGTCGTACGGCAAGCACCTGCTCACCAGGGTCGAGGGCGGCCTGACCGTGCACACGCACCTGCGCATGGAGGGCAGCTGGGTCGTCATGCCGGCGGGACGCGGGCTGCCGCGCGGCGACACGGTACGGCTCGTCCTGGCCAACGCCACATGGCAGGCGGTCGGCCTCAGACTGGGGACGGTGGACCTGCTCAGGACCGAGCACGAGCACACCGTGATCGGCCACCTCGGCCCCGACCTGCTCGGCCCGGACTGGGATCAACGGGAAGCGGTCGCCAGGCTGCGCGGGAACCCGGACACGACGATCGGGGAGGCGCTGCTCGACCAGCGCAATCTCGCGGGAATTGGCACGATCTACCGCGCCGAGACACTGTTTCTCAAGGGCGTGTCACCCTGGCGTCCCGTCGGCGCCATCGCCGATCTCGACGGCCTGGTCTCGCTCGCCCAGCGGTTGCTGGCGGCGAACAAGGATCACGCGGCCACCGTCACCACAGGTGATCGCCGTCGCGGCTTCGAGACGTGGGTCTATGGCAGGGCAGGAAGACCCTGCCGCCGATGCGGATCTCGCATCAGGCGCGGGGAGATGGGGGCACAGCCACAGGAACGCCTGATCCTGTGGTGCGACCGCTGCCAACCGGGCTGAGCCCTGCTGTCAGGCGGCCACCATGTCCTTGACTTCGGGGAACACCGAGTCGCCGATCGACCCGGGCACGGTCTCGGACAGCGGCAGACGCTCTCGCTCCGGCACATCGGCGAGCACAGGGGCAGCCTGGAGCTCCGCCAGCGCGAACTGGTCGGAAACCTCACGCAACACCTGCGAGAGCGGCACGCCGAGGGCACCGCAGATCGAGGCCAACAGCTCGGAGGATGCCTCTTTCTGACCACGCTCGACCTCGGACAGGTAGCCCAGAGACACGCGCGCCAGCGTCGACACCTCACGCAGGGTGCGTCCCTGCCGCACCCTCAGCCGCCTCAGAACATCTCCAAGTAGCTGACGCAGCAGAATCATCTGTCGCTCCCTCCCCGGCGCGGTGGTCTTCACCGTGCCATGCGCGATCGGATCGTGCCGCCCGTTCTTTCGCTTCGCTTCGTACATACTCCTCGCCGTCATCATCGGACGCCTGCGCGGATCGTTGGGCCCGCCAGCCTGGCTCGCGGGGCTTGCAGATGGCTCACGGACCTCACTCACAGCTCCACCGTACCCGTATCCACCGACACCGCGTCAGACCGTGGTTCGCATGTTCGCTGGGGACGTAACACGGTAATCACCCGGAATGTTCCCCCACGTTGGCCTTCAGCACACCTGCGAGGAGATCAACGGCCTCGTCGACTGTCCGGGCCCTGATCCGGTCGCGAGAGTGCCCGCCCATGAGATCGCGATGCCAGATCCTGCCCTCAGGGCCGCTCAGCGCCACGTGAACAGTGCCGACGGCCTTGCCGTCCTGCGGGTCGGGGCCCGCCACCCCGGTGACCGCCAGGCCGTACGTGGCGCCACAGAGCCGGGCCACCCCGCGGGCCATGGCCGCGGCGACCTCCGGATGGACCGCGCCCTCCCGCGCGAGCAGCTCCCCCGGGACGGCCAGCAGCTCCCGCTTCAGATCGGTGGCGTAGGAGATGACGCCGCCCCTGAAGGCCGCGGAGGCGCCGCCGGTCGCGGTGAAGGTCGCCCCCAGCAGCCCCCCGGTGAGCGACTCGGCCACGGCCAGCGTCGCCCCCTGCCGGATCAGCAGCTCGATCACGCCCGCGGCGCCCGGCACGTCCGTCCGCATCAGCTCACTCCGCTCTGGCCCGCTTGGCCACCTGTCTCAGCCTGATGGCGCGGATCACGTAGTCGGCGCCCGTGACGAGAGTCACCACCAGCGCGGCGCCCATGGCCACCCAGCGGATCACGTCGGGCACGTTGGGCAGCAGGTAGAGCACGATCGCCGTGATCTGCAGCACGGTCTTGACCTTGCCGCCGTAGCTGGCCGGGATGACACCGTGCCTGATCACGACGAACCGCAGGATCGTGATGCCGAACTCGCGGCCGAGGATCGCGATCGTGACCCACCAGGGCAGCTCGTCGAGTATTGACAGGCTCACCAGGGCCGCCCCGGTGAGCGCCTTGTCGGCGATCGGGTCGGCGATCTTCCCGAAGTCGGTGACCAGGTGGTAGCGCCTGGCCAGCTCCCCGTCGAGGTGGTCGGTGATCGAGGCCAGCCCGAACACCCCCAGGGCCGCGTATCTCCAGCCGGTGCCCGGCACGAAGAGGAAGACGACGAACAAGGGGACGAGCGCCAACCTGAGCACCGTGAGGACGTTGGCGATGTTCCACGGGCTCACCACCCGGCGCTCGTCTCGGGTCATGGACCGGCCTTGATTCGCGCGATCAGATCGACCCCCTCGGCATCGACCACGACCGCCCTGACGATCTGCCCTGGGACCAGGCCGATGCCTTGTACCGTGACGGAACCGTCGACCTCCGGGCCCTGGTGTGCCGCCCTGCCTTCGTAGCCGCCGTCGCCCAGGTCCTCCTCGATGAGCACGTCGACCTCGGTGCCGATGCGCTCCTCGGCCCGCTGCGAGGTCAGCTCCTCGGCCAGCTCGGTGAGGATCCGCACGCGCTCGTCGACGATCTCCTGCTCGACCTTCGAGTCGAAGGTCGCCGCCTCGGTGCCGTCCTCGTCGGAGTAGCCGAACACGCCGATGACGTCGAGCCTGGCCTCCTCGAGGAAGCCGACCAGCTCGCCGAACTCCTCCTCGGTCTCGCCGGGGAAGCCCACGATGAAGTTGGAGCGGACGCCCGCCTCGGGCGCCTTGGCCCTGATCTGCTCCAGCAGGCCCAGGAAGCGCTCAGGGTCACCGAAACGGCGCATCCTGCGCAGGACGGTGCCGCTGGCGTGCTGGAAGGACAGGTCGAAGTAGGGGGCGATGCCCTCGGTCGCCGCGATCACGTCGAGCAGCCCGGGGCGCAGCTCGGCCGGCTGCAGGTAGCTGACCCGCACCCGCTCGACGCCCTCGACCGCGGCCAGCTGCGGCAGCAGCTTCTCCAGCGCGCGCAGGTCGCCCAGGTCCTTGCCGTAGGAGGTGGAGTTCTCGCTCACCAGGACCAGCTCGCGGACCCCGCGGTGGGCCAGCCAGTCGGCCTCGGCCAGCAGTTCCTCGGGCGCGCGCGAGACATAGGCGCCGCGGAAGGCGGGGATGGCGCAGAAGGAGCAGCGGCGGTCGCAGCCCGAGGCGAGCTTCAGCGAGGCGACGGGACTCTCGTCCAGACGCTTGCGCAGCACGCGGGGCCCGCTGGCGGGCGCCAGGCCCGCCGGCAGGTCGCCGTGCCCGGGGATGCTCGCCTTGGCGGCCGAGCGCTCCACCGGCGAGATCGGCAGCAGCGTGCGGCGGTCGCGCGGCGTGTGCGGCTTGAGCGGCCTGCCCTCCAGCACGTCGTCGAGGCGGGCGCCGATCTCGGCGTAGTCGTCGAAGGAGATCACCGCGCTGGCCTCGGGCAGCGCCTCGGCCAGCTCGTTGCCGTAGCGCTCGGCCATGCAGCCCGCGGCCACGACCTTGGCCCCGGAGTCCGCGGCGGCCAGCAGCGTGTCGATGGAGTCTTTCTTCGCCGAGTCGATGAAGCCGCAGGTGTTGACGACGACGACGTCGGCATCGTCGTCGTCGCCCAGCTGCCAGCCGGCAGCATCAAGTCGCGCGGCGAGCTCCTCGGAGTCGACCTCGTTGCGCGCGCAGCCCAGAGTGATCAGCGATACGGTTCGGCGGGATGACATGGTGGACACTACGGTATCGGCACTTGGCCACTACCTGTCGCACCTCCCCCGCACTCGTCAGCGCGGACGCGGCGCCGAGACGCTGTAGGTGCGCCTGACCAGCTCGCCCCGCGCGCCCGGCGACCCCAGCTCCTTGCCGTTGACCTGCAGCGACACCGCCCCCGCGTCGTGGATGGTCATCCGCACCGTCTTCTTGGCCGTCCACGTGGACGTCTTGCCCGCCGGCAAGGTGCCCGCGAAGAGCTTGCGCCCGTCAGCGTCCCGCACGTTGAGGTACGACGACCGCTTGGCCCGCACCTTGACGGTCACCATGTCGGACTTCTTCTGGGTGGACAGCGCCGCCGCACGGCGGGCCGGACCCGCGTTGGGCACGTTCGGCGGCACGCTCGGCCGCGAGGAGACCGGCTGGATGTCGGCCGTCGGCACGTCGCCCGACCCGCCCATCGCCCTGACGACGCCGAAGATCACGACGATGGTCAGCGCGATGCCGAGGGCCATCGTCCAGTTGGGGCCCCTGCGCTCGCGCAGCTTGAGCCCCTTGAAGTTCTGGAAGACGGCGGCGGCGCGCAGCGGCTGCGACACCCCGGCGTGCTGGGCGTCGTAGCGCTGGACCATCGCCTCGGGGTCGACGCCGACCGCCTTGGCGATCGCCCTGACGTGGCCTCTGGCGTAGAAGTCGCCGCCGCACATGGAGAAGTCGTCCCGCTCGATGGCGTACAGGAGCGCCTCGCGAATCCGGGTGGTCGCGCTCAGCTGGCCCACCGTCAGCCCCGCCGCCTGCCTCGCCTGGGCCAGTACAGCCCCCATGCTCTGATCGTTCACAACGACGCCTCCCCGCCCCCGACGTTGCGTAGTTACTCCTATTCAATCAGTTATCGTCGGCAACGGTGCGCAGGGGTCACTCTCCCCGCAAGTCGGCCAGCAGACCGGGCAGATCGTCGGGCTTCAGCAGCACCTCGCGCGCCTTGGAACCCTCGCTCGGGCCGACGACGCCGCGCGACTCCAGCAGGTCCATGAGGCGGCCCGCCTTCGCGAACCCGACCCTGAGCTTGCGCTGGAGCATCGATGTCGAGCCGAACTGGGTGGTGACGATCAGCTCGGCGGCCTGGATCAGCACGTCGAGGTCGTCGCCGATGTCCTCGTCGATCTCCTTCTTGACCGCCACGGCGGCCACGTCGTCGCGGTACTCGGCCTGCATCTGCTGCTTGCAGTGGGAGACGATCCCGGCGATCTCCTTCTCGGAGACGAACGCGTTCTGGATGCGGATCGGCTTGCTCGCGCCCATCGGCAGGAAGAGCGCGTCACCCTGGCCGACCAGCTTGTCGGCGCCCGGCTGGTCGAGGATGACGCGGGAGTCGGTGAGCGAGGAGACCGCGAAGGCCAGCCGGGACGGCACGTTGGCCTTGATGAGGCCGGTGACGACGTCCACGCTCGGCCGCTGGGTGGCGATGACCAGGTGGATGCCCGCCGCGCGGGCCAGCTGCGTGATGCGGACGATGGAGTCCTCGACGTCGCGCGGGGCGACCATCATGAGGTCGGCCAGCTCGTCGACGATCACCAGCAGGTAGGGGTAGGGCTGGTAGACGCGCTCGCTGCCGGGCGGCGGCACCAGCTTGCCCGCCTTGACGGCCTTGTTGAACTCGTCGACGTGCCGGAAGCCGCTGGCGGCCAGGTCGTCGTAGCGGCGGTCCATCTCGCCCACCACCCATTCGAGGGCCTCGGCGGCCTTCTTCGGGTTGGTGATGATCGGCGTGATCAGGTGGGGGATGCCCTCGTAGACCGACAGCTCCACGCGCTTGGGGTCGACGAGCACCATGCGCACCTCGTCAGGGGTGGCGCGCATGAGGATCGAGGTGATGAGGCCGTTGACGCAGACGGACTTGCCCGCGCCGGTGGCGCCCGCGATGAGCAGGTGCGGCATCTTGGCCAGGTTCGCCACGATGGTGCGGCCCTCGACGTCCTTGCCGAGGCCGACGATCATCGGGTGGTGGTCGGCCTGGGCGACCTGCGAGCGCAGCACGTCGCCGAGCGCGACCAGGTCCTTGTCGGCGTTGGGGATCTCCACGCCGATCGCCGACTTGCCGGGGATCGGGGACAGGATCCGCACGTCCGCCGACTTCACCGCGTAGGCGATGTTCTTGGTGAGCGCGGTGACCTTCTCCACCTTCACGGCCGGGCCGAGCTCGATCTCGTAGCGCGTGACCGTCGGGCCGCGGGTGAAGCCGATCACCTGCGCGTCGATGCCGAACTGCTCCAGCACGCTGGTCAGCGCGTTGACGACGGTGGTGTTCGCCTTGGTCTGCGGCTTGGGCAGGGTGCCGGGGCTGAGCGTCTGCAGGTCGGGCAGCACGTACGGGCCCGCCTGCGGCGACAGCACCAGCTGCTCCACCTTGCGCGGCGCCGGGGTCGGCTCGGGCGGCGCGGCGACCGGCCGCGGCGGCTCGGGCGCCTCCTGCGGCTCGTCCTCGACCAGCCCGGGGACGATCTCCGGAGAGTGCCGCTCCTTCTCCGACAGGACCGGGCTGTCGTACGGCTTGGCCCCGTCGGGCGGCTCCGGCTTCTTGGTCCTGACCCGCTTCTTCACCGGCTCGCTCGGCCTGGGCGCGGCGCCGCCCTTGTCGAAGAGCATGTGGCGCAGCTCGGCCAGCCGTTCGGGGATCCGGTGCACCGGCGTGGCGGTGATCACCAGCACGCCGAAGCCCGACAGGAGCAGCAGCAGCGGGATCGTCACCCACGCGGGCAGGATGCTCGCCGGCGGCGCTGAGACGATGAACCCCACCATGCCGCCGGCCGCCGAGATCTTGTCCATGCCGTCGGTGGCGTCGCCCGCCGGGTACGGCACGTCGTTGACCACGTGGACGACGCCGAGCACGCCGGTGAGCAGCGCGCTCCAGCCGATCACCATGCGCCCGGTGTCGGCGTTCTGGTCGGGATGGCGCAGGAAGCGCCAGGCCAGCAGACCGAGCAGCAGCGGGATCGCCCACGCCAGCGAGCCGAAGACGCCGTGCATGACGGCGCTGACCACCTCGGAGACCGTGCCGCGCGACTGGCGCCACGTCATGGCGGCCAGCACGATCGCGCCCGCCAGCACCGCCAGGCCGACCCCGTCGCGCCGGTGGGCGGGATCGAGCTCGCGCGCCTGGTTGCCCAGGGCTCTGGCGGCGCTGCCGATGCCGTTGGCCACCAGCATCCACAGGCCGACGATCAACTTGCCGATCATGGTGAAGACCCAGCTGATCGGGTCCTGGTGGGTGGCGGGGGGTCTGCGGGCGGGCGCCGACGTCTTCTTCGAGCGCGTGGCTGACGGGGATGTCGTCCGCTTGGCCGGAGTCGAGCGTGACGAGGTCGGTCGCTTCGCCGGCCCCTTCGATGCGCCTTTCGGCGTACGGGTGGCCATGATGCCAAAGGTACGTCGGAGACAGTGTCGATGCGGTGGAGGCTCGCCGATATCCCCGACGTCAAGATTGTGAGCTCTTTCGGGTTTGGTGCGCGGTGGGCGGCGGGCCGGCCCCCTCAGGCGGCTCGTCGCGGTCAGGCGGCTCGTCGCGGTCAGGCGGCTCGTCGCGGTCAGGCAGGGAAGCGGTAGATCGTCGTCGAGGTGTAGGTCTCGCCAGGCCGCAGCACCGTCGAGGGGAAGTGCGGCTGGTTGGGCGAGTCGGGGAAGTGCTGCGTCTCCAGGCAGAACCCGGCGTGCCTGCCGTACGGCGTGGCCACCCCGTCGAGCATTCCGCCCGCGTAGAACTGCACGCCCGGCTCGGTGGTGGAGACCTCCATCACCCGCCCGCTGACCGGCTCGACCACCCTGATCCCGCCGTCGAGGACGAAGCAGTGGTCCTCCCAGCCGCCGATGCGCCGGGGCCCGGTGAAGTCGAAGTCGGTGCCCTTCACGGGGGCCGTCTCGCCCGTGGGGATCTTCTGCTCGTCCACCGGGAGGTAGTGCAGGGCCGCCATCCGCAGCACGTGACCCAGCACGTCGCCGCCGCCCGCGAGGTTGAAGTAGCTGTGGTTGGTCAGGTTGACCACGGTGGGCGCGTCGGTGCGGGCCCGGTAGTCGAGCCGCAGGGCGCGTCCGTCCAGCGTGTAGGTGATCGAGGCGGTCAGCGTCCCCGGGTAGCCCTGGTCGCCGTCGGGGCTGACCAGTTCGAGGGTGACGGCCGAGGTGGAGGCGGCGGTCACACGCCAGATCCGCTTGTCGAACCCGTCGACGCCGCCGTGCAGGCTGTTGGGCCCGTTGTTGACCGGTAGCTGGTAGGTGGTGCCGTCGAGCGTGAAGCGGCCACGGGCGATGCGGTTGCCGTACCGGCCGACGACGGCGCCGAAGTAGCGGCTGCGGGTGCGGTACTCCTCAGGGTCCTCCAGGCCGAGGACCACGTTCACGCCGTCCACCTCCAGCGACTGCAGGGCCGCGCCGTAGGTCAGGACGGCCGCGCGCATCCCCTCGCAGGACAGTTCGTGACGCTCGATGCTCATCCGCGTGCCTCCTCCGCCGACCCGACGCCCACCCGGGCATCTCCCCAACCCGACCCGACGCTCACCTG
>NZ_JBEXMT010000004.1:208360-340554 GCF_040610675.1 Nonomuraea sp. NPDC003804
CGCTGACGACTCACACCTCGCTGCGCGACCCCGCACGACCCGACGCTCACCGGGACACGACCCGGCACGACCCGACGCTCACCTGCGCTGACGACTCACACCTCGCTGCGCGACCCCGCACGACCCGACGCTCACCGGGACACGACCCGGCACGACCCGACGCTCACCTGCGCTGACGACCCGCACCTCGCTGCGCGACCCGGCACGACCCGACGCTCACCTGCGCGCCTCGGCTGTCGACTCGCGGACGACCAGGCTGGTCTCCAGCGTCGTCACCCCCGGGGCGACGGGGTTCAGCAGCATGTCGACGGCCATGCGTCCCGCCGCGGCCGTCGGCATCGCGATCGTGGTCAGCCTGGGGCTGCCGAACCTGCCGGGCAGGATGTCGTCCACCCCGATGACGCTGATGTCGCGCGGCACCTGCGTATCGCGTTCGGCCAGACCCTCCATCAGCCCGATGGCCACCAGGTCGTTGTAGGCGAGCACGCCCGTGGCGCCGGAGGCGATCACGTCGGTCACGGCCGACCTGCCGCCGAGCTCGGTGGGCGGGTTGGGGCCGAGGAAGACCACGTCCGCCTCTCCTGCCGTGGCGGCCGCCTGCATCTCCTTGCTGGTCCACGACCCGCTGGGGCCGGTCACCAGCGCGATCCTGCGGTGCCCCAGCGCGACCAGGTGCTCGATCGCCTGCCGGGCGCCCCTGCCGACGTCCATCAGCACCGTCGGCAGGTCATTCACCCTGCGGTTGACGACCACGAGCGGCACCTGCTCGCCCAGCCGCTCGATCGTGCTGTTCGCCAGGCGCGGGCCGCACAGCAGCACGCCGTCGACCTGCTTGGCGAAGGCCTGGATCAGTTCCTCCTCCACCTGCGGGTCCTCGTCGGTGTCGGCCACGAACACGTGGTAGTCGCGCAGCCTGGCCTGCGCCTGGGCCGCCTTGATCAGCGACGAGAAGAACGGGTTGGCGATGTCGGCCACGATCAACCCGAGGTTGTGGGTCCTGCCGGTGGTGAGCGCCCTCGCCGCCCGGTTCGGCCGGTAGCCGAGGTCGTCGGCCACGGCGAGCACCCTGGTGCGCGTCTCGGCGTTCACCAGATGGGGCGCGGAGAAGGTGCGCGACACCGTCGACACGTGCACCCCTGACGCCCGCGCGACGTCCCTGATCGTCACCGCCACAGCAGGCCTCCTCCGACCACTGGCCGCACTCTAGTGCAATCGGTTGTAGCGGTGTCAATCGGCCGGACCAGGACTTACTCCTTGTCATCGCGTCCCGTCAGCACTGCTCCTGCCACCGCTTGACGGCTCCCCGCCGTACCCGAATACTCCGGTGCAACCGGTTGCTACGTCGAGCCTCGGGAGTGGGGTAGCCGATGACACGAACACTGGTGACGGGCAGTGCGGGACGGCTCGGCCGCAGCGTCGTCGTCGCGCTGGCGCAGGCGGGTCACGAGGTGATCGGCGTCGACACCGCACCGGGCACTCCCCCGCAGGCCGCCGCCACCCTGCCCGCCGACCTGACCGACCTGGGCCAGGCCTACGAGGTCATGACCCGGTTCCGGCCGGACAACGTGGTCCACCTGGCCGCGATCGCCACCCCCTTCAGCAGGACGGAAGGGGTGACCTTCCGCACCAACACCCAGCTGGCCTTCAACGTGTGCGAGGCGTCCGCCGCCACCGGCGTCGCCGGCGTCGTGGTGGCCGGCAGCCCCACCGTCATCGGGTACGGCACGCCCGCCTGGCGGCCCCGCTACCTGCCGATCGACGAGGAGCACCCCACCGAGCCGTGGAACGCCTACAGCCTGTCCAAGCAGGTCGCCGAGCAGGTGACGGCCACCTTCGCGCGCGCCTCCCGCACCAGGTTCGCGGCCGTCCGGCCGTGCTACGTCGTCGCGCCCGAGGAATGGGCGGGAGCCCCCACCCAGCAGGGCCACACCATGGCCGAGCGGCTGGACCGGCCGGAGCTCGCGGCGGTCTCGCTGTTCAACTACATCGACGCCAGGGACGCCGCCGATCTCGTCACCGCCCTGCTCGACCGGCTGCCCGGCATCCCCAGCGGCGAGGTGTTCTTCGCGGGCGCCGCCGACGCGCTGGCCCGCGCGCCGCTGGCCGAGCTCCTGCCCGAGATCGTCCCCGGTACGGCGGCCGCCGCGCACACCCTCACCGGCGCCGCCCCCGCCTTCACCTCGGCCAAGGCCGAGCGGCTGCTCGGCTGGACGGCCAAGCGGAGCTGGCGCACCGAGCTGGCCGGGGCATGATCACTGAGCTGCGCGTCAGCGCCCGCACCCCCGAACTCCTCCGCCCGTGGGGGCCGGACGTGCCGTACAACCACGTCGTGGTCGTGCGGATCACGCTGGACGACGGCAGGACGGGCACGGGCTTCTCGTGGACCCCGCAGATCGGCGCGAGCGCCGTGAGGGCGCTGCTGGAGCACGACATCCGCGAGGCGCTCATCGGCATGGACCCGCACCCCGAGGTGGTGTGGGACACGCTCTGGCGGCACCTGCGCGAAGCCGGTCCCGGCGGCCTGACCACGATCGCGCTGGCGGGCGTGGACCTGGCGCTGTGGGACCTGCGCTGCGGCGCGCGGGGCCTGGTGGAGACGCTGGGCAGGCGCAGGGACACCGTCCCCGTGTACGGCAGCGGCGTCAACCTCCACTACACCCTCGACGAGCTCGTCGCCCAGGCCCTGCGGTGGAAGGCGGCGGGCCACCCCGCCGTCAAGATCAAGGTCGGCCGGCCGGATCCGCGTGAGGACGTCGAACGGGTCGCGGCCGTCCGCGAGGCGGTCGGCCCCGGCACGCTCCTCATGGTCGACGCCAACCAGCGCTGGGACCTGCACCGGGCCAGGCGCGCGATCGAGGCGCTGACCCCGTTCGGCCTGCACTGGGTGGAGGAGCCGCTGCCCGCCGACGACGTTCCCGCCCACGTGGGGCTGCGAAGACAGGTGGACGTGCCGATCGCGGTGGGCGAGAACGTCTACACCGTCTACGGCTTCCGCGACCTGCTGACCTCCGGCGCGTGCGACGTCGTCCAGCCGAACGTGGTGCGGGTCGGCGGCATCACCCCCTTCCTTCGCATCGTGGAGCTGGCCAGGGCGTTCGACGTGCCCGTCCATCCCCACCTGCTGCCCGACCTGTCGGCGCAGCTGGCCCTCGCGTTGCCGCTGCCGTGCATGGCCGAGGAGGTGGAGGACGCCTCCTTCGCCGCGCTGGGGCTGCTGGCCGAGCCGTACCCGGTGAGCTTCGCGGGCGCGAAGGTGACGGTCGGCGATCACCGGGGGTTGGGTCTGCTGTTCCGCTGATCCACCCGGCCCGGCAGAAGGCCGACCTGACACCGACCCACATCACCCCTGCCGAGCCGCCCGGATCCGACCCGAGCCAGAGCCGACGTGACACCGACCCACATCACGCCGGCCCAGTCGCCTGGGTCCGACGCGGGACGCCCTGCCGGGGACCTCGTCGTGTGGGCGCTACAGGGGCTGCAACCGTTTGGTGCTGGGCCTTGCCGTCAGGGGCGGCCCGGACCAGTAACTAATACAACCGGTTGCATGGTGATGGAGGTGATCACGTTACGTGGCCTGCCCGCCGTCACCCTGCTGGCCCTCGGGCTCACCGCCCTGCCCGCCGACGCCGCCCCGCGCCCCGAAACCGCCTCGTCCGCGCAAGCCCTCCCTCCGGAAGCCGTCCCGCCCGCGGAAAGCGCCGCGCCTGCCCTCCCGCCCGTGGAAGCCGCACCGCCCTCCCGCCCGGTTGCCAGCGCCCCCGCCACGGGACACGCCACGCTCACGTTCACCGTCCCCGAGCAGGGCGCCTACCGGCTTCACGCCAGAGTGATCGCCGCCACCGACGGCGACGACTCCTTCTGGGTCAGGTCGGACGGCGGCGCGTGGACGCAGTGTCACGGGATCCCGCTCGGCACCTCCTGGCACTGGGCAGAGGTCCCGGTCGCCTACACCCTGTCGCCCGGCACCCACACGATCGCCTTCGCCTACCGGGAGGACGGCGCCAGGCTCGACCGGGTGGCCCTGACCAACGACCCCGCCTTCACCCCGGAGGCCGGATGACCGAGCCGGTCGCGGACGCGGTCACCAGCGTCCGCCCAGCTCCCGCAAGGTGAACAGCCCGCCGGCCCGGTCATGGAGGGGCTCGGTCAGGTCGGGTTCGCCCTGCGCGGCGACGAGCGGAGCCGCGTGCCCCTCGGAGTCGTCCCGCGGCTCGTAGCCGATCGCCCTGGCCTCCTGCAGCGACCACCACCGTCGCGCGTTGTCGGACACTCCCCACACCACGTGGTACCCGGTGGCCCGCATCGCCGCCTCCAGCAGCCGGGCGCAGTCGCCCGGCGAGATCCAGGTGGCCAGCCCTCTGGTGTCGCCGGAGCCCTCGTTGCAGGTGCCGAGCCTGATGACCGTCACGTTGATGCCGAACCTGTCGTGGTAGAGGCTGCCCAGCGCCTCCATCACGACTTTGCTCACGCCGTAGAGGGTGTCGGGGCGGGGGAAGGCGTAGTCGGGCAGGTCGGCCCCGCCGGCGGGGCGGGTGTGGAAGCCGGCCGCGTGGTGGCTGCCCATGAGGACGACGTGCCGTACCCCTTCCTGGCGGGCGGCCTCCAGCAGCACGTACGTGCCGTTCATGTTGGCGTCGACGATGTCGGCCCACGGGTGTTCGCGGCTCTGGCCGCCGAGGTGGATGACGGCGTCGACGCCTTTCATGGCGGAGGCCATGGCGTCGGCGTCGGTCAGGTCGGCGGTCACGACCTCCTCCCCGGGTCCGGCCTGCAGGGGGAGCACGTCGGACAGGCGGAGGATCCGTCCCTCACGGGCGAGGAGAGGGCGGAGCAGGGTGCCGACTTTCCCGGCAGCGCCGGTGACAAGGATGCGCATGGTGACTGTTGTACACGCCTCTGGCGTGAATTCACATACATGGAATGTTGACGCGATGCAGGCCAGTCGTTACGTTCACATGAACGAATGACACATTCGCGAAGCCTGTCCACGTATGTGAACGAGGAGGCGGTCTGATGCCACGTCATCTGCTCGGGGCCGCGTTAGTCACGACGCTCGCCGTCACCCTGTCCAGCTGCGGTTCCGGCGGGGGTTCGGATGACCAGGCGCTGGAGATCTGGATCCGGCAGGCACCGGACTCCGACTCCGCCAAGACCGCCGTCAAGCTGGCCGACGCCTTCACCAAGGCCAGCGGCGTCAAGACCAAGGTCGTCGCCCTCTTCGACGACTTCGAGACCAAGCTGCAGCAGCAGGCGGCGCAGAAGAACCTGCCCGACATCGTCATCAACGACACCGCCCAGCTCGGCAACATGCAGACGCAGGGCTGGCTGCGGGAGGTCGACAAGGCCAGGCTCAAGGGCGGCGACCGGCTGTCGGACCGGGCGTGGCAGGCCGCGCAGGCCGGCAACGGCAAGTACTACGCGGCGCCGTTCTCCGCGCAGGCGTTCGCGCTGATCATCCGCAAGGACTGGAGGGAGAAGGTCGGCCTCCAGCCTCCGCAGAGCTGGGACGACCTGGCGAAGCTGGCCAAGGCGTTCACCGAGCAGGACCCCGACGGCAACGGCCAGAGGGACACCTACGGCTTCGTCGCCCCCGCCGGCACCAAGCGCGGCTACGCCTCCTGGTACGCCTCCTCGATGATCTACGCCAACGGCGGCACGTTCCTCACCGACAACGGCGGCGGCAGGTTCGCCCCCGCGGTCGCCGACCCCAGGACGGTCGAGGCGGTCAGGTGGCTGCAGAACCAGTTCTGCGTCGCCAGGACGGTCAACCCCGGCGCGGTCAGCAACGACACCACCGTCACCCACGAGGTCTTCGAGAAGGGCCAGGGCGGTATCTACCTGGTCGGGCCGTACGTGCTGGCCCGGTTCGTCAAGAGCATCGGCACCGACAGGCTCGAGGTCGTCAAGGTGCCGAAGGGCCCCTCCGGCGGTCCCGGCACGCTGGGCGAGGGCGAGAACGTCTACCTGATGGCCGGCTCGGCCGACGAGGAGGGCCAGCAGAAGTTCGCCGAGTTCGCCGTCTCGCCCGAGGGCCAGAGGATCGGCATGAACAAGGACGCGAACGGCGCGATCGTCAGGCTGCCGGTCAACAGGAACGTGGACATGTCCGCCGAGCGGACCGATCCGCGGTGGAAGGTGTTCCAGGACGCCTACGCCGACGCCGTCTACAGTTCCCCCGTCCCCAACTGGGCGCCCATCAGGCAGACCTCGGCCGACGCCATCAACGCGGTGTGGGCCGACTGCGGCGCCGACGTGAAGACGGCCATGGACGGCCTGGCCACCAGACTGAGCGCGGAACTGCGGGCCCAGAAGGCATCGTGACCACGACGCTCGCGCGGCCCGAGCAGCGCACGGCTTCGCGTCACCGTCCCGGGCAGGGGCGGTGGCGCGGCACCGCCGTCGCGTGGCTGTTCCTCGCCCCCGCCCTGATCCTGTTCCTGTACTTCAAGTTCATCCCCATGTTCGAGGGCCTGCGGATGAGCTTCTTCAAGGTCCAGCCCTTCCTGGGCGACGAGTGGGTGGGGCTCGGCAACTACCGGACGATCATGTCGGACGACGCGTTCGTCAGCGCGGTCTCGCACAGCGTCGTCCTGGCCGTGGGCACGACGGTCGGCTCGCTGGTCCTCGGCCTGGTGCTCGCCCTGCTCGTCGAGGGGCCCGCCCGCTACCTGTGGTTCGTCAGGACGGCGGCGTTCCTGCCGGTGGTCACCACGATGGCGGCGGTGGCCGAGGTGTGGCGGATCATGTACCACCCTGACGCCAGCGGCCTGCTCAACAGCGTGCTGGGCTGGGTCGCCGTCGACCCCCAGCCGTTCCTGGCCAGCGAGGACTCCTCGCTCTGGTCGATCATGGGGATGAGCGTC
Source organism: Nonomuraea sp. NPDC003804 (assembly GCF_040610675.1). Classification (NCBI taxonomy): domain Bacteria; kingdom Bacillati; phylum Actinomycetota; class Actinomycetes; order Streptosporangiales; family Streptosporangiaceae; genus Nonomuraea; species Nonomuraea sp. NPDC003804. The sequence continues at coordinate 215,224 of NZ_JBEXMT010000004.1, forward strand.
TGGCGCGGCACGCCGTACGACATGATGATCTTCTTGGCGGGCCTGGTCGGGATCGACAGGACCCTGTACGAGGCGGCGGCCGTGGACGGCGCCGGCACGTGGTCGAGGCTGCGCCACATCACGCTGCCCGCGCTGCGGCCGGTCTTCTGGATCCTCTTCACGCTGGCCGCCATCCGCGGGCTGCGGGTGTTCGTCGAGGTGTACGTGCTCACCAACGGCGGGCCGAACGGCTCGTCCGAGGTGCTCATGACCCTCATCTACAAGCTCGGCTTCCAGCGCAGCGAGCTGGGCGTCGCCGCGGCCGGAGGCGTCGTCCTGTTCGCCGCCACGCTCGCGCTCACCGTGCTGGTCCAGCTGATGCGCAGGAGGCGGCCGGCATGAGATTCGACAGCGCGCTGGGCCTGGAGGCGCGCGGGGGGCCGCTGGCGACGGCGGGCAAGGTCCTGGTCTACTCCGTGATGGTGCTGGTCTTCACCGGGCCGCTGGTCGGCCTGCTGGTCAGCGCCTTCAGCAGGACACTCGACCCGACCGGCTTCACGCTGTGGCCCGACGAGTTCACGCTGGAGAACTTCGCCCAGGCCGCGGACAAGAACGTCTACCTCTACCTGGTCAACTCCTTCGTCGTCGTCGGGTTCGGTCTCGCGCTGCAGATGACGGTGAGCGTCTTCGCCGCCTACTCGCTGGCCCGCAAGCGGTTCAGGGGCATGTCGTTCGTGCTGCTGATCATGCTGGCCACGATGATGCTGCCGGAGGAGATCATCGCGATCCCCCTCTCGCTGGTGCTGGCCGACATGCCGCTCCTCCACGCGAACCTGATCGACTCCTACGCGGGGATGATCCTGCCGGTCGGCGCGTGGGGCTTCTCGATCCTCGTCATGACCGAGTTCATGAAGGAGGTGCCCGTCGAGCTGGAGGAGGCGGCGAAGATCGACGGCGCGGGCGAGCTGCGCACGTTCTTCACGATCATCCTGCCGCTGTGCAAGCCCGCGCTGGGTGTGATCGGCGTCTTCGGGTTCACCATGATCTGGGACCAGTACCTGCTGCCGCTGATCGTGGCCAACGAGTCGAGCCACTGGACGCTGCCGATCGCGCTGCGCTCGCTCCGCTCGGACGAGGAGGTCGGCATCGGGGTGCTGCTGGCCGCGTCGCTGCTGGCGCTGCTGCCTTCGGTGATCGCCTTCCTGGCCTTCCAACGGCAGTTCATGCGTGGCCTGACCAGCGGCGCCGTCAAAGGGTAGATGTCCATGTACATGGATGGCATCCATTATTCTGTCAGGCATGGAGCCCTCGATGGTCAAGTCAGCCGAGCGAACGGTCCGCATCCTGGAAACCCTGGCGGCCTCGCCCGAACGGTTGACCCTGTCGGAGCTCCAGCAGCGCACCGGCTTCCCGCGCAGCAGCCTGCACGCCCTCATGCGCACGCTCGCCGGGCTCAGGTGGGTCGAGACGGAGCCCGGCGCCTCGGCCTTCGGGATCGGGCCGCACGCCCTGCTGACCGGCACCGCCTACCTCGACAAGGATCCGGCCCTGCCGCTGGCGCACGACACGCTGGAGGACCTGCGGGAGGAGATCGGGCACACGGTCCACTTCGCCCGGCGCGACGACGCGCACGTGCTCTACCTGGCCACCCGGGAGTCGCGCGACCGGCATGCGGTCTCCAGGGTGGGCCGCCGGCTGCCCGCGAGCGTGACCGCGCTCGGGCAGGCACTGCTGGCGCAGCTGACCGACGACGAGGTGGCCGCGCTGCTGCCCGACCCGCTGCCCGCGCTCACCGAACACTCGATCACCGATCTGGCCAAGCTCACCGACGAGCTCGATCAGGTACGCGCCCGCGGCTACGCGCTCGAGCGAGAGCAGGGCACACCTGGCGTGGCCTGCGTGGCCGTGGCCGTGGACTACCGCATCCCCGCCACCGACGCCATCAGCTGCTCGATGCCCGCGGACCTGGCCCGCGAGGAGATCGAGCGGATCGCCGAGGCGGTCATCAGCCACACCCGCAGGTTGGCTGCCACTCTGCGCCGGGAGGGCATCCGATAACACATCATCCGGCGCGTTCTCTGGAGGAAAGAAATGCGTCTTGATGGTGTTCTGTTCTTCCCCGTGACCCCCTTCGGGGCCGACGGCTCCGTGAACGGCCAGGCGCTGGCCGCGCACGTGGCCAAGGGGGTCACGGCGGGGGCCGGGGGGGTGTTCGCCGCCTGCGGCACCGGCGAGTTCAACGCCCTGGCGCTGGACGAGTACTCCGCCGTGGTGGCCACCTCCGTGTCCGCCGCCTCCGGGCGGGTGCCCGTGCTGTCCGGAGCGGGCGGGTCGTTGCCGTTCGCCCAGGCCTGCGCGCGGGCCGCGGCGGAGGCGGGCGCCGACGGGCTGCTGCTGATGCCGCCCTACCTGGTGACCGCCCCCGCCGCGGGCCTGGTCTCCTACGTCCGGCAGGTCGCGGCCGGCACCGACCTGCCGATCATCGTCTACCAGCGCGGCACGGCCCGCTTCACGCCCTCGGCGGTGGCCGAGCTGACCGGACTGCCCAACGTCATCGGCTTCAAGGACGGCCTGGGCGACTTCGACCTGCTGCAGCGGATCATCCTTCGCGTACGGCAGGCGACGGACCGCCCGTTCACGTTCTTCAACGGGCTGCCGACAGCCGAGCTGACGGTTCCGGCGTATCGGGGCCTCGGGGTGCCGCTGTACTCCAGCGCGGTCTTCGCCTTCGCGCCGGAGATCGCGCTGACCTTCCACAAGGCGGTCACGGGCGGGGACGAGGTGATGGTGCAGCGCCTGCTCACGCGCTTCTATCTGCCGCTGGTGGAGCTGCGGGACCAGGTGCCCGGCTACGCGGTGTCGCTGGTCAAGGCGGGCGTACGGCTGCGCGGACTGGACGTCGGCGGCGTGCGGGCGCCGCTGGTGGACCCGTCGCCCGGCCACGTCGCCGAGCTGGAGCGGATCATCGCGGCGGGGCTGGAGCTGGCGGGGTAACCCCACGGCCCGTCCTGCCCCGTCCCGGCCACCGCGGCGGCCGGGACGGGGCAGGGCCTTCGGACAGACCGCGCGGTCGCCGACGGCCCTCGCCCCACTCGCCAGGCGGTCAGCCGTCGACGCGCCGCGGGATGCCCAGCGGGTTGTCGTCGCGCAGCTCCGCCGGCAGCAGCTCCTGCGGCCAGCCCTGGTAGGCCGTCGGCCGCAGCCACCTGCGGATGGCCATCGCCCCCACCGAGGTGTGCTCGGGGGCGGTGCTGGCCGGCCACGGACCACCGTGGTGCATCGCCCAGCACACCGCCACGCCGGTCGGCCAGCCGTTCCAGACGAGCCGGCCCGCCTTCCGCGCCAGCACCTCGGCGACCGGCGCGGCCTCGGCGGTGTCGGTGGCGTGGACGGTGGCGGTCAGGGAGCCGTCGAGCCGTTCCAGCACCTCGATCAGCTCGGCCGCGTCGGAGTAGGTGACCACGATCGACGAAGGGCCGAAGCACTCCTCGGCGACCTCGGGCAGCCGGGCGGCGAAGGCGGCCAGGTCGATGGTGAAGACCTTGGGCGCGACCGCCCACTCCCCCTCGCCCCGGCCGCCCTCCGCCAGCAGGGTGAGCTTGGACAGGCGCTCGAGCCCCTGAAGGTAGCCCTCCCTGATGCGATCGCTGAGCATCGGCGAGCCGTTCGTGCCGGCGACCGCCGTACCGAGGGAGGCGACCAGGTCCGCGTCGTCGGGCGCGAAGACCAGGCCGGGGTTGGTGCAGAACTGCCCGGTGCCGAGCGTGAGGGACGCGGCGAAGCCCTCGGCCAGCCCCTCGCGCGCGGCGGAGGGCAGCACCACGACCGGGTTCACGCTGCCCAGCTCGCCGTAGAACGGGATCGGGTCGGGGCGCTCGTCGATGAGCGCCTGGATGGCCTTGCCGCCGGGGATCGACCCGGTGAAGCCCACCGCGACCACGTCGGGGTGCTGGACCAGCCGCTTGCCCGCCGCCAGGCCGTGGACCAGGCCGAGCAGCGCGGGGTCGGGCAGCGCCGACCTGATGACGCGCGCCGTCAGCTCGGAGGTCAGCGGGTGCCCCGGGTGCGCCTTGACGACGACGGGACAGCCCGCCGCGAGCGCCGAGGCGGTGTCACCGCCCGCCACGGAGAAGGCGAACGGGAAGTTCGAGGCGGAGAAGACGCCGACGACGCCGGGCAGCGGGTGGTTCATCCGGCGCACGTCGGGCTGCACCGAGATGACCGCCTCCAGGTGACCGCCGTCGCGCAGCACGCCGGCGAAGAGCCGGAACTGGCTGGCCGCGCGGGCCACCTCGCCGCGCAACCTGGTCTCGCCGAGCGCGGTCTCCCTGTCGGCGACGGCCCAGAGCTCGTCGACGTTGGCCTCCAGCGCCTCGGCGACGGCCTCCAGCACCTCGGGCCTGCTCGCCGCGCGCCAGGCAGGTCCCGCCGCGTGCGCGGCCGCGACGGCGGCGTCGACATCGGCGTCGGCGGCCTCGGGGACGCCTTCGCCGAAGGTGCCGCCGGTGCGCGGGTCGTATGCGTGGATCATCGCCTCACCCCTATGCAATATCACACTTCACTCTACCTTGCCTTGACACTGGCTCAGCCAGATTCTTACAGTACTGACATTCGTCCACAATTCTGGCGGTTGTTCACATATATGAACATTAGAGAGATCACGGTCACCCCGGTCGCCTTCCGCGACCCGCCTCTGCTCAACGCCGCCGGAGTCCACGAGCCGTGGGCGCTGCGCACGATCGTCGAGATCGTCACCGACGAAGGACTGTCCGGGCTCGGCGAGACCTACGGCGACCTGGCCCACCTGGAAAAGGTGCGCACCGCGGCCAATGCCCTCATCGGCATGGACGTACACGCCCAGAACGAGATCTACGCCCGCGTCTCCACCCTGGTCGGCGACGTGGTGAGCGACCTTCACGGGCTGACGGGAGCGGCCACCAAGGAGAAGAGCATCGACCGGGTCTACTCGCCGTTCGAGGTCGCCTGCCTGGACATCCGGGGCAAGGCCGCCGGGCGCCCGGTGAGCGATCTGCTCGGCGGCGCCGTACGGCAGGCCGTGCCGTACAGCGCCTACCTCTTCTACAAGTGGGCCGGTCACCCGGGAGAGCCCGACGACAGGTTCGGCGCGGCGCTCGATCCCGAAGGGATCGTGGCGCAGGCGCGGCTGCTGATCGAGGAGTACGGCTTCCGCTCCATCAAGCTCAAGGGCGGAGTGTTCGAACCCGCCCAGGAGGTCGCGGCGATCCAGGCGCTGCGCGCCGCCTTCCCCGACCACCCGCTCCGCCTGGACCCGAACGCCGTCTGGTCGGTCGAGACCTCGATCCAGGTCGCCCGCGCGCTGGCCGGGACGCTGGAGTACCTGGAGGACCCCACCGCCGGCATCTCCGGCATGGCCGCCGTCGCGGCGCAGGCGCCGATGCCGCTGGCCACCAACATGTGCGTGGTGACCTTCGAGCACCTGCCGCCCGCGATCAGGGAGGGCGCCATCGGGGTGCTGCTGTCCGACCACCACTACTGGGGAGGGCTGGCGCGTTCGGTGCAGCTGGCCAGGCTGTGCGAGACGTTCGGGATCTCGCTGTCCATGCACTCCAACTCCCACCTCGGGATCAGCCTGGCCGCGATGACGCACCTGGCGGCCGCGGTCCCGAACGTCGCCACCGCCTGCGACACGCACACGCCCTGGCAGGACGGGCAGGACGTGGTGGCCCCGGGAGCGCTCCGGTTCGTGGACGGGGCGGTGCCCGTGCCCACCGGGCCGGGGCTCGGCGTCGAACTGGACAGGGACGCGCTGGCGGTGATGCACGAGCAGTACCTCAAGTGCGGGCTCACCTCCCGCGACGACACCGGCTACATGAGGAGGGTGAACCCCTCCTTCGTCACCAGCCGCCCCCGCTGGTAGCCCGATGCGCATCGCCTACGCCTACCCCTGGGACATCGTCGGCGACCCCGACGCGCCGGCCAGGCTCGCCGAGCTGGGCGTCGACGCGGTCGCGCTGGCCGCCTCCTACCACGCCACCCGCGCCGCGACCCCGTTCCACCCCGAGCACCGGGTGCTCGACGTGCCGTACTCCGCCTTCTACCTCCCGGTACGGCAGGCGGCGTGGGGCCGCCTCGTCCCGCCGAACCCGACCTGGACCGCGCCCGACGCCTTCCTCAGCGCCCGCGACGCGCTCAGGGCGGCCGGCCTGCCGGTGCACGCCTGGACCGTCCTCACCCACAGCAGCCGTCTCGGTGCCGCGCACCCCGACCTGGTGGTCCGCAACGCCTTCGGCGACCCCTACCCGTACGCGCTGTGCCCCGCCCACGAGGACGTCGTGGACTACTGCGAGCGCCTGGTGCGGGAGATCGTCACGGTGGGAGCGCCCGACGGGATCATCCTGGAGGCGTGCGGGCCGATGGGGTTCGGGCACCAGAGCGTCCACGAGAAGACCGCCGGCGCCGACTGGACCCCCGTGCAGGCAGCGCTGCTGTCGCTGTGCTTCTGCCCGGCCTGCGAGAGCGGCTACCAGGACGCCGGCCGGCTGCGCGCGCTGGTGCGCGCGGCCATCGACGGCGCCGCACCCGGCTCGGTGGCCCTCGGTTCGACGGATCCCGGCTCGACAGGGCGCGGCTCGACGGGTCCCCGATCCGTGGCGGACGCGCTCGGTGAGCAGGCCGCGCACGTGCGGGAGCGGCGGACCGGGCTGGCGGGGGCGCTCAGGGCCAGGCTCGTCGCGGCCGTCCGGGGGGCGGCGCCGGGCCTGCCGATCAGGATCCACGCCGCCCCCGACCCGTGGGCGGCGGGGCCCTTCGCCCCCCTTCCCGACGGGGATCCCGCGCTCGACGGGCTGGTGGCGATGTGCTGGGGCACGCCCGAGGAGGCCACCGCCAACCTGGAGCGGCTGTCCGCCATCGCCGCCCCAGGCCAGCGGCTCGGCGCCTACGCGCTGTTCCTGCCGCCCAAGCCGGCCGACCCCGACCACCTGGCCGCTTCCTTCGCCGCGTTCGCCAAGGCGGGGGCGGACGAGCTGCATCTGTACCACGTGGGGCTCGCCTCGCCCGCCCGCCTGGCCGCCCTCACCGTGGCGCTGCGGCTCTCCCGGTCCGTGTAGGCGAGCCGCCATTCCCTCCGGACGGAATGCGGCGTTGATTCGTGAGTCAGTGCCGAGTGGCACAACCGATGCAGCGTCCACCCGCCGCGAGCTTCGAGCTCGGCCGCGACGGTGATCCCCGGATGGACGAGCGACCGGGTGAGGGTCTCGAAGAGCTCGGTGGCTCGCCGGTAGGGCAGAGGAGCTCGCCCGTCAACCGATTGTGAGGTCGAACAGCGCGGCGATCTGCTCGCGGGACAGCGCCCGGGTCCGGAACGGAAGCGCGGGCCGGCGCTCGATGCCGACGATCGGATTGCCGGCCGGCCAGCCGTGGGCCCGCCATCAGGTGATGGCGGCTTTCATCACCGACAGTTGACGGTCAGACGGTGTCGGCCTCGATCAGCGGACCCGCATCTCGGCGAGCAGGTCGACCGGCACTTCGTCGAGCGCTGCGAACGCCACGACAGGTGGCTCGGCGCCCCCGGTCGCGACCCGAGGCGGGCCCTTATGATCCTTTTAACACATAGGGGTCTAAAGTACTAGCAGGCTAGATAAATGGAGATCCGGTGATCGAGTTCCATCTGGACGGCAGGTCGGGTGTTTCGCCGTATCTGCAGCTGGTCCAGCAAGTACGGCACGCGCTACGGCTCGGCATGCTGCGCAAGGGCGACCAGCTGCCGACTGTCAAGGAGGTCGTGGCGCAATTGGCGATCAACGCCAACACCGTCCTCAAGGCTTACCGGGAACTCGAGCACGAGGGCCTGGTCGCCGCCCGGCCAGGGGTGGGGACGTTCGTGACGGCGACGCTCACCGACACCTCGCTGGCCGCGCACGGCCCGCTGCGGCTGGAGCTGCGGCGCTGGCTGGCCAAGGCACGGCGCGCCGGCCTCGACGACGAAAGCATCGAGGCTCTCTTCATGACGACCTTCCGGACCACCGCTCAGGAGGACATCGCGTGACCTCTGTCCTGCAGGCCCAGGGACTGGGCAAGAGATACGGCAAGCGCTGGGCGCTGCGCGAGTGCGCCATCGACATACCGGCGGGCCACGTCGTCGGGCTGGTCGGCCCCAACGGCGCCGGCAAGACCACGCTGCTGAAGCTGGCCGGCGGCCAGCTCGAACCAACGGCGGGCGGCATCACCGTGCTCGGCGGCCGTCCCGCCGGCGGTCCCGCGCAGCTGGCCAGGGTCGGGTTCGTCGCCCAGGACACCCCCGTCTACGCCGGCCTGACCGTCGCCGATCACCTGCGGCTGGGAGCACGGCTCAACCCCCGCTGGGACGCCGCCATGGCGCGGGAACGGATCAAGCGGCTCAACCTCGATCCCGCCCACCGGGCGGGCAGGCTGTCCGGCGGCCAGCGCGCCCAGCTCGCCCTCACCCTGGGTCTGGCCAAGCGGCCCGAACTGCTGATGCTGGACGAGCCGGTCGCCTCGCTCGACCCGCTCGCCCGCCGCGAGTTCATGCAGAGTCTGATGGAGGCCACCGTCGAGCACCAGTTCAGCGTGGTGCTCTCCTCCCATCTGGTCTCCGACCTGGAACGGGTCTGCGACTTCCTGGTCGTGCTCGTCGAATCCCGCGTGCAGGTGGCGGGAGAGGTCGACAAGCTGCTGGCCACCCATCACCGGCTCACCGGCCCGCGCCGCGATCCCGACCGGCTGCCCGCCGACCAGCACGTGGTCGCCGCACGCCATACCGACCGGCAGAGCACGTTCGTGGTCCGTACCGAGGCCCCGATCCACGACCCCACCTGGGCGGTCACCCAGCTCAGCCTGGAGGACCTGGTCCTGGCCTACATGGACAACCGCCGCGCCGAGAACCGGCGAGTCGCGCTGGAGGTGCAGCGATGATCTGGCTGACCTGGCGCCAGTTCCGCGGCTCGGCCGCGATGATGGCCGCCTTACTCGTCATTCTCGCCGTCGTCCTGGCCCTGACCGGCCCGGACCTGGCCACCCGCTACTCCGCCGGGATCGCCGGCTGCGCGCAGGACAACACCTGCGACCGCTTCTACGACCAGTTCTTCGACGCGTACGAGATGCCCTTCATGGCCGTCAGCCTCGTCGTGCTGCTCCTGCCCGCTCTCGTCGGGCTCTTCTGGGGAGCACCGCTGATCACCCGCGAACTGGAGGCGAGCACGCACCTGCTGGTGTGGAACCAGAGCATCACCCGCGGCCGCTGGTTGGCGGTCAAGTTCGGTTTCGTCGGCCTGGTCGCCATGGCCGCCGCCGGCCTGTGCGGCTTCGTCGTGACCTGGTGGTCCGATCCTCTGGACAAGTCAGCCTCGGAGAGCCTCGCCCTGATGGCGCCCCTGGTGTTCGGCGCTCGCGGCATCGCCCCGGTAGGGTATGCGGCCTTCGCCTTCGTCCTCGGCGTAACCGTGGGCATGCTCGTGCGCCGCACCCTGCCCGCCATGGCCCTCACCCTGGCCGTGTTCGCCGCGATCCAGCTCGCGATGCCGCTGGTGGTCCGCGCTTATCTGATGCCCCCGGCCACCGGGACCTTCGAGCTCAGCCAGGCGAACGTGGAGAACGTCGGCCTGTCACAGGAGGGAGGCGGACCCGTGCGGATTCTCCTGAGGTCGGCCGTTCCCGGCCACGCCGGCGCCTGGGTCCTCCACAGCAGCCTGGTCGATCCGTCCGGACGCACGATCTCCGATGGCGACGGCGGAGCCGCCATCCAGGTCTCCACGACGTCGGGGCCCTGCTCACCGTCGGGGGCGGCGGGCCGCGGGGACCGCTGCATGGTCGAGGTCAACCGGCTCGGCTACCGGCAGCAGGCGACCTACCAGCCCCTCGACCGCTTCTGGACCTTCCAGTGGATCGAGACCGGGATCTATGCCCTCCTCACCCTCGGCCTCGCATGGTTGTCCTTCTGGTGGATCCGGAGGCGCCTGTCATGACCGTCAAGACCGTGACAGCCGGGCTCGCCCTCCTCTTGGCGGCGGCCTGCACGGCACCGACGCCGCCGCGGAGCCAGGCGAGCGCGGCAGCCAGTACGGTCTGCGCGCCACCCCACGGACCTCCCGGGGCGGAGACGGCCACCACGATCGACGTCATCGAGCAGGCGTACTTCTGCATCCTCGGCAACTACTACAGCGGCGCCACGCTGGACGCCCGCTCGCTGACCGCCGGATTCGTCGCCCTGACGCAGGAGCTCAACCGCAAGGGGCACGACGTGCCCGAGGCCACCATGCCTGCGCTGACCGGTGACCGGAAAGCCGACTGGGCCGCTTTCGAGGCCGTCTACCGGAAGGTCACCGATCAGGTGCCGGACCTGCGCGAGCGGCTGGCCGTCGTCACCCTCGAGGGCATCGTGGCCGGCCTCGGCGACAACCACGCCTCCTGGGCGCACGACGTCGAGCAACCGCCCGACTACTACGACGGTGACGGCTACGGCCTGGGCCTCCAGGCGAACGTCAATGGTGCACAGGTGAACGGCAACCCCGGCGTCGCCCTCCCTCCGTTGTTCGTCACCACCGTGCAGGGTGGCGCGGCGCGGGCCGCCGGACTACGCCCGGGCGACATCATCGAATCGATCAACGGATCGGCCCCCTTCATCGACGGGAAGGCCACCCCGGCGATCGCCGCTCTCTACCCGCGATACCCGGAAGCGCGCCCGGTCCGGCTGCGGCTCCTGCGGCAGACCACCGGCCGCCGTTGGATCGTGACGCTCAAGCCCGGCCTCCACCAGCGGGATCTGTCCGCCCTGCAAGTGGTGCAGTCGAAGCTGCTTGAGGACGGCATCGCCTACGTACGGCTGCGCGGGTTCTCCACCGACTCCGCGGACAGGGCTCTCAAAGCGATCTCCAGGCTGCGTACCGGCCGGACGCTCACCGGCGTCGTGCTGGACCTGCGCGGCAACGGCGGCGGCAGTCCCCTGGAGGCGATCCGGCTGGTGAGCGCGTTCGTCCACGGGAAGGCCACGGCCTACCTGTGCACTGTGGACGGCTCGTGCGAGACCTTGCGGACCGACGACACCGTCGAGCGGCTCGACCTGCCGCTGATGGTGCTCACCGACCGCAGCTGCGCCTCGGCGTGCGAGCACTTCAGCTCCGCGGTCAAGGACCTGGGCACGGGCCGGTTGGTCGGCACCAGAACCGCCGGCGTCATCTCCGGCCCGGCGCAGCCGTACCTGCTCGACAACAACACCATTCTGAGATTCCCCGTCAGGCACCACCTCGGGCCCGATCGCGAGGTGATCGACCGGATCGGCGTGCCCCCCGACCACTACGTGCCCCTGACCCCGGAGGACGCGGCCGCCGGGCGCGACCCCGCGCTGGCCAAGGCCCTGGCCTTGCTGCACAAGTGAATGGACCTCCCGATGAGACAGATCCTGACAGTCGCCGCAGGACTGGCCGTCCTCACCGCGTCCGCCTGCTCCGCGCCCACGCCGCCCCGGTCCGCTGTCCCGTCGGCCACGCCGACCGGGCCCGCCGCCCTGCCCACCCCCACCGGCGCCCATCCGGTCGGCACCACCGCCCTGTACCTGACGGACACCTCCCGCCCCGATCCCTGGGATCTCGACGTCGACGCCAGGGAGCTCAAGGTCACCCTGTGGTATCCGACCGAGCAGCGGGACGGCGAGCGCGCACCGTACATGACGCCTGAGGAATCCGAGCTCATGCTGAAAGGCTTGGGGATCACGGGCGTACCGTCCGACAGGCTGAGCAAGACGCGGACGAACGCCATCAAGGACGCGCGACCCGCGGGGCGGAAACTTCCGCTGGTGGTGCTCTCCCCGGGCTTCACCAAGCCGGTGAGCACGCTCACCTCCCTGGCCGAGGAGCTGGCCAGCCGAGGGTACGTCGTGGCCGGGATCGACCACACCTACGAGAGCTACGCCACGACCTTCCCCGACGGGCGGGTCGCGGAGTGCCTCGCGTGCGACAGCGACAGCGACCCGGGCTTCGGCACAGGGCTGGTCCAGGGCCGGGCGACCGACGTCTCCTTCGTGCTCGACCGGTTGCCGTCGACGTGGGACGGTGCCGACCTGATCGACCGCTCCAGGATCGCGATGGTCGGCCAGTCGATCGGCGGGGCCAGCGCCATGGCGGCCATGGTGAAGGACTCCCGGGTACGCGCCGGAATCAACATGGACGGCACCACCTACGCCCGGATCCCCAAGAGCGGGTTCTCCCGGCCGTTCATGTTCCTCGGCTCGGCGCAGCACGTCCCCGGAGGCCCTGCCCCCACGTGGGACCGCGACTGGAAGCTGCTGACCGGGTGGAAGCGCTGGCTCGTGCTGTCGGGCGCGGAACACCAGTCCTTCACCGACGGCCCACTGGTGGAGGGCGCCCTCGGCGTCAAGCCCGCCTACGGCGTTCTGCGCGCGGCGCGAGCCGCCGAGCTCACCCGCACGTACGTGGCGGCCTTCCTCGACCAGCACCTGAAGTCGCGGCGGCAGCCCTTCCTGGACAAGCCGTCGTCGCGCTACCCGGAGGTCATGTTCTGCCCCACGGCCTGCGGTCAGTCCTGATTCCCGACGCGCTCCCCGCGCTGTCGGGGGACGCTGACCGCAGGTCGCCCAGGCGTCCGGAAACAGCGCGATCCACCGGACGGTCGTGCCGGCGGCCGAAGGTGTCGTGGAAACCGAAGTCTCGCGATCCCGACCGCCCGCGCGACGGCCCCGCCTGCCGTACGGGCTGCCGTAGGGGGCGCCGGCAGGGCCGGTCAGCGCACCTGGGCGAGGTAGGGGAGGTGGGTGGCGCCGTCGAACGGGGCGAGACGGTCGGTCACCGCCGTGGTGAGCGCCGCCGCCGCGCGCTCCGCCTGGGCGACCACCTCGGGCGGGTAGCCCAGCAGCACCTGGTGGTCGGCGAACTCGTCCTCGTCGTCGACGTACACCTTCCCCTCCCTGGTGCGCACCACGTCGAGGTCGAGGTCGACCATCGTCACCTCGCCGTCGCTCCACTCGGGAACGGTGGTGACGTCGATGTAGAGGTCGGTCTTGTGACCCTCGTCGTTGAACAGCGCGACCCACCACTCGTTCCTCGGGAAGAGCATCACGAACGCCTCCTCCCACACCACCGGCGGCCCGTCGCCCTTCGCCCCCGTCGTGCCGGCCTCGCAACCCACCCACACCCCGTGGGCGTCCTCCCCGAGTAACCTGGCCGGGTGGTGCCAGTGGAGGGAACCGCCGTATTTGCGGAAAACGACCTTCATGCACCCGACCGTACAACGAGTCCGCTCTCGTAAGCGGCGATGACCAGCTGGGCCCGGTCGCGGGCGGCGAGCTTGGTCAGCAGGCGGCCGATGTGCGTCTTGACGGTCGCCATGCTCAGGTGCAGGTGCTCGGTGATCTCGGTGTTGGACAGTCCCCGCGCGATCAGCGTCAGCACCTCGCGCTCCCTGTCGGTGATCCCCTCCAGCCCGCGCACCGCGGGCCTGGCGAACTCCTCGATGAGCCTGCGCGTCACCGTCGGCGCCAGCAGCGCCTCCCCCGCCGCGACCACCCTGATCGCGGCCAGCAGGTCGGCGGGCGGGGTGTCCTTCAGCAGGAAGCCCGACGCTCCCGCCCGCAGCGCCGCGTAGACGTAGGCGTCGAGGTCGAACATGGTCACGATCAGCACCCTGGCCGCGTCGCCGATCCTGCGGGTGGCCTCGATGCCGTCCATCTGCGGCATCCTGACGTCCATCAGCACCACGTCCGGTCGCGTGGCCATGGCCAGCTCGACCGCCTGCGCGCCCGTGCCGGCCTCACCGGCCACGCTCATGCCGGGCTCGTTCTCCACCAGCACCCGGAAGCTGCCGCGCAGCAGGGCCTGGTCGTCGGCGACGAGGACGCGGATCATGCGTAGGGAAGGGTCGCGGCCACCCGGAACCCACCCTCCGGACGCGGCCCCGCCGAGAACGCTCCGCCGTACATCGCGACCCTCTCTCTCATCCCCACCAGCCCGTGGCCCTCGCCGTCGCGCCGACCGTTCCTCGTCGCGGCCCCGTGTCCTGGGCCGTCGTCCGTCACCTCGACCCGCGCCCGGCCGCCGTCGGCGGCCACCGTCACCGTGCAACGGGCCGGGCCCGCGTGCTTGACGACGTTCGTGAGCGCCTCCTGCACGATACGGTGTACGGCCAGCCGCACCCCGCCGGGAAGCCCGTCCAGCCCCGAGGCCGCCAGCTCCACCCGCACCCCCGCGAGCCTGGCGCGCTCGGCCAGCTCGTCCAGCTCGGGCACGGGACGCAGCTCCGGCGGTTCGGTGCGCAGCACGCCGAGCAGGTGGCGCATCTCCACCAGCGCGTCGCGGCTCGCCGTCTCGATCACCCGCAACGCGTCGTGGGCCTCCTCTGGCCTGCTGCGCAACACGTGGTTGGCGACACCCGCCTTCACCGCGATGAGTCCCATGCTGTGCGCGACGACGTCGTGCAGCTCGCGGGCGATGCGCAACCGCTCCTCGGTGACCAGCCGTTGGGCCGCGCGTGCCGCGTACTCGCGCCGCTCGCGCACGGCGCGGCCGACGGTCCACGAGCCGCCCAGCGCGGCGATCCCCAGCACGACGTCACCCGCCGCGCGCGACCAGTCCGCCGGCGCCCCCGCCACGGTCAGCATGAGGACCGCCACCCCGGTCACCACCGCGATCGCCGTGGTCGGCGCCCGGTTCGCGCGGGACAGCGCCACCGTGTACAGGGCGTAGGCGGGCGCGACACAGGCGGCGCTCATCCCTAGGACCAGGCCCGCCGCCGGCGCCACCGCGAACACCACGACGAAGACGCCCACCGGCCACCGCCTGCGCGCCCCCAGCGGCAGGCCCAGGCCCAGCGCCAGCACGATCGCGACCCAGGCGGGCACCGGCGCGGTGGCCGCCGACGTCATGGCGGCCAGCGCGACGACCCATCCGGCCGCGCAGTCGAGAGCGATGAGCCGGCCCCGGGTGAGCCGCCTGGTGAAGTCCACGCCCCGCACGCTATCCGGCCGCCCCGGGCTCCGGCGTCATACCCGGGTCCGATGCGCGGGACGCGGGCCGTACCCGACCGTGAAGGGGTGATCGACGTGAGAGAGCTGACCAAGACGTACGGCGCGACCCGCGCCGTCGACCGCCTGTCCTTCACCGTCGAGCCGGGCCACGTCACCGGCTTCCTCGGTCCGAACGGCGCCGGCAAGTCCACCACGATGCGGGTGATCCTCGGTCTCGACGCGCCCACCTCCGGCCAGGCCCTGGTCAACGGCCGCCGCTACGCGAGCCTGCGCAGGCCGCTGCGCGAGGTGGGCGCGCTGCTCGACGCCAACGCCCTCCACCCGGGCCGCAGCGCCCACGACCACCTGCTCAGCCTGGCACTCACCAACGGCATCGGCGCCGCCCGCGTCGCCGAGGTCCTCGACCGTGTCGGCCTGACCGGGGTGGCCCGCAGGAAGGCGGGCGCGTTCTCGCTCGGCATGAAGCAGCGGCTCGGCATCGCCGCCGCGCTGCTCGGCGACCCTGGCGTGCTGATGTTCGACGAGCCGGTCAACGGGCTCGACCCCGACGGGGTGCGCTGGATCCGCGAGCTGATGCGCGCGCTGGCCGCCGAGGGCAGGACGGTGCTGCTGTCCAGCCATCTCATGAGCGAGATGGCCGTGACCGCCGACAGGATCGTCGTCATCGGCGGGGGCCGCCTGATCGTGGCGGCCGCCACGCGGGAGCTGACCGACCGCTACGACTCCCTGGAGTCGGCCTACCTGGCGCTCACCGCCGGCAGCGTCGAGTACGGAGCCGCCCGATGATCGCCGGCGAACGGCTGAGCCTGCCCCCTCGCGACTCCCGTGAACAGGCCCGCCGTCGAAGGGAAGAACGCATGAACGTGCTCGCCGCCGAATGGGTGAAGGCCCGCTCGGTCAGGTCCAGCTGGTTGCTCGTCGGCCTGAGTCTCGGCGCGGTGCCGCTGGCGGCGGCGATCGCCTGGGCGGCGATCGGCATGTACGACGCCGCGTCCCCGCCGATGCGGCGCACCGCACGCATCGCCGAACTCGAGGAGGTGGTGCTGATCGTCCCCCAGCTGTGCATGGGGGTCATGGGAGTCCTGGCGATCACCTCCGAATACGCCACCGGACTCATCAGGACCAGCCTGGCCCTCGTCCCGCGCCGGTGGCCGGTGCTGATGGCCAAGTCGGCGGTCGTGGGCGGGCTCGGGCTGGTCGTGGGACCCGTCGTGGTGTTCGTGACGTACGCGGTCACCGCGGCGATGCTGGCGGGACGCTTTCCCGTGGCGTCGTTCGGCGAGCGGCTTTCGACGCTGGTGGCATCGGCCGTGACGGTGGCGGTGTTCGCGCTGCTCGGCCTGGGGCTCGGCGCGCTGCTGCGATCCGCGGCGGCGGCGATCGCGGTGCTGGTGGGCTTGGTGTACGTGATCCCGATCGTGGTCGGGAACCTGCCCGAGCCGTGGAGCGAACCGCTCGGGTCCGTGATGATCGGCGCGCTGCCGAGGGAGATCGCGGGGGCGGACCTGACGTCCTCGGTGTACGGGGCGCTGCTGCCGCCACCGGTGGCGGGGGTGGTGCTGGTGCTCTACGCGGTGGTGCCGCTGGCGGCGGGCCTGGCGGCCGTCCACCACCGCGACGCCTGACCGGCGGGCCTGGCGGCCGTCCACCGCCGCGACGCCTGACCGGCGTCCCCGGCACGGCCGTACTTCATGACACGGCGAACACCCCGCCCCGTGACCGCCGGCACGGTCCGTGTGCGCGACAGACGGGGCCGGAACCCCAGCAGCCCGGACACCGCCGCCCGCGGGAGACGCGGCCGGGCCGCTCAGCAACCCGGAGGGGCCCCCACCCCCTGATCGCAGGGATCGGGGGCGGGGTTCCTCCGGCGGCGGGGTCAGACCTCGACGATCACCGGAATGATCATCGGGCGGCGGCGGAAGGTGTCGCTCACCCAGCGTCCGACCGTCCTGCGCACCACGCGGCGGATCTGCGCCATGTCGACCACACCGTCGGCCGCGTTCTGCTCGATCGCCTTCTCGATCATCGGGATGATCTCGCCGAAGCGCTCGATCTCGATGCCCGACCCACGCGCGTGAATCTCAGGACCGGCGACGAGCTTGCCGCTGGTGGAGTCGACGACCACCACGACCGACACGAAGCCCTCGTCCCCGAGGATCCTGCGGTCCTTGAGCGACAGGTCGGTGATCTCGCCGACCGAGAGGCCGTCCACGTAGACGTACCCGGCCTGCACGGCACCGGTGATCTTCGCCCGGCCGTCGACCAGGTCGACGACGACACCGTCCTCGGCGATCACGATGTGGTCGTCCGGCACGCCGGTCAACTCCGCCAGCTTGGCGTGCGCCCGCAGGTGGCGCCACTCGCCGTGCACGGGCATGAAGTTCGACGGGCGCGTCAGGTTCAGCACGTACAGCAGCTCGCCGGCCGCCGCGTGCCCCGACACGTGGACCTTCGCGTTGCCCTTGTGGACAACACGCGCTCCCCACCTGGTCAGCCCGTTGATGACCTTGTTGACCGCCGTCTCGTTGCCCGGCACCAGCGAGGAGGCCAGCAGCACGGTGTCACCGCTCGCGATGCGGATCGCGTGGTCGCGGTCGGCCATGCGCGACAGCGCCGCCATCGGCTCGCCCTGCGAACCCGTGCAGATCAGCACGATGTCCTCCGGCCGCCACTCCTCGAGGTCACGGGAGTCGACGATCAGGCCGGGCGGCACGCTCAGGTAGCCGAGGTCGCGGGCCACGCCCATGTTGCGCACCATCGACCGGCCGACCAGCGCGATCTTGCGGCCGTGCTTGGCGGCGGCGTCGATCACCTGCTGGACCCGGTGGACGTGGGAGGCGAAGCTCGCCACGATCACCCGCTTGGCCGAGGTGCGGATCACCTCGTCGATGACCGGACCGATCTCCCGCTCGGAGGTGACGAACCCCGGCACCTCGGCGTTGGTCGAGTCGGACATCAGCAGGTCGACGCCCTCGGCACCGAGCCTGGCGAACCCGCCCAGGTCGGTCAGCCGCCCGTCGCTGGGCAGCTGGTCCATCTTGAAGTCGCCGGTGTGCAGGACGATGCCGGCAGGCGTGCGGACGGCCACCGCGAGCGCGTCGGGAATGGAGTGGTTGACCGCGAGGAACTCGCACTCGAACGGCCCGAACCGGCGCCGCTCCCCCTCCATGACCTGCACCTTCTCCGGCTGGATCCGGTGCTCGGTCAGCTTGGCCTCGATGAAGGCCAGCGTCAGCTTCGACCCGACGAGCGGGATGTCGCGCCGCTCCCGCAGCAGGTACGGCACGGCGCCGATGTGGTCCTCGTGGCCGTGCGTCAGGATCAGCGCCTCGACGTCGTCGAGACGGTCCCTGATGTACTCGAAGTCGGGCAGGATCAGGTCGACTCCCGGCTGCTCGGGATCGGGGAACAGCACCCCGCAGTCGACGATCAGCAGCCGGCCTTCGTACTCGAAGACCGCCATGTTCCGGCCGATCTCCCCGAGACCGCCGAGCGCCACGATGCGCAGGCCGCCCTCAGGCAGCGGCGGCGGGGGGCCGAGTTCCGGATGCGGGTGGCTCATACGCTGCCCCCAGGCCGGTCAAATCGTGAACTCAATATCTCCGTTCCTCCCCGTTTTCATCAGTCAGCCAACTTCACTCCGCCGGCCACGAGGCACGCCCGCAGCTCGGCGATCTGCACAGAGGTGGCCTCCACCAGCGGAGGCCGCATCGGGCCGACAGGCCGGCCCGTCAAGCTGAGTGCCGCCTTGACCATGATCGCGCCCCCCGCGCGGTTCATGATCCCGTCGATCACGGGCAGCAGCTGCCGGTGGACGGCGGTCGCCTCCGCGACCTCGCCCGCCCGGTGGAGCTCGATCATCGTGGCCAGCTCGGCGCCCACCACGTGGCCCACCACGCTCACGAACCCCGCCGCGCCCACCGACAGCCACGGCAGATTCAGCGCGTCGTCGCCCGAGTAGAAGACCAGGTCGGTGGCGGTCATCACGGTGGAGCCCGCGAACAGGTCGCCCTTGGCGTCCTTCACGGCCACGATCCGCTCGTGCTGCGACAGCCTGATCAGCGTATCGGTGTGGATGGGCACGCCCGCGCGGCCCGGAATGTCATAGAGCATCACCGGCAGCGCGGTCGCGTCCGCGACGGCGGCGAAATGCCGGTACAGGCCCTCCTGCGGCGGCTTGTTGTAGTACGGCGTCACCACGAGCAGGCCGTGGGCGCCGGCCCGTTCGGCCTGCCTGGCCAGCTCGATGGTGTGGTGCGTGTCGTTCGAGCCGACACCGGCGACGACGGTCGCCCTGTCACCCACGGCCTCCAGCACGACCCGCAGCAGGCCCTCTTTCTCGGCGTCGCTGGTGGTCGGCGACTCCCCGGTGGTCCCGCTGACGATCAGACCGTCGTTGCGCTGCTCGTCGACCAGGTAGGCGGCCAGGCTGCGCGCAGCGTCGTAGTCGACGGCGCCGTCCGCGGTGAACGGCGTGACCATGGCGGTCAGCATGCGGCCGAACGGAGCTTCGGCGGTGCGAGAGGGCGATGCCATAGTGCGAACGGTACCCGGATTCCCGCACGTCCCTAACCCCGCCACCCCCATAAGGCCATTTCCGAGCCCTTGTCCGGCTCCTCCCCCACCCGCCTCCGACCCCATACCCGGCTCCTCCCGCGACCGCCTCCGGCCCCATACCCGGCTCCTCCCCCACCCGCCGGGCCGCTCGCGGAGTCCCCCGCCGCCGACCCGTCTCACATCCTCCCGCCACCGCCTCCCGCACCAGCCGATCACCGCTCCCCCGCCGATATCGCGCCAGTCCTCCGCTGCTGTCGCCCGCACCTCGCGCCATCCCGGCGCTCCGCGCCCCGCCGTCCGTTCCGGCCCCTACGGCAAGCGGGCTCGAGGCCACCGTGGTCACCGCTGACCGCCCGTCCTTCACGCGTACTCCAGCGGGACTCCGGCGGGCCGCCGTCACGTCGTCCCGTCGCTGAGCGTCACCGCTTCCCAGGGGTGCCGTCCGTAACGGCGGCCGGCCACGCGCGCTCGGTGAGGCGTATCCCTCGACAGACGCCGGCCCCGGGACCAGGGTGGCGGCGGGGGCGGCTTGCCGTACGGGATGGGGGGTGGCCGGAAAGGCCCGCACGCTGGGGGGTTCGCCGGAAACACCGGCACGTGGAAGAGGTCGCCGATATGTGCTCGGGGGTACACACATCGACGACCTCTACCGGAGAATCGCCGCACCTTACGCGGGCGTTACAGAGTTCTCAGAATATTTTTCCGAACCGCCCAAAGTTGGAACTCCAAGTGCATTCGATGACGGTGGGTTACCTGCCGAATACGGCAACATGGGGCAACGCCTCACAGCAACCTCAGGGATGGACTAGTGGCAAGTTCCGATCCGGTCTACCTGCGCGTCGTCGAAGACATTCGGCGGCAGATCAACGACGGCACCCTTCCCCCCGGCGCGCCCATCCCCTCACGGGCGCAGCTGACCCGCAAATATCAGGTCGGCGAGACCGCCGCCCGCCACGCGCTTCGCGTCCTGGCCGGCGAGGGCCTCATCTTCGGTCGGGTGGGTTCGGGACACTACGTCAGGGAGCGCCCGGACCTCGCTCCCCTGCATCGCTGGCGCTTCCACGACCACCAGGCGCCGTTCGCGGCCGACCTGCAGAGCCAGGGCAGGCGCGTCACCTGGGACTGGCACAGCGAGCCCGTGGCCGCCACCCCCGAGATCGCCCAGCGCCTCCGCGTCGAGGAGTCGACCACCCTCACCAGGACCCATTACGTGTTCCGCGGCGACGGCAAACCCCTCCAGCTCGCCACGTCGTACGAACCGCTCGAGTTCGCGCCCCACTCCGACGAGGAACGTCGCGGCCTGATCGGCAGGCTCTCCTCCTACGGGATCAAGGTGACCGAGATCGTCGAGAGCGTGCACACCCGGGTGCCGCGCCCCACCGAGATCGACGCCCTCGACCTGTCGGCGGGCGTCCACGTCCTGCACCTCAAGCGGACGCACTGGGCGAGCGAACGTCCCGTGGAGACGAGCGACATCGTCGTTCCCGGCGACCGATTCGAAGTCGTCTACAGCATGGCCGTGCACCTGTGACCCCTCCCCACGCACCACCGGGCGGCGCCTTCCCCCGCGCCGCCCGGTCCCCCCTCCTTCGACGCCGGCCCCGCACCCCCTCCTGCGGCGGCCACGCGAGACGGCCGATCCACCCTCCCGGCCCCTGATTTGTCGGTGCCCGTTGATACAACCGGCAGGGTGCCGATCCGGAGGTGTCGATTGCGCGTCAAGGACCTGCCCGCCGCCGACCGCCCGCGCGAGCGCCTGCTCGCCAGCGGTGCCGCAGCCCTGGCCGACCGGGAGCTGC
Organism: Nonomuraea sp. NPDC003804; assembly: GCF_040610675.1. Classification (NCBI taxonomy): domain Bacteria; kingdom Bacillati; phylum Actinomycetota; class Actinomycetes; order Streptosporangiales; family Streptosporangiaceae; genus Nonomuraea; species Nonomuraea sp. NPDC003804. Next base: position 236,533 of record NZ_JBEXMT010000004.1, read on the forward strand.
TCGCTCTCCTCATCGGTCACGGCACCAGGGAGAGCGACGCCGTCGACCTCGCCGCCCAGCTCATCGCCCACTGCGGCGACCTCGGCGAGCTGGCCCGCTCCGACGCCCACCGCCTGCTCGCCGTCCGCGGCGTCGGCCCCGCCAAGGCGGCCCGCATAGCCGCGGCCTTCCATCTCGTACGGCGTGCGCAGGAGGGCCCGGCCCGCGCCCGCATCACCTCGTCGAGCGACCTGGCCGCGCAGGCGGCGCCGTACCTTCGCGGACACCCCCGCGAACGCCTCGTGGTCGTGATCTGCGATCCACGCGGCTCGGTCCTGCGCCGCGCCCTGATGACGGAGGGCGGCGCCGACCACACGCCCGCCCCGATCCGGGAGATCATCACCACCGTGCTGACCTCGGGCGGCGCTGCCTTCGGGGTGGCGCACAACCACCCGAGCGGTTCTCTCGACCCGAGCGAGTCCGACCTGGCCACCACCCAGCGTCTCGCCGACGCCGCCGACACCGTGGGGCTGCGCTTCCTCGACCACGTGATCGTCACCGACACCGCCTGGCGCCGCATCCCCGTCCCGCAGGCCCCGGAAACCGGCTAGCCGCCGCCCTTCCGAGCACCTGACAGGCATCCTGAACCTCATTCAGTCCCCGCAAGCCCATTGGCCTCTTCCCACCTCGCTGCCCGGCCGGCGATGGGAACGCTCGGTGGGCTCCTGGCCGGCAGCCGCGACCGCTGCCGCCGAAACCCACCGAGCGTTCTCCGCGCGGCCCCGCTCCCACCCGACTGGACGAGGGGCCGCGCCACCCGAGAAGGCTCCACACTGCGCCTGTACCGCTCGGGCGGCCCCGCGACGCAGTACGGGGCCACCACACTCGATGTCACTCACCTCCGTCGGGCCACGCCGGCGCGGGCGCGGTCCGACGGAGCGGGCCTCCACGGGCAAGCGCTCCATCGGGGAACGACGCCCGGCCGGAGACCGCGCACCTCGGGCAGGAGCGTGCGGGAGAGACCCCGCCCGGGGTACGGCCACGAGCTGGAATGTCCCGGTGAGGTCCTGCACGACACGTCGGACATCCGCACGCTCACACGGTGAGAGGCCTCTGTGGGGTCGGTGAGTGAGGGTTACCGGTGACGATGCCCCACAGAGGCCACGCGCCCCGGACGAGCGAGCGAAGATCGCCCAGGGCACGCTTCCCGGCGCTCCCACACCGCACAGCGTGGGGCACCTGCGTCGTCTCCGGCGGGTCCGCGCCAGACCCGCCGGAGACGACCACTCGCAGGGACGGCTGATCCAAGGGGATGCCCCCACGAGCGGCCACGCACCCCGGACGGCCGAGAGGACCACCCGCCCGGGGCACACCTACAAGCTCACATCAACGCCCTGCTCCGGCGGGCCGGGCCCGGCCCGCCGGAGTGGCCTCGCACAAGGACACGGAACCTGGGATGACCCCTGTGCGAGGCCGTGCACCCCGGGCCGGCCGGGCAAGAGCCGAGCCCGAGGTACGACCAGTGAGGGACGAAGGATGTCGGTCAGTCCCACCGGCCGCGGTGGACGCCGCCTTCGGACAGGCCGAGCATCGGCATCCACCAACCCCACGACTGCTTCCCCGACCGATGCCGCCCGAGCCGAGGAGGTCGTCTCGCCCCGGCCAGACACGTCCGCCAGGCGATGACCTTCCACAACGTGATCAACGCGCCTCCCCGCGAAGGAGCCGCTGCCAGAGATCTTCCACCTCGGCGCAACGCAGCCATGGCGACTCATGAACCAGGGTCACCTCTCCTCCTTGGCTCAGGCGCCGGATGAACATCAGCCCAGCCGCCTGGCAGAGCTCGTAGAACACCGGCACGCAGTTACACGTGTACGACTTCACCCGCACCCGATCGGCACGCGGCACCTCCAACGACCAGTCGATGGACACGTAGTCCTCAGCGAGGCCGGCGACATGTCGACTGACGCAGACCACCTCGGGCCAGTCGTCCTTCTCCACACGAAGGAGAATACGTCTGGTCGTATCTTTACGTCTAGTAAGACGCAATAACTTGCCCAAGTAGACGGAGCGTTATGCGCCACCTGGTACCCGTTCGCCTAGCTTTCGTATGTGCTCGACTACGACGGAGACACCCATCTCTATCTTCAGATCGCCGAGATCATCCGGCAGCGCATCGACGGGCTGTCGGCGGGCCATCCCGTGCCCAGCGAGGCCGACATCCAGAAGGAGTTCGGGGTCGCCAGGACCACGGCACGGCGCGCCATTCACGTGCTGCGCGAGGAAGGGCTCATCTACACCGTCCAAGGCGAGGGCACATTCGTCGGACATCCGGGTGCAGCACCCCGTAATCCGCGCAAAACCCCGTTGTTCCGGCAGATCGCCAGCGATATCGAGAAGCGCATCAGGACCGGGCAACTCCAGCCTCGCCGGCCGATCCCCGGCGAGACGGCGTTGACACAGGAGTACGAGGTGGCCCGCGAGACAGTACGGCGCGCCATGGCGTTGCTTCGCGAGCAAGGCTGGATCTACACGGTCCCCGCACGGGGAAGCTTCGTCTCACCGAAGGAGTCGTGGCCCCAGGCTTGAATTCGCTCGACTGCTTGTATCCAGGCGTCTATCTTACGTCTGTGCTTGACCGAGACGGACCCGTACCTTTGTACAGGCAGATCGCCGACTGCCTCCGCGACCGCATCGCCGAGGGCGTGCTCCGCCCTGGTGACGCCGTCCCCAGCGAGGCCATGCTGGAGGCCGAGTTCGGCGTCGCACGCGCCACGGCCCGCCGGGTGGCCCAGCAGCTCAGGGACTGGGGCCTCGTCCACACGGTGCAAGGGGAGGGGACGTTCGTGGGCGAGCCAGGAGTGCCCCGCAAACGCCGGAAGGCACCGCTCTACGACGTCATCGCAGGCGAACTCGCTCAGCGGATCAGGAACGGCGAGCTGCGCCCGAACAGGCCCATCCCCAGCGAGAAGGAACTCATGAGACGGTTCGGGGTCGCCAGGGAGGCGGTCGCCAGGCTCCGCGAGCAGGGACTGGTCTTCACCGTTGCCTACCGGGGCAGTTACGTCGCCTCGCGCGATTCGTGGCCCGGGGCGGCAGGTGAGGGCTCCGGCTCCTGAGCCCGAGCCCGGGGCGGCAGGTGAGGGCTCCGGCTGCTGAGCATGCCGGAGGCCGTCACACCCCGCGTTCGGCGCCGTCCACCAGCCGGAAGGACATGCAAACGACCTCGTGGTGTCGTCAACCTCGTATCCGGCGGCGTTCCAGAAGCGGCGGTGCGCCTCGCCCCAGTGCTCGACCGACCGGTAGCCCTCGCCCTCCGACTGGGCGAACTCCCAGGTCACCTGGTGGAACGGCGCGACCTGCACCCCCGGTGACCTCCACCTCGGCGAGCCGGTGGTCGTCGTCGTCGTCGACCAAGGCCAGGCGCTCGCCGACGTGCTCGAGCTCTTTGTTCTCCGCGCGGTAGTCGTGGGCGAGCAGGCCGGCCAGGACCGGCATCCCCGGGTCGGGCGCGCGGCCGCCCGGCCGTGACTCAGAAGACCGGGATGATCTCCTCGGGGTCGATGAAGTCGACCGGCACGCCGTCGATGTCCAGTTCCGGGATGGCAGGGAACTCGATCCCCCACCGTTCCACGATCGCCCGCACCCTGGCCATCGCCACGCGCCAGTTCTCGGCCTGCTCCTCGTACGACAGCACGCCCAGCCCCGCCGTCCGGGCATGGTCCATCAGCACCCGGTGGTTGGCCAGGAAGTACGGCGGCAGGTCCCAGAACCCCTCGGGCGGCTCCCACAGGATCATCGACAGGAAGACGAACCCGGCCCGCAGCTGCCGCGTGATCAGCGAGCGGACGTCGTCGGTGAGGCCTGGCCACTCGTTCTCCAGGATCGTCATGCAGATCTGGAGGTGCCGCGACTCGTCGCGGCCGATGCGCTGGAACATCTCGCTGAAGACCGGGTGCCTGGTGCCCGACGCCATTCCTCTGAACAGCGTCGACGCGGCCATCTCGCCCATCATGAACGAGGTGAACAGCACCGGCAGGGAGTACTTGCCGACCGCCGCGGTGTAGCCGTTCCAGTAGCGCCCGCCGTTGTGGTACAGCCAGCCGATGTTGTTGTGCGCCGCCTTCTCCAGGTCGGTGACGGGGGTCCAGTCGAGGGGTCCGCCGGGCCAGAGCCTGGCGATGGTGCGCTGGCAGCACTCCTCGTGGTTCATCTCGTCCCTGGTGATCGAGAAGAAGCACTTGCGGACGGGGTCCTCCTCGTGCTTCTCGAACGCCTGGATGGTCGCGCGGGCGAACACCGCGGGCCCTGAGGCGTCGAAGTTGGCGAGGACAGCGAACCAGTACATGATCCCCAGCCGCTGCTCGACGGTGAAGTCGTCGGGGGAGAGCCCGTCCCAGGGCAGGTCGGCGGGGTTCCAGACCATGCGCTTGGACTTCTCGTAGATCGCCGCCAGCTTCTCGGTCTCGACCCGCCACTCCATCGGATAGATGTTCGGCTGGGGGATCTCGGGCGCTGGCCAGAATCCGCCTTCGGGGATCGTGAGGTCGGCCATGATTTGTGACACCTCCTGCGCTCATCCTGCGCTGAGTTGTCACATCTTTCAAGGACTACGTACGGCTGCGCTGCGTCACCGCCACGCAGACCAGGACGGCCAGCGCGCCGAGCACCGTGGCCATGCCGTACCGCTCGCCCAGGAACAGCCACGCCCACACCAGAGTGAGCAGCGGCTGGGTGAGTTGGGTCTGCCCGGCGCGGGCGATGCCGCCCTGGGCCAGGCCCGCGTACCAGGGGACGAAGCCGAGGAACATCGAGATGAGCCCGACGTAGAGGAACCCGCTCACGGACGCCACCGAGAACGACACCGGCGTGGTCAGCGCCAGCGCGGCGGTCACGGGCAGCGTCACGGGGATGGACACCACCAGGGCGTAGGAGATGACCTGCCAGCCGGGCGTGGTGCGGGCGAGGCGGCCGCCCTCGGTGTAGCCGAGCGCGGCCGACAGGAGGGCGGCGACCAGCAGGAGGTCGGCGAGGGAGACGCTGCCGCCGCCCTGGGAGACGGTGAAGACGGTGATCGCGACGGCTCCGGCCGCGCAGGCGACCCAGAACAGCGGCCGGGGGCGTTCGCCCGCGCGCCAGACGGCGAAGGCGGCCGTGGCGGCCGGCAGCAGGCCGATCACGACGGCGGAGTGGGCGGTGCCGGCGCCCAGGTGCAGGGCGAGGCCGCTGAAGACGGGAAAGCCGAAGACCACGCCCAGGGAGATGAACGCGTAGGGGCGCCACTGGGCGCGCGGCGGCACCAGCGGCAGCCGGGCGGCCTTGAGGCAGGCCAGCGCGACGAGGCCGGCCAGCAGCGCCCGCCCGATCGCCACCAGCCACGGGTCGAAGCCGCGCATCGCGAACACGGTGGCCGGAAAGGAGCCGGAGAAGGCCAGCACGCCGAGAAAGGCGAGGAGGGTGCCACGCCTGGCGTGATCGGCCCGTACGGGAACCGTTACTCCACCGGACACGATAGCGCTATTGTTACTTCTCATGAAAGACGATAGCAGTATCGCCCAGATCGCCGCGATGCTGCGCGAGGAGATCGGGACGAAGCAGCCGGGCGACCGGTTGCCGTCCAGTCGCGAGCTGATGCGGCGCCATGGGGTCAGCCCGGTGACCGTCTCGAGGGCGATCGGGCAGCTCGCCGCCGAGGGCAGGGTGGTCACCAGGCCCGGCGTCGGCGCCTTCGTGGCCCCTCGCCCCGTGCGGCTCACGGAGATCTCCGACATGTCATGGCAGACGGTCGCGCTCGGCGACCGGGTGATCGACGACTCGGGCGTCACGGCGCTGCTCACGACGCCGCCCGAAGACGTGATCCCGCTGACCGGCGGCTACCTGAACGCGGCCATGCGGCCCGACCGCCAGCTGTCGGCGGCCGCCTCACGGGCGGTCAAGCGCCTGAACGCCTGGGCCACTCCCCCGCTGACCGGCATCCCCGAGCTGCGGGGGTGGTTCGCCCGGCAGGCGGGCGGCGAGCTGACCGCCGGTGACGCGCTGGTCGTCAGCGGCGGCCAGGCCGCGCTCAGCCACGCCTTCCGCGCCCTGGCCGCCCCTGGCACGACCGTGCTGATGGAGACGCCCACCTACCCCGGTGCCATGGCCGCGGCCAGGGCGGCGGGCCTGCGGACGGCCGCGGTGCCGATGGACGCCGACGGCGTGCTGCCCGACCTGCTGGCCGAGGCGTTCGCGGTGACGGGCGCGCGGGTCTTCTACACGCAGCCGACGCTGCACAACCCCACCGGCGCGACGCTCACCGACGTGCGCAGGGAGCAGGTGCTCCAGGTGGCCAGGGCGCACAACGCGTTCGTGGTCGAGGACGACTACGCCCGCTACCTGACCGAGCACGCGCCCACCCCGATGATCGCCCTCGACCGCTACGGCACCGTCGTCCACATCAGCTCGCTCACCAAGATCCTCGCCCCCAGCCTGCGCCTGGCCGCGGTGATCGCCCGGGGCCCGGCCGCCCACCGGTTGCGGGCCGGCCAGCTCGTGGAGTCGTTCTTCGTGGCCAGGCCGCTGCAGGAGACGGCGCTGGAGTTCGTGAGCTCACCCGCCTGGCCCCGCCACCTGGCCGCCGTCCACGCCGAGCTGGCGACACGCCGTGCGACGCTCGCCGCCGCCCTCGCCGCCGCGCTGCCGGAGGCCGAGCCGCACCTGATCCCCCACGGCGGACTGCACCTGTGGGTACGGCTGCCGCCGCACGTCGACGAGGCCGCGCTGGTCGAGGAGGCCCGCAGGAACGGGGTTCAGGTGAGCCCGGGCCGCATCTACTACCCCACCGAACCGCCGGGGCCGCGCCTGCGCCTGACGCACAGCGCCGCCGTCCATGTGGCCGAGCTGACCGACGGGGTGCGGCGGCTCGCCTCCGCGTACGCGCGCCTGAGCTGATCAAGCCCTTACGATGGGATGTCGTAACCGGACGAACACCCGCGTTTATCGAGTCAGGCGTCATCGCGAGCCCCGAATCACCGATACGGTGTAACACGTGCCCTCGAGATCCTCCGGTCGCGGGCACAACGGCAGGCGAAGGAGCGGGCCGAGATGGCAGACGTAGGCGTCCGGGCGGCCCGGCGCGGAGATGTGCTCCAGGTGGCGAACACTCAGATCCGCGCCTGGCGCTACGGTTATCGGGAGTTCCTCCCCGAAGGGCCGCTCGAGCAGATGACGGGCCCCGCAGCGGAGAAGATGTGGCTGCGCCAGTGGGACGAGGCGATCGCCTCACCGCCCACGCGCATGCATCGCGTGCTCGTGGCCGTGGAGACCATCCTCGACACCGAGGGCTTTCCCGCGCTCGGCCTGGGCGGCGCCAACGCGCCCGCCACGCCGCGCGGCGGCGAGCGCGTGGTCGGCCTGGTCTCCCACGCGCCCGCCGAAGACCCCGACCTCGACCCGACGGTGACGGCCGAGATGCTGACGCTGCTGGTCGACCCCGACTTCGTCCGGCGCGGCCACGGCAGCAGGCTGCTCAACGCGACCGTCGACTACATGCGCGAGGACGGCTTCCGGCAGATCGTCACCTGGGTGTTCGCGGAGAACTACGCGATGCTCGGTTTCCTCGAGTCCGCCGGATGGGGCGAGGACATGGCCGAACGCGTGCTCGACATGGGCCGTCCGATCCGGATGGTCAGGCTCACGACGGACATCAGCTGATGGCCACGCTCAGCCAGTGGGTGCAGGGCGCCCGCCCGCGCACCCTTCCCAACGCGGTCGTACCCGTCGTCGTCGGCACCGGCCTGGCGGTCGGCGAGGGCGGCCCGATCTGGTGGCGTGCCGTGGTGGCGCTGCTGGTGGCGTTGTTACTGCAGATCGGCGTCAACTACGCCAACGACTACAGCGACGGCATCAGAGGCACCGACGACCGGCGCGTGGGCCCGATGCGCCTGGTGGGCTCGGGTGTGGCCGCCCCTCGCGAGGTGCTGGCCGCCGCGCTCGGCTGCTTCGCCGCCGCCGCCGTCGCCGGCCTGACGCTGGTGGTGGCCACGCAGGCCTGGTGGATCCTGCTGATGGGCGCCGCCGCGATCGCGGCCGCGTGGTTCTACACCGGCGGCAAGCGCCCCTACGGCTACCGCGCGCTCGGCGAGGCGGCGGTCTTCGTCTTCTTCGGCCCCGTCCCCGTGATGGGCACCGCCTTCGTCCAGACGGGCCACCTGTCGTGGGTCGCGCTGGCCGCCTCCGTCCCGATCGGCCTGCTGTCGTGCTCGATGCTCGTCATCAACAACCTGCGCGACGTCGTCACCGACGGCCCGGCGGGCAAGCGCACGCTGGCCGTGGTGCTGGGCGCCGAGCGCACGCGGGTGATGTACACGGTGTGCCTGGTCGCCCCGCTGGTGATCCCGCTGCTGCTGATCCCGTTCACGCCGTTCGCCGCGCTGCCGGTGCTCGCGGCGCCGCTGGCGATCGGCCCGGTGAAGACCGTCCTGTCGGGCGCCACCGGCCCCGCGCTCATCGGCGTGCTGCAGGCCACGGGCAAGCTGCAGATGGCCTACGGCCTGCTCTTCGCCGTCGGCCTGGCGATCACCTTGTAGGCGGCTACAAACCGGCGGGCCGATCTCGTAGCCGCCGATAACCGTCCTGGTCAGACCCTCCTGGTTCACTGAATCCGGTATTCAGCGACTCCGGAAGGAACCGTCCATGGAGCAACGCGGGATCGAGCTGGTTCCTGCGGCCGAGCGGTACGGCCGCCCTCGCGACCTGCTCTTCCTCTGGGCAGGCACGACGACGACCGTCTTCACCGTGGTCTACGGCACCATCGTCGTCGCGATGGGGCTGAGCTTCTGGCAGGCCGTGGCGGCCATCGTCATCGGCAACCTGCTCGCCTTCCCCCTGGTGGGGTTCAGCAGCATCCAGGGGATGCAGCAGGGCACCTCGACGATGGCGATCTCCCGCGCCGCCTACGGCAACAAGGGCGCCCGCGTGCTCGGCTTCTTCGGCTGGCTCAACATGGTCGGCTTCGAGGCCGGCGGCATGGTGATGATCACCCTGGCCGGGCTCACGCTGCTGGAGCAGGCCGGCGTCTCGAGCGACGGTCTCGGGCTGAAGGTGGCGATCGTGCTGGTCGCCGCGGTCATCCAGCTCATCCTGCCGCTGATCGGGCACTCCGCGGTCATGAAGGCGCAGAAGTACCTCACCTGGGTGTTCCTGGTGATGTTCGTGATCATGGCGATCCTGGTCGCGCCCAAGGCGAACCTGTCGGCGGCGGGATCGACGGACTTCTCCACCTTCACGCTGGCGGTCATGCTGGTGATGTCGGGCGGCGGCCTGTCGTGGGCGCCGCTGGGCGGTGACTACTCGCGCTACCTGCCGGTCGACTCCTCCAGGAAGGCCGTGTTCGGTTACGCCTTCCTGGGCGGCTTCGTGCCGTACCTGCTGCTGATGGTCCTCGGCGCGGCCGTCGCCACCGTGGTGACCAACGCCAGCGACCCGATCTCCGGGCTGCCCGGTGCGTTGCCGTCCTGGTTCGTCGTGCCGTACCTGCTGCTGACCGTGGTCACGCTCTTCGCCGCCAACACCACCGACCTGTACTCCTCGGGCCTGAACCTGCAGGCGGCGGGCATCAACGTCAAGCGGTGGCTCGCGGTCGTCCTCGACCTGATCCTCTGCGTGATCATCACCTTCGTCGCGATCACCTCCGACTCGTTCAACACGATGCTGAACGCCTTCCTCGGCCTGCTGGTGATCTGGCTGGCGCCGTGGGCGGGCGTGTACGTCACCGACTGGCTGCGCCGCAGGGGCCGCTACGACGCCGCCGCGCTGTTCGACGACCACGCCCCCGACCAGGTCCGCTGGCCGGGCCTCATCGCCCAGGCCGCCGGCATGGTGGCCGCCGCGCTCTGGCTGAACTCCAGCGTGTTCGTCGGCTGGATCTCCGGCGCGACCGGCGGCTCCGACTTCAGCATCTTCGCCGGCTTCGTCGTCGCCGGAATCGTCTACGCCGCCCTGGACCGGCGACCGGTCCCCGTCAAGGAGCTCGCCCATGCATGACCTGCTCGATGTCGCCTACGGCCGCCGGCCCGCGGACACGATCATCACCAACGGCACGCTCGTCAACGTGCTGACCGGCGAGCTGTACCCGGCCGAGATCGGCATCAGCGGCGACCGGATCGCGGCCGTCGGCCCCGCCCTCGACCGCGGGCCGGACACCGAGATCATCGACGCGCGCGGCGGCTTCCTGGTGCCCGGACTCATCGACGGCCACCTGCACATCGAGTGCAGCAAGCTGTCGGTGACCAGCTTCGCCAACCTGGTCGTCCCCTTCGGCACCACCAGCGTGGTCTCGGGCCTCGACCAGATCCTCGTGGCGCAGGGCCTCGACGGCGTACGGCAGGCGCTCAACGAGGCGGCCGCCACCAGCATGCGGATCTGGTGGGGCGCCCCCGCCAAGGCCCCCTACACCGTGCCGCAGTCGACCGTCGGGCACACCTTCGGCCCCGCCGAGCACCGCGTCGCGCACGAGTGGCCCGAGTGCGTCGGCGTCTGGGAGACCGTCCAGGAGATGGTCGAGCACGGCGACCCCGCCGTGATGGCGGCGCTCGAGCTCGCCCACCAGCGGCGGCTGCCGATCTTCGGGTGCGCGCCCCTGTCGGACGCCCGCCGCATCGCCGGCCTGGCCGCCGCGGGCATCAGGCTCGACCACGAGTCCTACTCCCACGAGGAGATGCTCGAGAAGCTGCGCCAGGGCATCTACGCGATCGTCCGCGAGTCGTCCGTCGCGCACTTCCTCGAGGAGAACATCCAGGTCGTCGCCAAGGTGGGCGCGCGGCGCGTCGCGTTCTGCACCGACGACGTGCACGCCGCCGACGTGCTGGCCGGCGGGCACATGGACAAGCTCGTCAGGATGGCGATCAAGGCCGGCGTCGACCCGGTCACCGCGATCCAGATGGCGACCGTCAACTGCGCGGAGATGTACCGCATCGACGACCTGGTCGGCAGCATCGCGCCCGGGCGCTTCGCCGACGTGCTGATCGTCGACTCGCTGGAGGAGTTCAAGGTCAGGGAGGTCGTCGCCGGAGGCCGTCTGGTGGCCAGGGACGGGGCCATGGTCGTGCCCGCCGTACCGCCGGTCAGGGGCGAGGTGCGGCCCTTCCCCGTGCGCCAGGTGACCGCCGACGACCTGGCCCTGCGCTCGGCGGCCGACGAGGTCACGGTGCTCACCCTGAACTTCACCGAGCAGGTCTTCGTGCGCAGGCAGCGCGACGTCACCCTGCCCGTCGTCGACGGCGTCGTCGAGCCGTCGGTCGAGCACGACGCGCTCCTGGTCACCGTCGTCGAGAGGTACGGCAAGACGGGCAACATGCCCGTCGCCATGGTCAGCGGCATGGGCCTGCGCAAGGGCGCCATCGCCACCAGCGCCGCCCCCGACGACAACAACATCATCTGCGTGGGCGCCTCCCGCTCCGACATGGCGCTTGCCGTCAACACCGTCTCGGCGATGGGCGGCGGCCAGGTCATCGTGGTCGACGGCACGGTCGTCGAGTCGCTGCCGCTGCCCGTCGCGGGCATCGTGTCCGACATCCCCGCCGCCGAGATGGCGGTGCTCGAACAGCGGCTCGACGACGTGGCACGCTCGTTGGGGTGCGGCCTGCCCGCGCCGCTGATGTACCTGTTCTTCCTGTCCATCACCGCCATCCCTGATTACGCGGTCACCGACCTCGGCCTGGTCGACTGCGTCAACCTCGAGATCGTGGAGGTCATCCAATGAACGACTTCATCGCCGGGCTGCCCAAGTGCGAGCTCCACCTGCACATCGAGGGCACGCTCGAGCCGGAGCTCAAGTTCGAGCTGGCCCAGCGCAACGGCATCGCCCTGCCGTACGCGTCGGTGGAGGAGATGCGGGCCGCCTACTCCTTCGACGACCTGCCGTCGTTCCTGGCCGTCTACTACGAGGGCATGGGCGTGCTGCGCACCGAGCCCGACTTCTACGACCTGGCCATGGCCTACCTGCGCAAGGCCGCCTCGCAGAACGTCCGCTACGCCGAGATCTTCTTCGACCCGCAGGCGCACACCTCCCGCGGCGTCCCCTTCGACGTGATCATCCGCGGGCTGCGCCGCGCGCTCATGGACGCCGACGCCCGGCTCGGCATCCGCGCCCAGCTCATCATGTGCTTCCTGCGCGACTTCCAGGCCGAGTACGCCATGGCGACGCTGCTGGAGTCGCTGCCGTACAAGGAGTGGATCGTCGGCGTCGGCCTCGACTCCGACGAGAAGGGCAACCCGCCGGCCAAGTTCGCCGCCGTCTACGAGCGGGCCAGGCAGGAGGGCTACCTGCTGACCATGCACTGCGACGTCGACCAGGAGAACTCCGTCGAGCACATCCGCCAGTGCCTGGACGACATCCAGGTCGACCGGATCGACCACGGCGTCAACATCCTCGAGGACCCCGCGCTGGTGCAGCGGGTCCTGGACAGGGGGATCGGGCTGACCTGCTGCCCGATCTCCAACTCCATCGTCACGGACTCGATGAAGGCCGAGGGGATCAGGAAGCTGCTCGACCTGGGCGTGCGGGTGACGATCAACTCCGACGACCCGGCGTACTTCCCCGGGTACGTGCAGGAGAACCTGGCGGCGCTGGAGCTGTCCAGGGAGGAACTGCTGCAGGTGCAGCGCAACGCCTTCGAGATCGCGTGGCTGCCGCGGCAGGTGAAGGACGGGTACCTGGCCGAACTGGAGGCGTACGCGGCCGGGGCCTGAAAGCACGGTCCCAGCCGAGCATCGCCGACGCGGGTCCGGCCGGTGCGCCACCGCGCGCACGGCGGCGGGCAGCTCGGCCACGAGCTGGGGCGGCGCCGCCGGAACGTCGAGACCCGCGGCGCACCCGGGTGATCGTCGTGGCGGGATCGGAAGACTTCTCCGAAGGCTTCGACACCCCCGCCGATGTCGCCAGGATCCCCGAGGGGTACTCCGGCGGCGTCTGGACCAACCGCATCGACCGCGTGGCCTCCCTGCTGCGCCACCAGCCGAGCCTGCGCCACCGGCCGAGCTGACGGTCTCCGCCGGGCACCGGCGGCCCAGCGCTCTCGCCCGCACCGGGTACCGGCCCCGGTGCGGGCGGCCGTCACGGGCGCCAGTACAGTGCGGGGTCGGGGTGCTCGACGAAGCCGAGTGACCGGTAGAGCGGTTCACCGTCGCGGGAGGCGTGCAGGTCGACGCGGGCGACGTCCTGTTCGCGGAACCAGTCGAGCAGCCCGTGCATGATCGCGCGGCTGTGGCCGCGGCGCCGGTAGGCGGGGTCGGTGACCACGCCGATCACGTGTCCGACCCGGCCGTTGTGCGAGTGCGGGCCGGGGAACCACTGCTCGATGGTGCCGATGCCGCAGGCGGCGAGACCGTTGTCGCCGTCCACGACCAGGATGCACGCGTCGTCGGCGGTCAGCTTGTCCTTCAGAACCGTGGTGAGCGCGTGCCGCCACTCGTCGCCCGCTGAGGAGGGGTTGAAGAAGTCGCCGCCGAGGGTCGCGAACAGCAACGCCCGCAGGCGCACGAGTTCCGCGACGTCATCCTCGACTGCCTGCCGTACATCGCTGTGGTGCCTCATACCCAACAGCCTGATGTAATGAGCTTATGCATCTCAACCCTTACGGCGAGGGCGCCGTGAAGCTGGCCGCGAGCCTGGCCAACCGGCGCCCGGCGACCGCGGACGAGCTCGCGGACCGCTGCCGCGCCGCCGGGCTGGTGCTGGAGCGCCCGGTCACGCCGCAGGACCTCGGCCACACCATGGACACGCTGGACGCGTGGGAGAAGATCGTCGACGCCACCGACGAGCACGAGCGCGCCGCACTGCTCAACCGCATGCTGGCGGCGGCCGCGGCCTACCCGCGGCTGACCGACCACGCCGGATCCGGCTGGCACCTGCACTACCGCGACGACCGGCAGCCGCTCGGCCCCGTGCTGTTCGCGCTGATCTCCGTCGGCACCGCGCTGCACCTGGCGGGGCGGGGGATACACCGGCTGCAGCGGTGCGCCGTGGACGGGTGCACCCTGGTCTTCGCCGACACCTCCCGCACCGGACGGCAGCGCTACTGCTCCCACCGGTGCGCCAACCGCGACGCGGTTCGCCGGCACCGCGCCCGAGTCACACCCATGACCTCGCCATGAGCCCTTTCCCGCCGGCCGCTCAGCCCGGCGGAGCGGCGCGCCGCAGCCGGACGGCCGGGAGCCGGCCGCCCGCCGTGCCCTGGGCTCCGGGAACCGCCGTGACCAGCAGCCCCTCGATCGGGACGGCGATGCCGGCGCCCGTGCGGAACCGGCCCAGTTCCTCCCGGGCGTCCGCGATGATCCTGCCGTACACCTCGTCGCTGATCCGTTCACGGAGCGGCGTGCTCTCGACCTCGTTCCGCACCAGCTCGTCGACGGAGCCGAGCCGTACCGTCCCGGCGCGGGCGGTGATGGCGGTGACCCGCAGCCCGGCGGCGGCGAACAGCCCCGCCAGCGCGTCGGTGTCGCCCAGCTTCCAGTAGGCGCTCAGCAGGCTGACCGCTTCGGGCCCTGCGTGGCGGGCGGCCACCTGGACGAGCGGGCCGTAGCCCGGCTGGCGCTCCAGCCGCGCCCACACCTGGACGGCCACGCGGCCGTCCGTGGCCACGACGCGCGCCATCTCGCGCAGGGCGCGGACGGGGTCGGGGAAGAACATCAGCGCCGACTGGCACAGCACGGCGTCGAACGACCCGTCGGCGAACGGCAGATCCGCCGCGTCGCCCTGCCGCCATTCGAGGTCGGGGCGCAGCCGCCGGGCGACGGCCAGCATGGCCGCGTTGAGGTCGAGGCCGGTCACCCGTCCCCGCTTTCCGGCATGCCGGGCGGCGGCGCGGGCGACGACGCCCGTGCCGCAGGCGACGTCGAGGACCCGCTGGCCGGCCGCGACGCCGGCCGCCTCGACCAGCAGCGGCGCCCATTCGCCGAAGATCGCGGGAACCAAACTCGACTCGTAGCTCTCCGCCTGGTCGACCGAGAGCTGGAACGTCTCCGTCGGGCTGCTCATCGCGCACGCTCCGTGAAAGGTGGCCGGGTTCCCGGCCAGCATGCGCCGCGACCGGGCACGGAAGCATGGGGCGACTGCCCTATTCGCGGGCGCGTTCGCGGCGGGATAATCGTGACGTGGGGGTCGATGAGGCCGTTGCCGCCGGGAGGGCCGCCCTCGCGGCAGGTCACTGGAAGGACGCCCGCGCCGCCTTCGAGACCGCCCTCGCGCGGGAGGAGACTCCTGAGGCGCTCGACGGGCTGGGGCAGGCGCTGTGCTGGCTGGGCGAGTACGGCACGGCGGTCGCACTACGAGAGCGGGCCTTCGCCGGCTTCCGCGCCAGGGGTGAGACGCGGTATCCCGCGGTGATCGCGGCCTACTGGCTGGCTTTCGAGTACGTCGCGCTGTACGGGAACTACGCGGTCGCCGGCGGGTGGCTGGAACGCGGGAAGCACCTCGCCGAGGCGGCGGGCGACTGCCTCGAGCGGGGCTGGGTCGAGCTGGCCTGCGCGATGGCGAGTGACGACCAGGCCGTCAGGCTGCGGCACATCGAGGCCGCGCGGCGCCTCGCCGTCCGTTTCGGCGACACGGACCTGGAGTTCGACGCCCTGGCCTACAGCGGCGTGTGCCTGGTGGAGCGGGGCCGTACCGATGAGGGCATGCGCCGGCTCGACGAGGCCGCGGCGGCCGCCGTGGGCGGCGAGGTGCGGAACGTCGCGGTGGTCGGCGAGATCTACTGCAAGATGCTGCTGGCCTGCGAGATGGTTCTCGACGTACGGCGGGCCGAGCAGTGGACGGCCGCGGTCGAGGCGTTCGTGCGGCGCACCGACGTCGTGTGGGCCGCGGCCATCTGCCGGATGTACTACGGCGGGATCCTCACCGCCGCGGGCCGGTGGGCCGAGGCCGAGCACGAGCTGACCACGTCCGTCCGCCTGTACGACGCCAGCTACCGGGCCCTCCGCCCCGGTTCGGTGGCACGTCTGGCCGACCTGCGCGTACGGCAGGGCCGGCTGGAGGAGGCGGAGCGGCTCCTCGACGGCCACGAGCACGACGGGTACGCCGTGCGGCCGCTGGCCGGCCTCCACCTCGCTCGCGGCGAGGCGGAAAGCGCCGCGACGCTGCTCCGCCGCGGGCTGGCGGCGGACAGCCGGAGCGCCGAGAACCAGGGAGACCACGAGGACAGGGACCAGGGGGACCAGGAGGGCACAGACCAGGGAGACCACCAGGACGCGGACCAGGGGGACCACGAGGACGGCGGCCACGAGGGCGAGGCGTTGCGGGCGCCGCTGCTGGCGCTGCTGGTGGAGGCCGAGGCGGCGGCCGGGCACCTGGCGGCCGCCCGGCTGGTGTGCGCCCGGCTGCGTGCCCTGCCGGAAGCCGCCCGAACCCCGCTGACCAGGGCATTCATCGAGTACGCCGCCGCGCTCGCCGGCGAGGGCGAGGTCCGCGGCCATCTCGAGGCGGCTCTGGCGGGCTTCGTCGCGGCCGGCCTCCCGCTGGAGGAGGCCCGAGCCAGGCGGGCGCTGGCCGAGGCTCTGCGCCCGTCCGCGCCCGAGGTGGCGATCGCCGAGGCCCGGACGGCGCTGGCCGTCTCCGAACGGCTCGGCGCCCGTGCCGACGCCGACGCGACGGCCGCGCTGCTGCGCAAGCTGGGGGTGCGTGGCAGGACCGGGCCCAAGCAGGCCGGCGTCCTGTCGAAGCGGGAGCGGGAGGTGCTCCACCTGATGGGCCTCGGGCTGTCCAATCCCGAGATCGCCGAGCGGCTGTTCATCAGCCGCAAGACCGCCTCCCACCATGTCAGCAACGTGCTGGCCAAGCTGGGCCTGCGCAACCGCGCCGAGGCCGCCGCCTACGCGACGGCCCGGGCGTGGGGCGAGGATCTCGACAGACCCACTTCAGGTAAGTAGCTTCTTCTCAGTAAGGGCGCCGCCCTCGCGTCCGGAGGGCACACTCCACCGGGAGACGACCATGAACCACAGCCCCGCGGCGTGCCGGGCCCGCGAGATCCTCGACCGCGTGGGCGGGAAGTGGTCGCTGTCGGTGATCCATCAGCTCGGCTCGGGCACCAAGCGCTTCACCGAGCTCAACCGCGGCATCGACGGCATCAGCCACCGCATGCTGGCCGTCACGCTGCGGGAGCTGGAGCGTGACGGCATCGTCTCCCGCACCGTCCGCGCGGTCATGCCGCCGCATGTCGAGTACGCGCTCACCACCATGGGCCGCGCCCTGCTCGACACCATGGGCGGCCTGGTCGTGTGGGCGGAGGACCACCTCGGCGAGATCGACGCCGCCCGCGCCGCCTTCGACGCCCGGACGGCGACCGGGGGTGACCGTCCCTGAGCCAGGCGGCCGGCGGACGCCGTCCACGAAGGTGATCCCGTTCGGTGCGTTCGTCGAGGTGGCGGATGGGGTCGAGGGGCTGGTCCATGCCTCGGAGTTCCCTCTCGACGTAATAAGAGAAGCCGCGCGGTGAGAACTGCGCTACTGCGCGGCGCCCAGGACGCCGGCCTGTCCGCCTCCTGGAAGGGGCGGCCGACACATTGTCGATCAACAGGAGCCCTCAATACACTGCTGGTCCTTTGGGGCTACGGCCGAGAGAAGGCGGAGCCTGGGCGGACCCACCCTGGTCGTTGGAGGGGCGTTGAAGCTGGGCTATTGGATGCTGGGCATCGGGGCAGTGGTGCTACTGGTCTGGCTTGTGGTGTCGAAGGACGCGCAGGAGCCGAGATGCGGCGGCGAGAGGATGAGCAGCGGTGATTATTGCTCGAGCCGCCGGACGGGGCCCGACAGCTATGAGGAGAAGAAGGAGGATGCCGCGGCGGTCGCCTTCGGGATGGGGCTGGTCGGCGGGACCCTCGTGGTGGGTGGCGCCCTCCTGGTGGTCGGCGAACGCGCGACGCGTAGCTTCCGAGACGGCAGCAGACAATGGGCCAGAATCCAAAGGCGGCGGGCTCAACTGGTGTTGGACATCCGCGCCACCGAACTCCCGCTCGTATCGGGGCGGGGCTACAACCAGCGAGAAGTCGATGCCTACATCGAACGGATCATTGCGGGCCTCGAAGGAAGGGAGCCCGCTTTTCGCAGGGAGAAGAACCATCCGAGCGGGATCTCGATCCTCCATGGCTTCTCGATGGCCTCACCCGGATACGACATACGTCACGTCGACGCCTTTCTAGACCATCTCTACGGCCTGCTGGACCGGGTTGACGGGAATTGACCTGAATCAGACTGCCCGACGACGTGGATGACGACGCCGGGCCAAGGGCGATGGCTCTTTGGTCCGCGCATCCGATTCACGAGTGCACGTCGACCGCCGAGCGCTATCAGCATCCGCTGGTGGGCGCGATGACCTCGTCCAAGGGGCCTGCTCCGGACGAAGCCTCGGAGAGAACCCCGCCCGGGGTAGACAGCCGCCGCCTGCCCTGGGGTCGAGGAACGCAGGAACAGCCATGAGCGGTGAGAAAGATCTTGCAAGTCAACGACGAAGGGCGTCGCTTCCGCGGAGGACGCCCTGAGGCGGGTCAGGGGCCGTCCACGTAGGCGCGGAAGTCAAGGATGGACAGCGGTGGCACCGGCTCGTCCTCCGTGCCCGGCGCGGGGCTGCGGTCCAGCAGCTGGGTGCCGACCACGGAGCCGCCGAACACCGCGTGCAGCCGTACCGTGCCGCCCGACAGGTTGCGGAAACCGTGGGACACGCCGGGCGGCACGAGGATGACCGACCCGGGCCCCACCGGCTGCCATTCCCCGTCGTAGAACGCCTCCGCCTCGCCGTCGTCGATGATGAGGACCTCCTCGCTGGTGTGGAAGTGCACGGGGATGATCTCGTCCGGCGCGAGCTTCTCGAAGTTCAGCACCAGGTTCTTCACGTAACGACCGTCAGGACGGGCCGGGTCGAGCACCAGGGAGTGGCGCGAGTTCGGCTTGTGGTTGTGCGGGTCCGGAGGGAAGGGCTGGTAGTCCATGCGAGTCACGATGCTCATGGCAGCAGTCTGGTTCCGCGTGCCCCGCGCAGGAAGATCGCACTTTTCGGGAACCCGGTGACCCCGAGGTAACCGCCGAGCCCGCGCGGCTAGCGCATCCGCAACGCGAGCAGGAAGTCCACCCGCTGGTCCCAGGAGTTCAGCGACCGCCCGGTCAGCTCCTCGATCCGCTTCAACCGGTAGCGCAGCGTGTTGACGTGCACGTGCAGCCGGTCCGCCGTCGCCGACCACGACCCCGACTCCTCCAGGAACGTCTCCAGCGTCTCCAGCAGGTCCGTCTGGTTCGTGGCGTCGTAGGCCTCCAGCCGTCCCAGGAGGCGCGCCCTGAACGAGCGCCGCAGCGGGTCGGGGATCGCCGCCAGCAGCGTCCGGTGCGAGCTGACGTCGTCGCCGGTCACCACGCTGACCCGCTCGGCGCCGAGGGAGGCGAGCGAGCGGGCGTGCCTGGCCTCCTCGATCAGCCCGCTCAACCCGGCGGGCCCGGTGGTCACGCTGCTGACGCCGAGCGCGATCCGCTCGTCGCCCAGCCCCGCCTCGAGGATGCGGGCGCCCTTCACCAGATGGCCGGTCAGCTCAGCCGCGCTGTTGCCCGCCAGCGGGACCAGCGCGATGGCCTCCTCCCCCGCCGCGGTCACGATGCCGGGCGCGAGCGGGCGCAGCAGTTCGTCGAGGACGGCGACGCCGACCTCGGGCCCCGCGGCCGTCAGGGCGACGACCAGCAGACCGTGCTCGGTCTCCACGTGGAGGGTGTGCAGGCGGGAGACGAGCCCCGGCAGGGACGCGTCGCCCGACTCCAGCAGGCGCAGCAACTGGTCGAGGACGCGGCGTTCGATGCGCTGGGCGGCCTCCAGACGCGAGCGTTCGAGCGCGACGAGAGCGGCCAGTTCGACCAGGACGTCCTCGCTGTCGCCCTGCGCGCCCTCCCCCTGGTAGGCGAGGAACCAGTTGGCGATCCGGTGCGGGGCGCCCTTGCTGATCGGGAAGACCGACAGGCGGTCGACCATGCCGGGCAGGAAGCGCGCGGTGAGGAAGGTGTGGGCGAGGCGCGCCCTGGAGTCCTCGTCGAGCGGCTGCGAGCCGACGATCACCCGTCCGGTCGCCGACATCACCCAGCACGGCACGTCGAGCTCGCCCGCGACCGTGTCGACCAGCTTGGTGAGGCTGCCGCCGTCCACCAGGGTGCTGGCCAGGCGCCGGCGTCCGCCGGGCGGCCGGCGGGGCGCGGCGCCCAGCTCGGCGATCAGCGCCCGCAGCACCTGCTCGGTGACCTGGCTGAACGGCACGTCCACCGGCAGCGTGAGCAGCGGCAGCCCCGCGGCGGCACAGGCATCGATGAGGTCGGACGGCGGGACCTTGAGCGCGGTGCCGCACACGAGCGCCGCCACGTCGCCCAGGCCGCGCACGAAGGCGGTCGCGGACTCGGCGCCGGTGTGCCAGGTCAGCTCGGTCAGCACCAGCTCGCCCGGCTTGACGAAACGGGACGGGTCCGGCAGGTCGGTGGTGGCGACACCGCGCACCCTGCGGTCGAGCAGGTCGTGGCCGGTCAGCACCTTCAGCGCGAGGTGGTCGTCGTGGACGAGGTCCCTCAGCCGCATGGCCAGCTCTCCTGGCGCCAGGCCGCGTCCCAGTACATCCACTCGAACCGGGCGGTGGTGATCGCCCGCTCCACCAGCCGCTCCCGCTCGTCGGCGGTCAGCGTCAGGCCGTCGAGCAGGTCGAGCACGCCCGCGACGGTGTCCTGGTAGTCCTCGCCGCCGTAGGTCTCGATCCACCACGCGTAGAGCGGGTCGGGCGACGACTCGGCCAGCAGCTTCTCCCCGACGCGGGCGTAGATCCAGTAGCAGGGCACGATCGCGCCCAGCGCCTCCGGGAAGGTGCCCAGCGAGCAGGTCCGCACCAGGTACGACGCGTAGCCCACGGTGGTCGGTCCGGCGGGCGACTTCAGCGCCTCCGCCTCGTCGAGCCCGAACGCCGCCAGCAACTCCAGGACGAGGCTGTGCTCGACCTCGACGGTCCTGGCGGCGTCGGCGGCGAACCTGTGCACGGCTGACGGCTGCGGCGACCTGGCGGCGCAGGCGGCCAGCGCCCTGGCGTAGTCGGGCAGGAAGTGCGCCTCCTGCATGACGTAGTGGCGGAAGGCCTCGCGAGGGAGCGAGCCGTCGGTGAGCCCTTCGAGGAAGGGATGCCGCAGGATCTGGCGATAGACGCCGTCCATCGCCCGCCACAGTTCGTCGCGAAACCTCACACTACGGGACGGTACATCACTATCCGTGGCGCGAGTTCGATGCCGAGCTCCCGCTCGTGCCGGACGATGGCGCGCAGCTCCGGCCCCGGGTCGTCCATGACGGCGAAACCGTGCCGCTCGTACCACGGCCCGTTCCACGGCACGTCGCGGAACGTGGTCAAGGTCACCCCCGGCGCGCCCACGGCCAGCGCGTGGTCGGCCACGGCCGCCACGAGCCTGCCGCCGATGCCCTGCCGCATGCTGTCAGGATGGACGGCCAGCTGGTCGAGATGGACGTTGCCGTCGACCATGCTGATCATGGCGAAGCCCCTGCCCTCCACCAGCACCCTGCCCGGGTCGTCACACTCCTCGACCATCGTGGTGCCCGGCGGGAAAACGATTCCGACCTGCGCGAACAGGCCATCGGCCGCACGCTCGACATCGGCCAGCCCCGCCAGCTCGTCCTTGTCCGCCCAACGCACCATCGACACGCACGCACCTTTCCCTGGATGGTGTGCACTGGCATTAGTGTGATGATCGTGTGCCGGCTGTGCGGAGCCGGAACCCCTCCACAGAATGTGCCCATGCTTCGGCATGGGCACATTCATTTTCACGGGTCGCGCCGGATGGAGCCGCGTCGAGCCGGTTGGCGCCGGTGGTTCGAGCCGGTCACGCCGACGGGTCGCGCCGGCGGTTCGCCGGTTGGCGCCGGTGGTTCGGGCCGGCTACAGGTCGAGCAGGGCCTCCAGGCCCACCGTGAGCCCCGGCAGCTCGCCCACCCTGCGCACGCCGAGCAGCACGCCCGGCGTGAACGAGGCGCGGTTCATCGTGTCGTGCCTGATCGTCAGGATCTCGCCGGCGCCGCCGAGCAGCACCTCCTGGTGGGCGATCAGCCCGGCCAGCCGTACGGAGTGGACGTGGACGCCGCCGACGTCGGCGCCGCGCGCCCCGTCGAGCGCTGAGCTGGTCGCGTCGGGCATCGCCGCCATGCCCGCCTTGGCCCGCGCCTCCGCCACCAGCTCCGCCGTCCGGCGGGCGGTGCCCGAAGGGGCGTCGGCCTTGTTCGGGTGGTGCAGCTCCACGATCTCGACCGAGTCGAAGTATCGGGCCGCCTGCTGGGCGAAGTGCATCATCAGCACCGCGCCGATGCCGAAGTTCGGGGCGATCAGGCAGTTGGTGCCGGGAAAGCGCTCCAGCCAGCCACGCACCGTGGCCAGCCGCTCCTCGTCGAACCCCGTGGTGCCCACCACCGGGTGGATCCCGTGGGAGATGGCCCACTCGAGATTGCCCATGACCACATCGGGATGGGTGAAGTCGACGACCACCTGCGCGCCCTCGAGCGACTCGATCGGATCGTCCCTGTCGACGGCCGCCACGAGCTCCATGTCGGTCGCCGCCTCGACGGCCCTGCACACCTCGACGCCGACCTTGCCGCGCGCCCCGAGCACACCCACTCTCATCACGCCCCCACCCTATCGGGCCGCCTCATCCCGTACGGCCCCGGCGCGTTCTTCTCCCCCGTACGGCAAGCGGGCCCACGCCCACCCCAGGCACGGGGCCGGTCCCTGTCCAGGGTGACGCCACTCCAGCGCACGGGGCCGGCCGCCGTTACGCGACACCCCCGACCGACCCACGGAGCCATGGCCTCACGGGCCCCGAGGGTCCACCGTCACAGCATCCACGGGCCCCGCAGCCACGGCGGCACGGCGTCACGGGCACGGCCCCACGGGTCCCACAGGCACGGCGGCGCGGGGGGCAGCGCCGGCCCGCTGGAGTGGCGTGACAAGTGAAAAGGCCACCGAGTGACCCCGGTGGCCTTGACCCCGCTGTGCCGTCAGGAGATCGCCGAGGAGAAGTCCTTGTCCGCGTACGGGCCGATGACCGCCAGGGTCAGCGGGCGGTTCAGCACGTCCTTGGCGACCGCCGCGATCTCCTCGGGGGTGACCGCGTCGATACGTCCCAGCACCTCGTCCACCGACATCAACTCGTCGTAGACCAGCTCGTTCTTGCCGATCCGCGACATCCGCGAGCCGGTGTCCTCCAGCCCCAGCACCAGCCCACCGCGCATCTGGCCCTTGCCGCGCAGGATCTCCTCCTCGGTGATCCCGTCGGAGACCACCCTGGCCACCTCGTCGCGGCAGATCCGCAGCACGTCGTCGATCTTCGAGGGCAGGCAGCCCACGTAGATCCCGAACTGCCCCGTGTCGGCGTAGGCGGAGGTGTAGCTGTAGGCGGAGTAGGCCAGGCCGCGCTTCTCCCTGATCTCCTGGAACAACCGGGACGACATGCCGCCGCCCAGCGCCGCGTTGAGCACGCCGAGGGCGAAGCGCCGGTCGTCGGTGCGCGACATGCCGGTGGTGCCCAGCACGAGGTTGGCCTGCTCGGTGGGCCGGTCGAGCACCCTGACCTCCGACCGGCTCGGCGCACCGGGACCGCTGGTGCGCGGCGGCGCGCACTCGCGGGGTCCCTCCAGCGCGCCCGCCCGCTCGTAGGCCCGCGCCACCAGCTCCACCACGTGCTCGTGCTGGATGTTGCCGGCGACGGAGACGACGGTGCGCGGCGGCCGGTAGTAGGTGCGGTAGTACTCGACGATCCGGTCACGCCCGAGGGCGTTGATGGACTCGACCGTGCCGAGGATCGGCCGCCCGATCGGCGAGTCGCCGTACAGGGCGGCCGAGAACTGCTCGTGCACCACGTCGGAGGGGTCGTCGTCGTGCATGGCGATCTCTTCGAGGATCACGCCACGCTCGGACTCGACGTCCTCCTCGGTGACGAGCGAGGAGGTGACGACGTCGGCCAGCACGTCGACGGCCAGCGGCAGGTCCTCGTCGAGCACCCGCGCGTAGTAGCAGGTGTACTCCTTGGCGGTGAAGGCGTTGATCTCGCCGCCGATGCCCTCGATGGACGCGGAGATCTGCATGGCGTCACGCGTCGGCGTGCCCTTGAACAGCAGGTGCTCGAGGAAGTGCGTGGCCCCCATGTGCTCGGGGGCCTCGTCACGCGAGCCGATGCCGACCCACATGCCGACCGCGACGGAGCGCACGGTCGGCATGGTCTCGGTCACCACACGCAGCCCACCGGGGAGGACGGTGCGCCTGACCACCCCGGCACCGTCCCTGCCGGGATGCAGCGTGACGGTAGTCACGAGGCCTCCTTCGTCGGCCCCGTGACCACGGTGCTGTGTCTACTGGTGCCCTCGCTACGCTCGGTCACGAGTTCCGGTCTTCTCCGTCGGACGAGGCGGGCTTGCGGACCCTGGTGCGGGTACGGCGGGGCTTGTCCTCGCGCGGCTTGTCCTCGGCGGGGGCGGCGGCGGCCGGAGCGGCCTCCTCCTCCTCCTCCGGCGCGGCGGCAGCGGTGGCCTCCTTGGCGGCGGCCTCCTTCTCGATGACCTCGACCGGCACCAGCGACAGCTTGCCCCGCGAGTCGATCTCGGCGATCTCCACCTGGATCTTCTCGCCGACGCCCATGACGTCCTCGACGTTCTCGATGCGCTTGCCGCCGTGCAGCTTGCGGATCTGCGAGACGTGGAGCAGGCCGTCCTTGCCCGGCATCAGCGAGATGAAGGCGCCGAAGGCGGCGATCTTCACGACCGTGCCCAGGTAGCGCTCGCCCACCTCGGGCATGTGCGGGTTGGCGATGGCGTTGATCGCGCTGCGGGCGGCCTCGGCCGAGGGGCCGTCGGTCGCGCCGATGTAGATCGTGCCGTCGTCCTCGATGGTGATCTCGGCGCCCGAGTCGTCCTGGATCTGGTTGATCATCTTGCCCTTGGGGCCGATGACCTCGCCGATCTTGTCGACCGGGACCTTGATGGTGATGATGCGCGGCGCGGTCGGGTTCATCTCCGCCGGGGAGTCGATCGCCTCCTGCATCACGTCGAGGATCGCCAGGCGGGCGCCCTTGGCCTGCTTCAGCGCGGCGGCCAGCACGGAGGCCGGGATGCCGTCGAGCTTGGTGTCGAGCTGGAGGGCCGTGATGAGGTCCTTGGTGCCGGCGACCTTGAAGTCCATGTCGCCCATGGCGTCCTCGGCGCCCAGGATGTCGGTCAGGGTGACGTAGGTGTCACCCTCGCCGATCAGGCCCATGGCGATGCCCGCGACCATCTCCTTGAGCGGGACACCTGCGTCCAGCAGCGCCATCGTGCTGGCGCAGACCGAACCCATCGAGGTGGAGCCGTTGGAGCCGAGCGCCTCGGAGACCTGGCGGATGGCGTAGGGGAACTCCTCGCGCGACGGCAGGACCGGGATCAGCGCCCGCTCGGCCAGCGCGCCGTGGCCGATCTCGCGGCGCTTGGGCGAGCCGACGCGGCCCGTCTCACCCGTGCTGTAGGGCGGGAAGTTGTAGTTGTGCATGTAGCGCTTGGTCCGCTCGGGGTTGAGCGTGTCGACGACCTGCTCCATGCGCAGCATGTTCAGCGTGGTGATGCCCAGGATCTGGGTCTCGCCGCGCTCGAACAGCGCCGAGCCGTGCACCCGCGGGACCACGTGGACCTCGGCGTTGAGCGCGCGGATGTCCTTCGGACCACGCCCGTCGATGCGGACGCCCTCCTTGATGACCCGCTCGCGCATGAGCTTCTTGGTCAGGCTGCGGAAGGCGGCGCTCAGCTCCTTCTCGCGACCCTCGAAGTCGGGCAGCAGCTTCTCGGCCACCAGGCCCTTGACCCTGTCGAGCTCGGCCTCGCGCTCCTGCTTGCCGGCGATCGTCAGCGCCGCGGCGAGCTCGGACTTGACCGCGCCCTCGACGGCCTCGAGCGCGTCGTCCTGGTAGTCGAGGAAGACGGGGAACTCGGCCGTCTCCTTGGCCGCGACCTTGGCGACCTTGGACTGCGCCTCGCACAGCACCTTGATGAACGGCTTGGCCGCCTCGAGGCCCTGCGCGACGCTCTCCTCGGTCGGGGCGGCGGCGCCCTCGCCGACCAGCTTGAGCGTGTGGTTGGTCGACTCGGCCTCGACCATCATGATCGCGACGTCGCCGTCGTCCAGGACGCGACCGGCCACGACCATGTCGAAGGTCGCGCGCTCCAGCTCGGGGTGGGTCGGGAAGGCGACCCACTGGCCGTCGATCAGCGCGACGCGGACGCCGCCGATCGGGCCGGAGAAGGGCAGCCCCGCCAGCTGGGTCGACAGCGAGGCGGCGTTGATCGCGATCACGTCGTAGAGGTGGTCGGGGTGCAGCGCCATGACGGTCGCCACGACCTGGACCTCGTTGCGCAGGCCCTTGACGAAGGACGGGCGCAGCGGCCGGTCGATCAGGCGGCAGGTGAGGATGGCGTCCTCGGAAGGACGGCCCTCACGGCGGAAGAACGAGCCGGGGATGCGGCCCGCGGCGTACATGCGCTCCTCGACGTCGACCGTCAGCGGGAAGAAGTCGAGGTTGTCCTTGGGACTCTTGGACGCGGTGGTGGCGGACAGGACCATCGTCTCGCCGTCGAGGTAGGCGACGGCGGAGCCGGCCGCCTGCCGGGCGAGCCGGCCGGTCTCGAACCTGATCGTGCGCGTGCCGAACGAGCCGTTGTCTATGACGGCTTCGGCGGTGTGGACACCCTCCACGGGGGACCTCCTTGATGGTTGGTCACCCGCGCCCTCTTTCACCGGCACCCTTCGTAAGGTGCAGCGCCGGTCTTCGATCGAAGCGCCCGGTCACGATGACCGGAAGCCACTACCGAGGACCGGCCCGCAGGCGTCGCGGGTCGCATGGTGCTGTAGCGGACGCGGGGGCTTTCAGTGTGTCTCGGATATTCAGTTGTCCGACGCTAGGCGCGCCGGATGCCATATGCGAAGGGAGCGGCGCCGAGCGCCGCTCCCTTCCTACTCTATCGGCGCAGGCCCAGCCGCTCGATGAGCGAACGGTAACGCGCGATGTCGTTGTTCTGCAGGTACTTCAGCAGGCGACGCCGGCGACCGACGAGCAGCAGCAGGCCACGACGGCTGTGGTGGTCGTGCTTGTGCGTCTTGAGGTGCTCGGTGAGCTCGCTGATGCGCTTGCTGAGCAGCGCGATCTGCACCTCGGGCGACCCGGTGTCGCCCTCGGCCGTCGCGTACTCGGCGATGATTGCCTTCTTGGCAGCGGTGTCGAGGGACACGGCTCTCCTTCGATCTACGGACACGCGTCGATGAGATGAGATTGCGAGCGACCGTGCGTGCCTACAGTCGCCGCGAGAAGGCACTTCAGGGCAGCGCACAGCGCCACCGTTACAGAGCCGACATGCAAGGTTACCATTGCGGTCCGCTCCCTGACACATCGTTCTTGCCGGGCCGCGGCCGAACCGTCCGTACGCCGCCCGTGGCGGTCACCCCCGTCGCCAGTGTCCCGGGCGGCTGAGCGACGGCGGGATGCGCGTGGCCGCGTCTCCCCTGGCGGCGTCGAGCTGTGACTGGGTGAGGAACAGGCAGCCGCGCAGGTCGGCGCCGCTCAGGTCGGCGTTCCTGAAGTCGGCGCCGATCACGTCGGCTCCGCGCAGGTCCGCGCCCCGCAGGTCGGCGCCGATCAGGTAGCCGCCCCGCAGGCTCGCGCGGCGCAGGTCGGCCCCCTTGAGCCTGGCACCCATGAGATCCGGCTTCATCGTGCGCCCGAGCCGCTGCCCGCCGTGGCCGCGCACCAGCTCGCCGGCCTGCCGCAGCAGGGGCGCGACCGCCGCGCGCAGCGCCCCCGTGTCGGCCTTCACCAGGACGTCGGCGTCACCGCCGATGAGCTCCTCGATCTCGTCGGCGGCCCGGCCCAGCTCCCCGTGGACGGCCTCGGCCGCCGGCCAGCCCAGCGCCTCGGTGACGTAGTAGAGCAGCTCGTGCAGGTCGCGCATGACGGGGAAGACCTCGCCGGCCCGGCCCGCCAGACCCGCCTGGGTGACCTGCTGGCCGGCGCCGAAGCAGTCGTAGACGGTGCAGCCGGGGAAGCCCTTGTCCCTCAGCCGGGCGTGGATGCCGCAGCGGTGGTCGGCGCGCAGGTTCGGGCACGCCGTCCCGGCAGGCTTGTCGATCGCGAAGTCGGCCGAGGCCGCGAACGCCGGCACGACGCAGCACAGGCCGGCGCAGCTCGCGCAGTCGGCACGCAGCGACGCCAGGGCCCGGCGGCCGCCGGCTCCCTCGTCCCCATGGTGTCCCACAGATGTTCCTCAGGTGCTCAGGCGGGGTGCGGCCGTCCGCCGGTCAGGCGGCGGACCTCGGCCACGTCGGCATGGATCTGGTCGATGAGCGCCTCGATGGAGTCGAACCTGGTGTTGCCGCGCAGGCGTGCGCCGAAGTCGACGGCCACGTGCATGCCGTACAGGTCGAGGTCGTCCCGGTCGAGCGCGTAGGCCTCCACCGTCCGCGGCACGCCCTCGAAGGTGGGGTTGGTGCCGACCGAGATGGCGGCGGGCCAGACGCAGCCGTCGTAGCCGGCCGGCAGGTTGCCGACCGCGACGCACCGCAGCCAGCCCGCGTAGACGCCGTCGGCGGGGATGGCGGTGTTGGGCGCGGTCTCGACGTTGGCCGTGGGGAAGCCGAGCTGGCGGCCGCGCTGGTAGCCGCGCACGACGACGCCCTCCACCCGGTGCGGGCGGCCCAGCGCCTCGGCCGCGGACTCGACGTCGCCCGCGGCGACGAGCTCGCGGACCAGAGTGGATGAAACACCGGACACCAGGGGGATCTCCTCGACCGTGAAGTCGTACTTGTCGCCCAGCTCGCGCAGGGTCGCGGGGTCACCGGCGGCCTTGTGGCCGAAGGCGAAGTTCGCGCCGACCACGACCGCCGCCGCGCGCAGCCGTTCGGCGAGCACGCTCTGGGCGAAGTCGGCGGGGCTGAGGCGCGACAGCTCCATCGTGAACGGCACCACAAGCACCTCGTCGACGCCCAGCGCGGCCAGCAGCTCGGCCCGCTGCCGCGCGGTGGTCAGCCGGGGCGGCTGGGTGCCGGGCCTGACGACCTCGGCGGGATGCGGCTCGAACGTCAGCGCCACGCACGGCAGACCGAGCGAGCGGGCGACGGCCACGGCGCGCTCGACCACCCGCCGGTGACCGAGGTGCACGCCGTCGAACACGCCGACAGTGACGACGGATCTTCCCGACTCCTGCACGCCCGCGCCCCATTCGCTCTCGTGGCGGATCAACCACCCTCAAGCGTGCCATGCCGCGCGGGGTGTTTCGCAACGGGGTGACGGCGGGTGCCGGTGTTCCGACCGGGAGCAGGCGAAACAGCCCAGGCGGTACCATCCGCTGCATGTCCCGATACGCCTTGCTGATCCTGCCCGCCTTCAACCGGGTCTACGGCGAGAGCGCCGTCCGCCTGACACGCAGCGAGCTGGAGGTCTTCGCGGCCGTCTCCGACGTGGAGGAGACGCGGATCGGCGGCGTGCCGTACGTGACGTTCGAGGCCGACGAGCCCGACCTCGGGCTGCTGTCGAACCTGTCGTCCGTCTACGCGATCTTCGGCATCGAGGGCGACCTGCTGCGGCCCCTGCAGATGCGCCCGCTCGACCGGCTCTCCAGCGACCTCATCACCATCCAGAAGTACGCGGGCAAGACCAACGAGCACTTCACCAAGCTGCTGCTCAACGTCACCGTGCTGGCCTCCGACTTCCCGCTGGACGGCCACCTGTCGGTGTTCGACCCGATGTGCGGCCGCGGCACCACGCTCAACCAGGCCCTCATGTACGGCTACGACGCCTACGGCATCGACGTCGACGGCAAGGACTTCGACGCCTACAGCGGCTTCCTCAAGACGTGGCTGAAGAACAAGCGGCTCAAGCACACCGCCGAGACCGTGCCGGTCAGGCGGGAGCGGACGCTGATCGGCCGGCGGCTCAACGTGTCGTTCGGGCTGTCGAAGGAGGCGTTCAAGGCGGGCGAGACGCAGCAGGTGGCCGTGGTCAACGCCGACACCCTGCGCGGCCGCGAGTTCTTCAGGCCGCGCTCGTTCGACGTCGTCGTGACCGACGCGCCGTACGGCGTGCAGCACGGCAGCAAGGGCGCGACGGGCCTGTCCCGCAGCCCGCTCCAGCTCATCGCCAAGGCGGTGCCGGTGTGGGCGGAGCTGCTACGGCCGGGCGGGGCGATCGGCATCGCCTGGAACACCTACGGCGGGTCGCGCGACGACCTCGCCGCCATCCTGGCCGCGCACGGGCTCGAGGTGTGCGACTACCCCGACTTCGCCCACTGGGTGGACCAGGCGATCGTCCGCGACATCATGGTCGCCCGCAAGCCGTAGCCGGCTGCTGGGGAGCCGGTCAGCCGGCGAAGACCGCCAGGGGGCGAGCGGTTCGCCCCTGCTCCTCCACCAGCGCCAGCAGCTCCCCGTCCGGCCCGAACACCCCGATCGGCCCCTTGCCGAGCCCGGCCGACGGCAGCCGCCCGCCGTGCGAGACCACCCGCGCCTCCTCGGCGGTCACGTCCCGCCGGGGGAAGGCCGCCGACACGGCCGCGCCGATCGGCAGCACCACGCATTCACCGGCCAGCTCCTCGATCGTCCTGGCGAGGGACAGGTCGTACGGCCCCACCCTGGTGCGCCGCAGCGACGTCAGGTGACCGCCGACCCCGAGCGCCGCCCCCAGGTCCCTGGCCAGGGCCCTGATGTAGGTCCCGCTGGAACACCTGATCGTCGCCCTGATGTCGGGCCCGTCGATGGACTCGACGGCGAAGTCGTACACGGTGACCGGCCGGGCGGCCAGCTCGACCTCCTCGCCGGCCCGCGCCCGCTTGTAGGCGCGCTCGCCGTTCACCTTGATCGCCGACACCTGCGGAGGCACCTGCATGATCCGTCCGGTCAGCGCCTCGATGCCCTTGCGCACGGCCTCGGCCGTCACACCGTCCGTCGCCGCGGTGGCGATGACCTCGCCCTCGGCGTCGTCGGTGTTGGTGGTGACGCCCAGCCTGATCGTCGCCTCGTAGACCTTCTCGGTCAGCGCGAGGTGTCCCAGCAGCCGGGTCGCCTTCTCCACGCCGATCACCAGCACGCCGGTGGCCATCGGGTCGAGCGTGCCGGCGTGCCCGACCCGCCGGGTGCCCGCGATGCGCCGCATCTTGCCGACCACGTCGTGGGAGGTCCAGTCGGCGGGCTTGTCCACGATGATCAGACCGCTCTCGGCCATCTACTCTTCCTCAGCAGTTCTCGAAACCGGTCCATCGTCACGTCAACGCCGTCGTGGGAGGTGAATCCCGCCGCGTACCGGTGGCCGCCGCCGCCGAGCGCCGTGCAGATCGCGCCGACGTCGACCCCGCCCTTGGAACGGGTGGACACCTGCCACACGCCGTCGTCGTCCTGTTTCAGCACCACCGCGACGTCGGCCTCGTCGGTGCGGCGGATCACGTCGATGATCGCCTCCACCTCAGAGTACGGCAGGCCGTAGGCGGCCCTGTCGGTGTGGGTGACATACGTCCACACCAGGTCGTCGTCCAGCACCACGCGGTCGAGGGCCGCGCCGAGCACCTTCAGGTACCCGAACGGGGAACGGTCCCACAGCTCGCGGGCGATCTCGTCGGTGCGCAGCCCGGCCGCCACGAGCCTGGCCGCCATCAGGTGCGCGGCAGGCGTCGTCGAGGAGTGGCGGAACGAGCCGGTGTCGGTCACCAGCCCGACGTACAGCAGCGTCGCCATGTCGCGGTCGAGCGGCTGCCCGAGGCGCCGGATCAGCTCCTCGGTGAGGACGGCCGTCGCCGCCACACCGGGGTCGATGAGGCTCACGGTGCCGAAGCCGTCGTTGGAGGCGTGGTGGTCGACGACGATCACCTCCCGCGCCTTGCCCGCGTTGGCCGCCAGCAGCCCGAGCCGGTCGAGCGTCGAGGAGTCGAAGGTGATCATCACCTCGGGCTCGGCGGGGAAGGCGGAGGGGACCGTGAGCAGATCCTGCGCGGGCAGGAACCGCAGCAGCCTGGGAACCGCGAACCTGCGCTCGCCGAAGGAGGCGACCACCCGCTTGCCCATCGCGACCAGTGCCTTGGCCGCGGCCAGCATCGAGCCGAGCGCGTCGCCGTCGGGCGAGATGTGGCAGGCCAGCGCCACCTCGTCGGCGTCGCGGATCAGCTCGAGCGCCCGGTCCCACACCGCTTCGGGGATCGCCTGCGGTGCTCCCGCGACCGGACCGCCCGCCTGCGTGCTCAGGCCCGCACGTTCGGGGGCGCCGGCGGACGCGGGGCGCGCCGAACCGCCGCCCGCCGTACCCGGAGGAGGTCCGGCGGACCGGCGGCGGGTCTCGTCACGCACGTCCGGCGTCACGTCGCGGAGTATCCCGCGCGATCGGAGACTTCGTCCTCGTCCTCGTCCTCGTCGAGCTCCGGCTTCTTGTACGGGTCGGCCTCACCCGCGTAGGCGGCGCCCTCGGCCCGCCTGGCCACCTCCGCGTCACGCTCCTTCGCCGCCGCGAACAGTTCGTCCATCTGGCGGGCGCTGTCGGGCAGCGGGTCGTGCTTGAACGTCAGCGTCGGAGTGAAGCGGACGCCGGTCTGCCTGCCCACCTCCGAGCGGATGATCCCCTTCGCGCTCTCCAGCGCCGCGGCGCTGTCGGCGCGCTCGGCCTCGGAGCCGAACACCGTGTAGAAGACCGTCGCCTCCCGCAGGTCAGCGGTGATACGTGTGTCGGTCACGGTCACGAAGCCCAGGCGCGGGTCCTTGATCCGGCGCTCCAGCATCTCGGCGACGACCTGCTGGATGCGGTCGGCGAGCTTGCGTGCCCGTGCGGCGTCCACCATCTTGATCCCCCTAGTGTTCGGTCAGTCTTCGTCGTTGTAGAGCCGCTGCCTGGCCGACAGCAACTCGATATCGGGGCGGTAGGCCACCAGCCGCTCGCAGGCGTCCATCACCTCGCCGCAGTTGCCCGCGGTGGCGGAGACGACGGCGATGCCGATCTCCGCCCTGCGGTGCAGGTCGAGATGGCCGGTCTCGGCGACGGCGACGCTGGGGAAGCGCCGCTGCACCTCGGCGACGATGGGACGCACCACGGATCGCTTCTGCTTCAGCGAGTGCACGTCGCCGAGCAGGATGTCCAGGGTCAGGGCACCGACATACATCGTTGGCAACCACCGCAGGTCCGATGTCCGGTCGCGGGCGAGGCCGTCCGGGCGGGCCGCGGTGGAGAGCCCTGTCCGGTTCCTCGCACGCTCCGCGCGCCCGGGCCGTCCCCTGGCGTGCGGCGGTGCCGTCCGTGCGGACACGATCGGCACCAGTATCGACAACGTACCCGTACGAGCGGTTAGTCCGGTTCGTAGGGGTGAGACTGCACACCTCGCCGGCTCGTCCGGCTTCCGCCCTCGGGCGACGCCCGCCGCGGAGCGCGGCGGGCGCGTCGGGTCCGCCTGCGGCCCGGCGGCACCGGGCACGGCGGCCCGGACTCGGGCCGCACCCTGCCGGCGGGCAAGCCCCGCGGCCCAGGGACACGCTCGTCCACGACGGCCGCTCAGAGCCGCGGCGCCCGGGAACAGGTCCCGGGGCCAGGGTGGGAGAGCCGCAAGAACGCCGGCGTGCGAGGGGCGCCCGGCGAAGGCCTCGCCGGGCGCCCTACCGTGCGTCACACGCGCGGCTTCTCCCGCATCTCGTACGTCTCGATGACGTCGTCGAGCTTGAT
This sequence comes from Nonomuraea sp. NPDC003804, assembly GCF_040610675.1. Lineage (NCBI taxonomy): Bacteria > Bacillati > Actinomycetota > Actinomycetes > Streptosporangiales > Streptosporangiaceae > Nonomuraea > Nonomuraea sp. NPDC003804. The sequence continues at coordinate 270,242 of NZ_JBEXMT010000004.1, forward strand.
GTCGTTGTACCCGACACCGATACCGCACTCGAAGCCCTCGCGGACCTCGGTCGCGTCGTCCTTGAAGCGACGCAGCGACGACACGGTGAGGTTGTCGGCGATGACGACACCGTCCCGGATGAGCCGGGCCTTGCTGTTGCGCACGATCGTGCCCGTGCGGACCAGCGAACCGGCGACGTTGCCGATCTTCGGCACCTTGAAGACCTCGCGGACTTCGGCGGTGCCCATCTGGACCTCTTCGAACTCGGGCTTGAGCATGCCCTTGAGCGCCGCTTCGATCTCCTCGATCGCCTGGTAGATGACCGAGTAGTAGCGGATGTCGACGCCCTCGCGCTCGGCCAGGTCGCGGGCCCGGGGCTCGGGCCTGACGTTGAAGCCGATGATGACCGCGTTGTCGTCGGCGACGGCCAGGTTGACGTCGTACTCGGTGATCGCACCGACGGCGCGGTGCAGGACACGGAGCCTGACCTCGTCGCCGACGTCGATCTTGAGCAGGGCGTCTTCCAGGGCCTCGACCGAACCGGACACGTCACCCTTGATGATGAGCTTGAGCTCGTCGACGCGGCCCTTCTCGAGATCGCTGAACAGCTCCTCGAGGGTGCGGCGACGGCTCGACTTCGCCATGTCGGCGCTGCGCTTGCGCGCCGCGCGCTGCTGGGCGATCTGCCTGGCCATCCGGTCGTCGGAGACGACGATGAAGTTGTCTCCGGCGCTCGGCACGGCCGTCAGACCCATCACCAGGACGGGGAAGGACGGCGTGGCCTCGTCCACCGGGTCGCCGTTGTCGTCGAGCATCGCCCGGACGCGGCCGAAGGCCTCGCCACAGACGATCGAGTCGCCGACGCGCAGCGTGCCGCGCTGGACCAGGACGGTCGCGACGGGGCCGCGGCCCTTGTCCAGGCGCGCCTCGATGGTGATGCCCTGGGCGTCCATCGACGGGTTGGCCCGCAGGTCGAGCTCGGCGTCCGCGGTGAGCAGGATGGCCTCGAGCAGGTTCTCGATGCCGGTCCCGTTCTTGGCGGAGATGTCGACGAACAGGGTCGAGCCGCCGTACTCCTCGGCCACCAGGCCGTACTCGGTGAGCTGGGCCCTGACCTTGTTGGGGTCGGCGCCCTCCTTGTCGACCTTGTTGACCGCGACCACGACGGGCACGTCGGCCGCCTGGGCGTGGTTGAGCGCCTCGATGGTCTGCGGCTTCACACCGTCGTCGGCCGCGACCACCAGGACGGCGATGTCGGTGGCCTTGGCACCACGGGCACGCATGGCGGTGAACGCCTCGTGACCGGGGGTGTCGATGAAGGTGATGCGCCGGTCTTCGCCCTCGTGCTCGGTGGAGACCTGGTAGGCACCGATGTGCTGGGTGATGCCACCGGCCTCGCGCGCCACCACGTTGGTGTTGCGGATGGCGTCGAGCAGCTTGGTCTTACCGTGGTCGACGTGACCCATGACGGTCACCACCGGCGGACGCGCCGCGAGGTCGCCCTCGTCGCCCTCGTCCTCGCCGAACTCGATGTCGAAGGCCTCGAGAAGCTCGCGGTCCTCCTCCTCCGGGCTGACGACCTGGATGTTGTAGTCGAGCTCGGCGCCCAGCAGCTGCAGGGTCTCCTCGTTGACCGACTGCGTGGCGGTCACCATCTCGCCGAGGTGCAGCATGATCTGCACCAGCGACGCGGGGTTGGCGCCGATGCGGTCGGCGAAGTCGGACAGCGACGCACCACGCGGAAGCCTGATCGTCGCGCCGTTGCCGCGCGGAACCTGCACGCCGCCGATCGACGGCGCCGACATGTTGTCGAACTCCTGACGCCTCTGGCGCTTGGACTTGCGACCACGCGCCGGACGGCCGCCAGGACGGCCGAACGCGCCTGCGGTACCGCCGCCGCGACCGCGACCGCCACCACCGGGACGGCCGGCGAAACCACCGCCGCCACCGCCACCACCGGTGCCGGTGCGCGGGCCTGCGCCGCCGCCGCCACCGGGACGACCGGCGAAACCGCCGCCGCCACCGCCGCCGGGACGACCACCGCCGCCACCGGGACGGCCGGCGAAGCCGCCGCCACCACCGGGACGCCCGCCACCGCCGCCGGGACGGCCCGCGCCGCCACCGGGAGCGGCAGGACGGCCCTGCGGCATCATCATCGGGTTGGGACGCGGACCACCGGGACGGGGACCACCCGCACCGGGACCGGGACGCGGACCACCGGCACCAGGACCGGGACGCGGTCCGCCGGCGCCGGGAGCGCCCTGGCCACGACCGGCGGGCGGACGCGGCATCGCGCCGTCGCGCGGACCGCCGTCACGCGGGCCACCGGGACGCGGGCCGCCCTCGCGGGGACCGCCGTCACGCGGGCCACCCGGACGCGGCGGGCGCTGGCCCATGCCGGTCGCGTTGGACGAGAACGGGTTGTTGCCGGGACGGGGGCCGGGACGCGGACCGGGCTTGGGACCGGGACGCGGGCCGCCGTCACGCTGGCCGCCGGGACCGGACTGACCGCCCGGGCGCGGCGCGCCCTGCTGCTGGCCACCAGGACCGGCGGGACGGCCGCCCTGCTGGCCGGGACGCGGACCGGGACGCGCGGCGGGGCCGGGACGAGGACCGGGCGTGGGGCGCGGACCCTCGAAGCGAGGCGCCTGCGGGGCCTCGCGCGGCTGCTCGGTGCGCGCGGCCTCCGGCTGCGTCTGGTGAGGCATCGGAACCGGCGGACGCGGGGTGCCGCCGGCGGGACCGGGGCGCGGCCCCGGCTTCGGAATCGGGCCCGGACGCGGGCTCGACGAGACAGGCGCCTCAGGGGCGCCACTGCCGGCCTGGGCGTCGCCCGGCCGGGGGGCAGCCCTCGGCGGCTGCGGCTTGGACGGCGAACCGCCGCCCTTCGTGGGCTTGGATACGCCCAAAGCTTCGGTGAGCCTGCGGACTACCGGCGCTTCTATGGTCGAGGACGCCGAACGGACGAACTCTCCCATCTCCTGGAGCTTGGCCATCACGACCTTGCTCTCGACGCCGAACTCCTTAGCGAGCTCGTATACCCGGACCTTCGCCACTGCACTCCCTTACTCGGCCCGGGAGGCTGGCAGTGCCGTCCGGACCGTCGTTACCTTGACGTCTTCATCGCCGCGTGCTCATCAGGCGCTCATAGCAATCTGACTCCGCCCATCAACTCGGCGTCCTACATGACATGTGGTTCTCCCTCCAGGTGCGCTCGCAGTCGCGAGACGTCAAGCGGCCCCGGCACGCGAAAAGCGCGCGGAAACGCTCGGCGACGCTCGGCGAGCTCCAGACAGCTCAGGTCAGGATGCAGCGATGCACCCCGGCCAGGGAGCTGTCCGCGCAGGTCAGGGACCACATGGTCCTTGACCAGCACCAGACGGAGCAGCTCGGACTTAGCCGTGCGAACCCTGCAGCCCACGCACGTTCTCAGCGGGGCCGCCTGGCCACCATATTCCAGCTTACCGCTTGGACGCATCTACGGAACCGGCGGGATCATCCGCCTGGGTGTCCGGACGAATGTCGATCCGCCATCCCGTCAGCCGTGCGGCGAGCCGGGCGTTCTGCCCTTCCTTGCCGATGGCCAGGGAGAGCTGGTAGTCGGGCACGGTGACCCGCGCCACCCTGCCGTCCAGGTCGAGAACCTCGACATGAGAAACGCGCGCCGGCGACAGGGCATTCCCGACGAAGTCCGCGGGGTCCTCCGACCAGTCGATGATGTCGATCTTCTCGCCGTGCAGCTCGGTCATCACGTTGCGCACGCGCGAGCCCATCGGACCGATGCACGCGCCCTTGGCGTTGACGCCCGACTTGCGGGAACGCACCGCGATCTTGGTGCGGTGTCCCGCCTCGCGGGCGACCGCCGCGATCTCGACGGTGCCGTCGGCGATCTCGGGCACCTCCAGCGCGAAGAGCTTCTTCACCAGGCCGGGGTGGGTGCGCGACAGCGTCACCGAGGGGCCCTTGTGGCCCTTCTTCACCTGCACCACGTAGGCGCGGATGCGCTCGCCGTGGACGTAGTCCTCCCCTGGCACCTGCTCGTTGTGGGGCAGCACGGCCTCGATCTTGCCGAGGTCGACGAGCACCACGCGCGGGTCCTGGCCCTGCTGGATCACGCCGGAGACCAGCTCGCCCTCGCGGCTGGCGAACTCGCCGAAGTTGATCTCGTCTTCGGCGTCGCGCAGCTGCTGCAGGATGACCTGCTTGGCGGTGGTGGCCGCGATGCGGCTGAAGTTGCCGGGGGTGTCGTCGTACTCCCTGACGATGTCGCCGTCGTCGTCGAGCTCGGCGGCGTAGATCGTGACGTGCCCGGTGGCACGGTCGAGCTCGGCCCTGGCCTTCGCCGCGGCGCCCTCCGTGCGGAAGTAGGCGATCAGCAGCGCGTCCTCGATCGCCTTCACGACCAGGTCGAAGGAGATGTCCTTCTCCCGCTCAAGGCTGCGCAGGACGCTCATGTCGATGTCCACGAGGCTCCCCCTTAGCCCTCGTCGCCGTCGTCGTCGAGGTCGTCTTCCTCGTCCTCGAACCGGCGGAATTCCACCTGCACCCGTCCTCGGGCCAGGTCCTGATAGTCGATCCTGCGCAGCGCGCCCGCGACGTCGATCTCCACACCGTCGTCGTCGGCGCCGAGGACGCGGCCCTCGACCAGGCCGCCGTCACGCAGCTCCGCCTTGACCAGGCGTTTGGCCGCGCGGCGCCAGTGGCGCGGCTCGGTGAGTGGGCGGTCGACGCCCGGCGAGGAGACCTCGAGCGTGTAGGGCGCCTGGCCCATCGTGTCGTCGCCGTCGAGCGTGTCGGACACGGCCTGGCTGACCTCGGCGATGTCGTCGAGCGTCACCCCGCCGTCCTTGTCGACGACCACGCGCAGCACGCTTCGCCTGCCCGCGCGGGTGATCGTCACGTCCTCCAGGTCGAGACCTGCGGTGGCGACGACGGGCTCCAGGAGCTTCATCAGGTGGTCGCGGGATGATGCGCTGCCCATATCGACCTCCCTATTGTGTTGCGATCCATGACCGCCCGTGGTGGCGGCCGCTCAGTCGACGACTGCTCATACCCTATCCGTACCAGGGCACGGAAAGAGCGCCACTCGACACGCTCGAGCGGCGCGGGCTCACGAGAGCGAGACCCTACCGCACCTCGGCATCACACCTCGGCATCGCACCGCGGCACGACAGGCGGAACGCGCCAACGGCCCGCCCCACCCCTTACGATGCACTGTGCCTTCCTCATCCGACCGGAGGTCGTCCTCACCTCCCCTGTCCCGGCGCGCCGTGCTCGCCGGGAGCGCGGCGATGGCGGCGCTCTCCGGCTGTACGGCCGGCACCCCCGAGCCTGCCGCCCCGAAGGCGCCCGACCCTGAGCATCTCCTGCTGCGCGAGCTGATCGCCGGCAAGGAGCGCACGATCGATCTCTACACCGTCCTGGTGAAGGCCGGCGAGACGAAGCTGGCGCCGTTCCTGGCCCGGCACGAGGAGCACCTGGCCGAGCTGCGCCGGCGGCTGCCCGCCGAGCCGGCGCCCGCCGTCTCGGCCACCCCTTCGGCGCCGCCGTCGCCGTCGAAGAAACCGGCCAGGGTGTCGCTGAGCAGGCTGCGCGAGGCCGAGCGGAAGGCGGCCGCCACGCGCGCCCGCCAGCTCGGCGCCGCCTCCCCCGCCCTGGCCCAGCTGATCGCCAGCATCGGCGCCTGCGAGGCGCTGCACGCGCAGGCGCTGCCGAGGTCGCTGTGAGCGCCGCCGGATCCCCCGGATGCCCCGCCCCCGGCACGGCGCGGCGCATGCGGGTTCCGCAGGCGAGGCGCACGGGGCCTCTTCAGGCGAGGCACACGGAGGCTCTTCGGGCGAGGCACACGGAGGCTCTTCAGGCGGTGCTCATGGGGACGGCAGGCGAGGCCGGAGGGAGTCCGCGGTGACAGACGTGCAGGCCGTGAACAAGGCGCTGGCCGCCGAGCACGCGGCCGTCTACGCCTATGGCCTGATGGGCGCGCGCACGACGGGCGACCTGCGTGACAAGGTGACGGCCGCCTTCGACGCCCACCGGGCCAGGCGCGACCAGTTGCGCGCGCTCGTCTCGGCCGCGGGTGGCAAGCCCGCCGAGCCGGAGGCGGCCTACACGCTGACCTCCGTGCCCGGCTCCGCGGCGGCGGCCGTCCGGCTGGCCGTCCAGGTGGAGGCGGGGATCACGGCGGCCTACCTGGAGCTGGCCGCCGCGAGCGAGCCGGCGACGCGCCGCCTGGCGGCGCTGGCCATGCAGGAGTCGGCCGTCAGGTCGTACGGCTTCCGCCCCGCGGTCAGCACGGCCTTCCCCGGCATGCCCCCGCGCGCCGGGGCGCCGCCGGCGACCCCGGCGCCGACGCCGAGCCGCTGACACCCCGCTCGCCCCGGGCGGGCGCGTGAACCCTCTCGCCCTCGGGACAGGTTGGAAACGATCGTCATGGGTAGCCGGGGCGGGTCACATTCCCCCCGATGGAGGCATTCATGGGCTGGAGCTTCAAGAAGTCCATCAACATAGGCCCGTTCCGACTCAACCTGTCCCGTGGCGGGGTCGGCCACAGCTGGGGCGCCAGGGCCTTCCGCGTGACGAGGACCGCCGACGGGCGGCGGACGTTGTCGGTGAATCTGCCGGGCGGCTTCCACTGGCGCAAGACCCTGGGGCGCAGCGGTCACCGCTGACCTGGGAACTCTGCCGTGGTGCCGGTCGTTTTCCCGGCACCACGGACTTTTCCCCTAGGAGGATCGATGGGCTGGCACTACCGCAAGTCGATCAAGGTGGGACCGTTCAGGATCCACCTGTCTCGGCACGGGGTCGGGCACAGCTTCGGCAACCACAGGTTCCACGTGAGCACCACCCCTGACGGCCGCCGCCACCTCACGCTCCGGCTGCCGGGCGGCTTCCACCTCAGCAAGTCCCTCGGCGGTCGCCGGCACCGCCACTACCGCTACTAGCGCGGCAGGCGGGCCAGGAAGTCGCGGGAGAGGGCGATGATCTCCGTCAGGTTCGTCTCCAGCGCCCAGTGCCCGCCTTCCAGCAGGTGCAACTCGGCGTCGGGCAGGTCGCGCAGGTAGGCGCGGGCCGCACCCTCCGGCATGTAGCCGTCCTGCGGCCCCCAGACGATCAGCGTCGGGGGCCGGTGCTCCCCGAGATAGGCCTGGTAGCGGGGGAACCATTCGAGGTTCTCCTTCAGCCCCTCCATGAGCCCCACGGCGATCTCGCGCCGCGTGGGCGTGTCCATCAGCGGCCACGACAGCCGCCACAGGTCGGGGCTGATCCGCTCGACCAGGTGGTCGGCCACCTCGCCGACGAACTCGTCCATGAACCCCTCCTGGCTGACCGCCTGGCTGAGGCGGGCGCGGCCGGCGGGGGTGGGGCTGGCCCAGTGGTCCTGGAGCGGCTTGTACTTGGGGCCGAACTCGTCCTCGTAGATGTCGCCGTTCTGGATGATCAGACCGGTGACGCGCTCGGGCGCCGTCATGGCCAGCCGCAGGCCGATCTGCGAGCCGTAGTCGTGCAGGTAGAGGGCGTAGCGCCGGAGGTCCAGGAGGGTGGCGAACCGGTCGAGGAAGGTCGCGTAGCCGTCGAAGGTGTACGGGAAGTCCGCGGGCGTGGCGCTGTAGCCGAAGCCGGGATAGTCGGGCGCGACCAGCCGCCACCGGTCGGCCAGCGCGGGCATGAAGTGCCGGTACTGGAACGAGGACGACGGGTAGCCGTGCGGGAGGAGCACGACAGGGGCGTCCTCGGGGCCGTCCTCCCGGTAGAAGGTCCGCACCCCGTCCACGTCGATGTGTCGATGCTTCACGGGGACACAGCTGCCCGTGAGGTGGTGATGTAACGGCGGACGCCGAACCCGCGCCAGGGCGGGCGAGCCGGACAGACGGCCACCGGCGAGCCGGGCGGGCGAACGGCGGGACGCCGAACCCGCGCCGGGGCGGGCGAGCCGGACAGGCGGCCGCCCGCCGTACCGTCAGGGGCGGCTCAGCCGCGGCAGGCGGCGAGCACGCGCTCGGCGGCCTCGGCCAGCGGGATCTCCTCCTTGGTCCCCGACGCGCGGTCGCGCAGCTCGACGACGCCCTGGGACAGGCCGCGGCCGATGACCAGGATGGTGGGCAGGCCGAGCAGTTCGGCGTCCTTGAACTTGACGCCGGGCGAGACCGAGGGCCGGTCGTCGACCAGGACGCGCAGCCCCCGCGACTCGAGCTCCTCGGCGAGCTGGACGGCCACCTCGACCTGGTTCTCCTTGCCCGTGCCGACGATGTGGACGTCGGCGGGTGCCACCTCGCGCGGCCAGACCAGGCCGAGCTCGTCGTACTTCTGCTCGGCGATCACGGCCACGGCGCGCGAGACGCCGATGCCGTAGGAGCCCATCGTGATCCTGATCGGCTTGCCGTCGGGGCCGAGGGCGTCGAGCCCGGCGGCGTCGGCGTACTTGCGGCCCAGCTGGAAGATGTGGCCGATCTCGATGCCGCGGTCGATGGACAGCTCGTTGCCGCAGCGGGGGCAGGCGTCGCCCGCGCGGACCTCGGCGGCCTCGATGGTGCCGTCGGGGAAGAAGTCACGGCCGGCCACGACGTTGGCGGCGTGCCTGCCCTGCTCGTTGGCGCCGGTCACCCAGGAGGTGCCAGTGACCACGCGCGGGTCGACGAGGTAGCGGATGCCGAGGTCCTTGAGCACCTGCGGGCCGATGTAGCCGCGCACCAGGCCGGGGTGCCTGGCGAAGTCGTCGGCCTCGAAGATGGCGGGCTCGCCGGGGGCCAGGGCGGCCTCCAGGCGCTTGAAGTCGACCTCGCGGTCGCCGGGCACGCCGATGATCAGCGTCTCGGCCTTGTCAGAGCCGGGGGTGGTGACCTTGACGACGACGTTCTTGAGGGTGTCGGCCGCGGTGATGCCGAGGCCGTGCTCGGCGTTGACGAACGACACCAGCGTCTCGATGGTCGGGGTGTCGGGGGTGTCGAGCACCTGCAGCGCGGGCTGTCCCTCGAGCGGCCTGACGGCGGGCGCGGGCGTGACGACGGCCTCGGCGTTGGCCGCGTAGCCGCAGTGGTGGCAGTTGACGAAGGTGTCCTCGCCGGTGGGCGTGGGCGCCAGGAACTCCTCCGACGCCGAGCCGCCCATCGCGCCCGAGGTGGCGAAGCAGATCTTGTAGTCGATGCCGAGGCGGTCGAAGGTGCGGATGTAGGTCTCGCGGTGCTGCTCGTAGGAGCGCTTGAGGCCGTCGTCGTCGAGGTCGAAGGAGTAGGAGTCCTTCATGAGGAACTCGCGACCGCGCAGGATGCCCGCCCTGGGCCTGGCCTCGTCGCGGTACTTCGTCTGGATCTGGTAGAGCGTGACGGGGTAGTCCTTGTAGGAGGAGTACTCGCCCTTCACCATGTCGGTGAACAGCTCCTCGTGGGTGGGGCCGAGCAGGTAGTCGCCGCCCTTGCGGTCCTTGAGGCGGAAGAGCGTGTCGCCGTACTCGGTCCAGCGGCCCGTCGACTCGTAGAACTCGCGGGGCAGCAGGGCGGGGAAGAGCACCTCCTGGCCGCCCATGCGGTTCATCTCCTCGCGGACGACGCGGGTGACGTTCTCCAGGACGATCTTGCCCAGCGGGAGCCAGGAGTAGATCCCGGGCGCCACGCGGCGGACGTAGCCGGCACGGACGAGGAGCTTGTGGCTCGGGACCTCCGCGTCTGCCGGGTCGTCCCGCAGGGTGCGAAGCAACAACGACGACATGCGCAGCAACACGGCTACTCCTCGTTAGGGACTGGAGGTGAAGACCTACAGGCTACCGACTTTCCCCCGCTACAGGGCCAGGAGCGCGCCCGCCAAGGCTCCCGTGACCACGCAGGCGACCACGGCGGCGCGCAGCCTGCCGGCCGTGGTGCGCCGGAGCGCGATGAGGCTGAGGAGGGCGAGGCCGGCGAGGCCGAGGGCGGGAGCGGGCCAGAAGCCGGCGTGCCAGTCGAGCCCGCCGGGGGTGGCGCGGTCGATGATGTCGCCCAGCAGCAGGCCCGAGATGATGCCGGTGGCCAGGTCGCCCCACAGGTCGCGCCTGCGGGTGACGTAGGCGAGCAGGCCGAGCACCACCAGGTGGGCGACCAGGATGTTGAGCCCCACGGCGGTGTCGCCGATGGCGTCGAAGCCCAGGTCGCCGCGCAGCGCGCTGCCTCCCATGGCCGCCACCAGGGTGGTGACGACGGCGAGGAAGGTGGCCAGCAGGGCCCACCCGAACCCGCTCGCGGTCGCGCCCACCAGGATGGGCAGCGCGAAGTAGACGTAGGGGTCGTAGATCCCCGGGTCGATGGGCGCGACGAGCGCGCCGATGAAGCCGACCACCACTCCCCCGAGGAAGGCGGCCAGCACGTGGCGCTGAATGGCACGCTGTCGCCGATCATATTCGGCGAAATCAGCGTAATCAAGAGCAAACTTCTCCATAGTGCACTAATCAGACTATGCGGACTTACAGCCAAAGTAAATTTCGGTCAACCGGAGGTCACTGGCATAACAAGCAATTGCTTGGTTAGCATCGGCTCTCGTGAGCCTTTCCGAGCTGCGGGCGACCGTCCGGTCCTTTCTCGCCGCCCATCCGCACGCGCCGTGGGCGCGTTTCGCGGGCGAACTCGGGACAGCGGGGCTCGCCGTCCCCGAGGCGTACGGCGGAGCGGGATGCGGCATCCGCGAGCTGGCCGTCGTGGCCGAGGAGATCGGCAGAGCGCTGTCGCCGCACCCCTTCCTCCAGACGGCCGTCATGGCCGCCGCCGCCACCGACGATCCGGCGCTGCTCGGGGCGATCGCGGAGGGGACGCGCACGGCCACCGTCGTGCTGCCGGGCGAGCACTCCTGCGTCCTTGAGAGCGAGCGGCTCACCGGCCGGGCGCCCTACGTGCTCGACGCCGAGACCGTGCTCGTCTACGTGGGCGGACGGCTGGTCGAGGCAGAGCCGTCGGAGCGCGTGCCGTACGCGACGATGGACGAGAGCCGCCCGCTCACCGCGCTGTCCTTCGACCACGTCCCTGTACGGCGGGCCGGCGACGGCGCGACCTGGGAGCGGGTCCGCGACCTGGGGGTGGTCGCGCTGGCCGCCGAGCAGGTGGGCGGAGCGAGCAGGTGCCTGGAGGAGGCCACCGCCTACGCCAAGCTGCGCCACCAGTTCGGCCGCCCCATCGGCTCCTTCCAGGCGATCAAGCACCGGCTGGCCGACCTGCTGCTGGTGGTGGAGTCGGCGCGGTCGGCGGCGTGGGCGGCGGCGCGGGAGCCGACGAGGGAGAACGCGGCGATCGCGGGCTCCTACTGTTCGGAGGCCTACCTGAAGGCGGCCGGCGACGGCATCCAGATCCACGGCGGGATCGGCATCACGTGGGAGCACGCGGCCCACCGCTACTTCAAGCGCGCCACCTCCGACGCGCAGCTGTTCGGCCCGCCCCACGCGCACCGGGCGCGCCTGGAGATCGGCTAGCCGCCGAGCAGTTCCTCCCACGGCCGCCTGGCGTTGCCGCTGCGGGTGGTGTCGAGCGCCTCGGCCAGCCGCCAGAACTGCGGCCGTGCACCGGCCCTCGACTTGCCGAGCGGATCGACGGCGCGCAGCTCGAAGCGCACCCCCATCACCTCGAGCACGGCAGAGGAACGGGTGCCGGTACCGGCCGGGCCGACCAGGTCTCCGGCGCGGCCGTACGCACCCACGTCCTCGGCCACGTCCTCACCCACATGCTCGGCCAGGAGCGCGGCGACCTCGCCGGCGTAGGGGCCGTCGCGCCAGGAGATGTGCCAGCTGTGGTCGGCGCCGCGCCACCAGGTGAGGTCGCGGCACGACTCGATGAACTCCGCCTCGCTCGCCAGCGCCGCCATCACCCTGCCGAACGCCTCGAACCTGCGGGCCTCGACGAAGGCCGGCTCGTCGGGAGCCTCTCGGGCGCGACGCGCTCTCATCTCCGGGTGGGTGCCGTCCTTCGACCGCCTCAGCCCCTGCTTTCGCCGCTTCTCCGCGCTCACGGACACTCACTCTGATCTCCCCGCGCCCTTCCCGCAAGTCCGGGTCGACTGCTACGCTCAACCAAGCGAGCGCTTGGTTATCAAACGGGAGGCGTGGATGCGGATCAGCCTGGGATACGAGCTGGAGGTCCGCGGGCGGACCCGCGAGGTCGAACAGCAGGCGTTCGAGAACGTGATCGAGCAGGTCGTCCTGGGTGACCGCCTGGGCTTCGACACCGCGTGGTTCGTCGAGCACCACTTCACCCGCGGCTTCTCCCACTCCTCGGCGCCCGACCTGGTCCTGGCGGCGATCTCCCAGCGCACCACCCGCATCCATCTGGGGCTCGGCGTGGTGCTGCTGCCGTTCCAGTCGCCGATCAGGACGGCCGAGCGCGTGGCCACCCTCGACGTGCTGAGCGGCGGCAGGGTGGAGTTCGGCACCGGACGCGGGGCCTCGCCGCTGGAGTACCAGGCCTTCCAGCGGCCGTTCGAGAAGTCGCGCCAGATCTGGGAGGACAGCCTGGCCGCGACGCTGGACATCTGGCGGGCCGACGGCGAGCCGATCAGCAGGTCGAACGAGTTCTTCGAGATCCCCGACGTGGCGGTCTACCCGCGCCCCGCCCAGGTGCCGCACCCGCCGGTGTGGGTGGCGTCCACCTCGCTCGACGGCTATCTGGCCGCGGCCAGGCACGGCTACAACCTGCTCGGCATGACCATGCTCAAGGGCGTCGACGACGTGGCCGCCGACATCGCCCGCTACAAGGAGTGCCTGGCCGACAACGGCTTCGACCCCGCCACGCGGCGCGTCGCGCTGATGATCCCGTGGTACGTCGGCACCGCGCGCGACGAGGCCGCCGACGCGGTCCTGTGGTACATCCGCCGGCAGGTCAACCTGGTCACCCCGCCCGACTACTACGACGCCCGGCACGCCACCCACCGCGTGCTCGGCCAGCTGGCGGCCGGGATGCCACCCGAGGAGGCCATGGCGACGCTGCGCGAGCACCTGATGGTCGTGGTCGACGACGTGGAGGGCTCACGCAAGGCCGTGGCCCGCATCGCCGAGGCGGGCGCGACCGACCTGATCCTGCAGTGCCAGGTGGGCGGGCTGGCCCATGAGCTGGTCTGCGACTCGATGAACGCCTTCATGACCGAGGTGATGCAGTGACCCGGTGGCTGACCCGCGACGACCTGGCGCCGCGGAGCGCCACAGGGCTGCTCCACCTCGCGCCCGACGCCTCCTTCGCCTTCCCGCTGCGGCCCGAGCTGACCGCGCAGGCGCTCAGGGCGGCGGGCGTGGGAGAGCGCGACAGGGTGGTGGTGGCGCTGGCCGAGCCCGCGGGCGGGCTGTGGGCCGCGGCCGCCGCCGGCGTGGCCGAGGCCGCCGCCTCGGTGGGGCCGCGTGGCAGGATGCGGCTGCACCACGCGCTGCAGGCGCTCGGGGCCACGGCGCTGGTGGCCACCCCCACGGGCGCGATGGACTTCCTGGCCAGGCTGCACCTGGAGTTCCTGCTGGACCCGCTCGACCTGGGCCTGCGGACCATCGTCCTGACCGGCGAGATCGCCGGCCGCCGGACGCTCGGCCACCTGGCCGCCGAGTTCGCCGCCGAGGTGAGCGAGGTCTACTCCAGCCCCTTCTCCGGCGGCGCGCTGGCCTGGCGGGCCGGCGAGGCCGAGCCGCTGGTCCCGCTCGCCGACGGCGTGCTGGCGTTCGGCGCGCTGGACAAGGACGCCACGGTGACCGACGGCCGTGCCGAACTGATCGTCCCGTACGGCGAGACCGCGGTCCGCACCGGGCACGTCACCGTCGAGGGACGGCTCGCCCACACCGTCGGCGACCACGTGCTGGTGCGCGGCGTCTGGGTCTCGCTGCCGCGCGTCGAGAAGGCGCTGTCGAAGGTCGACGGGGTGTCGGGCTGGGAGCTGGCCGTCAGCAGGCAGGGCACGCTCGACTCCGCCACGCTCACCGTGACCTTCGCGCGGCAGAGCCTCGTCGCCAACCCGATGTGGCGCTCCCGCATCCAGCAGGCCCTGGCGGCCCTCACCCCCGTCTCCATCGCCGTCGAGGTCTCGCCCGAGGCGGTGGAGACCGCGACGCCCGGGATCCTCACCGACCACCGCGGCCACCACCTCGGCAGGGACCGCGCCCTCGTGTAGCAGGACTCGTGTAGCAGGACTCGTGTAGCAGGACTCGTGTAGGAGCACGTCATGCAGTGGGAAACCATCCCCCGGATGCTGCGCGAGCGGGCGAGGGAGCGTCCCGACGCGCCCGTCACCCTCGAGTTCGGCATGGCCGCGCTGCGCGAGCGCGCCCGGACGGTGGCCCGCGCGCTCATCGCCCAGGGCGTGCGGGCAGGCGACAGGGTGGCCGTCTGGGGGCCGAACGACCTGTCGTGGGCGGTCCACGCCTTCGGCGTGTGGGACGCCGGCGCGGTCCTCGTGCCGATCTCGGCCCGTGCGAAACGGCTGGAGGCGGCCGAGCTGGCCCGAAGGACCGGGGTGTCGATGCTGATCGGCGAGGACCGTCTGCCCGGCGTACGGCCCTTCGAGGGTGTCCGGGACGCGCTGGCGAGTGTGGCGGAGGCGGAGGCCAGGGCGCTGGCCGTCCGGGGGGACGACCTGTGCGAGATCATGTCCACGTCGGGCACGACGGGAACCCCCAAGGGCGTCATGCTCGACCACGCCCAGGTCCTGCGCGGCTACTGGGACTGGTCGGAGATCGTCACGCTGCGCGAAGGCGACCGCTACCCGGTGATCGCCCCCTTCGCCCACGGCTTCGGTCTCAACGCGGGGCTGCTGGCGTGCGTGATGCGCGGGGCGACGATGATGCCCGTCGCGGCCTTCAGCCCCGACGCCCTGACGACGCTCGTCGAGAGTGGCGGGATCACCATCCTGGCGGGGCCGCCGACGCTCTTCGCCCGCCTCCTGGAGGAGCTCGACCGGCGGCCGCGCGACGTGTCGTCGCTGCGGGTGGCCATCTGCGGGGCGGCGGCCGTGCCCGCCTCGCTCGTCACCCGGCTGGTCGAGCGCGTCGGCCTCGAACGCATGATCAACGCCTACGGCCTCATGGAGGGCACCGTCGTCTCGATGACCAGGCACGACGACCCCGTCGAGGTGATCGCGGGCTCGGCGGGACGGCCGGTGCCCGGCATCGAGGTGAAGATCGTGGACGCCATGGGCAAGGAGGTGCCGCAGGGCGAGCGCGGCGAGATCCTGCAGCGGGGCTACGGCGTGATGCGCGGCTACTGGGGCGAGCCCGACAAGACCGCCGAGGTGATCGACGCCGGCGGATGGCTGCACACCGGCGACATCGGGGTGCTCGACGCGGCGGGCAACCTGACGATCGTGGACAGGAAGAAGGAGCTCTACATCGTCAACGGGTTCAACGTCTCGCCCGCGGAGGTCGAGTCGCTGCTGCTGCACGAGGGGTCGCTGGCCCAGGCCGCGGTGATCGGCGTGCCGGACGACAGGTCGGGCGAGGCGGGGTGGGCCTACGTGGTGCCGAGGGCGGGCGCCGAGGTGAGCGAGGAGCGGTTACGCGCGTGGGCCAAGGCCAACATGGCCGACTACAAGGTGCCCCGCCGCGTGTTCGTCCTCGACGAGCTGCCGGTGAACGCCACCGGCAAGCTGGACAAGATCGCCCTGCGTGAGGCGGCACGGGGCGGGTAGGAATCTCGTGCGCCTTTTCGTCAGGAGTCGCCATGTTGCGCCTGCTGGCCGGGGAGGCCGCGCGCAGGTTCGGGGGGCGTGTGGCGGTCGACTCCGGCATCTCCCGACTGTCCTTCTCCGATCTCGACCGCCTCTCCGACCAGGTGGCCGCGGGCCTGGCCCACCGCGGGACACGCATCGGCGACGTGGTCGCCCTCGTGCTGCCCGACGGTCCCGAGTACGTCGTCTGTTACGTGGCCGCCGTCAAGATCGGCGCGGTCGCCGCGGGCGTCGACCCGCACCATCCCCTGAGGGTGCGCCTGCTCGCCCGGCTCGATCCGCTGATCGTCGTCACCGTTCCCGGCCTGCTGCCGGCCCTGCCGGGGCTCGACGTCGTGACGCTGGCCGGCACCGGGTTCGGCGGGCTGGCCAGGAACGAGGCGCCGCCGCCCCCGCTGCCGCCCGACCCCAGGCGCCCCGTCGTGATCACCCACACCTCGGGCAGGACCGGCCCGCCCAAGGCGGCGGTCTTCGGGGAGCGACAACTGGAGGCGATCAGAGCCCACGGGGCGGGTGCCCGCTGGGGCCAGGGCGACTCCCGCCTGCTGTGGCACCCGATGGGCCACATGGCCTTCGCCACCCGGCTGCCGGCGTTCCTGCAGACCGGCAGGACGACGCACGTGCTGCCGCGATGGGACCCCGAGGCGGCGCTGCGCCTGGTGTGCGAGCGGCGGCTGCGGGTGCTGCACGGCACGCCCGAGCAGCTGGCCGCCATCCTGGAGGTGCCGGGCGAGCCGCCCTCGCTCGACCTGGTCCTGTCCAGCGGGGGACCCGCCGAGCCCGAGCTGATCAGGCGGTTGCGGACGCGCTTCGGCGTGCCCGTCTGCAACCGCTACCTGTGCACGGAGGCGGGGCTCGGGCTCGGCACCCGCCCCGACGACCCGCCGCAGGACGCCGAGCTGACCGTCGGCAGGCCGCGCCCCGGCGTGGACGTGTCCGTCCGCGACCCCGCGGGTCACCCGCTTCCCGCCGGGGAGAAGGGCGAGGTGCTGCTGCGGTCGCAGGCGGTCATGAGCGGGTACGTCGGAGACGGGGACGCGAGGGTGTTCGCCAAGGACGGGTTCGTCAGGACGGGCGATACGGGATTCCTGGACGAGCTTGGCCGCCTGCGTCTGGTCGGTACACAATCACGAACATAGCGTCGCCACCGAGGAGGCAGCGTGTCGTTGCGCGTGGCAGTCGTCGGATCGGGCCCCGCCGGCATCTACACGGCTGAGGCGCTGGTGAAGCAGTCGAGGGAACCGGTCGAGGTCGACGTGCTCGAGCGGCTGCCCACGCCGTACGGGTTGGTGAGATACGGCGTCGCGCCCGACCACACCTCGATCAAGTCGATCGCCAACTACCTCAGGCGGGTCCTCGAGGACCCGCGTATCCGGTTTCTCGGCGGGCTGACGCTCGGCGCCGAGGTCTCCGTCGAGGACCTGCTGGCCTGCTACGACGCCGTCGTCTACTGCACGGGCGCGATGGTCGACAGGAAGATGGGCATCCCGGGCGAGCACCTGCGCGGCAGCGTCGCCGCCACCGACTTCGTGAACTGGTACTGCGGCCACCCCGACGTCTCGCCCGACATGTTCGAGCTCGACAGCCCCGAGGTCGCCGTGATCGGCGTGGGCAACGTGGCCGTGGACGTGGTGCGTGTCCTGGCCAAGACGGCCGACGAGCTCAGCGGTACCGACGTGCCCGACGAGGTGCTGGCCCGGCTGGCCGACAGCCAGGTCAAGGCGATCCACATGATCGGACGGCGCGGGCCCGAGCACGCCAAGTTCACCCTGAAGGAGCTGCGGGAGCTGGGCGAGGTCGGCAACGCCGACGTGTGCGTGCGGCCGGACGAGGCGGTGGTGCTGGGCGCCGACTTCCCTCGCCAGATCAGGGGCAACATCGAGGTGCTGCGGTCGTGGTCGGAGCGCCCGCCGGTGGGCCGCCCGCGCAGGCTGGACGTGCGCTTCTGGCTGCGTCCCGTGGAGATCCTGGGCACCAGCCGGGTGGAGGGCCTGCGCCTGGAGCGGACGCGCCTGTCCGAGGAGGGCAGGGTGGTGGGCACGGGCGAGTTCGAGACGCTGCCGGTCGGGATGGTGCTGCGCTCGGTCGGCTACCAGAGCGTGCCGCTGCCGGGCGTGCCGTTCTCCACCGAGACGATGACCGTGCCGAACGTCGCCGGCCGGGTGCACGAGCGCGAGTACGTGGCGGGCTGGCTCAAGCGCGGGCCGACCGGCGTCATCGGCACCAACAAGTCCGACGCCGCCGAGACCGTCCGTACGCTGCTGGCCGACGCCCCGTCGGGCGCGGTCGCCCGCATCGACGACCTGCTGGCCGAGCGCGGTGTCAGGCCCGTCACCTACGAGGACTGGCTGGCCATCGAGGCGGCCGAGGTCGCCCTCGCCAGGACGCTCGGCAGGGGCGAGCGGGTCAAGCTGGTCGGCCTGGAGGCGATGCTGGCCGCCTGCGGCCGGTCGGCCCCCGTACCGCCGTGACCATGACGCTCGGCGCTCGGTAGCGTGTGACGATGCGCATCACCGTCGCCGGTTTCGCGGACGTCCACCGGGTCCAGCAGGCCCGCTATCCCGCGCCGAAGCCGGGCTGGCAGCCCGTGCACACGGTCTACGTCCCCGCCGACCTGTTCTCCTCCTCGACACCCGCCTCGTGGGGCGGCCAGGCGCTCGACCTGATGAAGGACCACCTGCCCGACGCCGCCGCCATGGCCGAGGTGTTCGAGCTGCCCCCGGCGCTGGCGGCCGACGTGCACGCGCGGGTGGCCGCCAAGCTGGCCGCCGAGCCCGTCGAGGACCTGCGCATCGACTTCGAGGACGGCTACGGCGTGCGGCCGGGGGCCGAGGACGGCGACGCGGTCGCGGCCGCGGCGGCGCTGGCCCACCTGCACGCCGAGGGCGGCCTGCCGCGCCGGTGGGGGCTGCGGGTCAAGTCGTTCGCCGACGGCGACCCCGACCGCTCGATCCGCACGCTGGAGCTGTTCCTCGCCGAGCTGCTCGACCGGGCCGGCGAGCTGCCGCCCGGCTTCACGGTCACCTTCCCCAAGGTGCTGATGGAGGAGTACCTGCGGCAGTTCGCGCAGGTGCTGGGCGCCCTGGAGAACGAGCTCGGCCTCGCCGCCCCCCTGCGGTTCGAGATCCAGGTGGAGGCCCCGCAGACGGTGCTGTTCCTGCGCTCCGACCTGGCCGAGTCGCTCGGCGGACGGCTCGCGGCGGCCCACTTCGGCGTCTTCGACTACACCGCCGCGCTCGGTCTGCCGCCGCACGAGCAGCGCCTGGACCATCCCGCCTGCGACCACGCCCGCCACGTCATGCAGACCGCGTTCGCGGGGACGGGGGTCGAGCTGTCGGACGGCTCGCTGGCCGCCTCGCCCGCCTCGGCCGCGACGGCGGACGTGCACGCGCTGTGGCGCAGGCACGCGGCCCTGGTCAGGCACTCGCTGGCGCACGGCTACTACCAGGGGTGGGACATGCACCCCTCGCACCTGGTGTCCCGGTTCGCCACCGTCCATGCCTTCCACCTGGCGCACTACGACGCGTACGCCGCCCGGGTGCGGGCCTGGGAGGAGCGCAGCGCGGCGGGCGGCGGCGTGATGGACGAGCCGGCCACGATCAAGACCCTGGTCGCCGCCCTGCACCGGGCGGACTCGGCGCTCGGCTGACCGGCGCCACCGTCAGCGGTCCCTGTCGATTCAGCGGTCCCTGTCGATTCAGAGGTCCCTGTCGATTCAGAGGTCCCTGTCGATTCAGCGGGTCCTGTGGGTTCAGAGGTCCCTGTCGATGTGGGAGCGCCACTGGGCGACGCGGCGGGCCTCGACGGGGGCGGTCCACGAGGGGCGCACCGCGCTGCCCACGTGGAAGGCGCGCACGCCGTAGTCGAGCAGCGTGGGGATGTGGGGCAGCTTGAGCCCGCCGCCGGCGAGGATCAGGCCGGCGTCGCCGGCCTCCGCGCGCGCCTTGAGCACGGGCAGCCCCTCGGCGACGCCTGCGGGCACGCCTGAGGTCAGCACGGTCGCCAGGTTCGGCAGCAGCCGTACGGCCCGCCAGGCGGCCTGCACGTCGGCGGCGTGGTCGACGGCCCGGTGGAAGGTCCACGGCAGCGGTGAGACCGCGTGGATGAGCGCCTCGGTCGCCTCCAGGTCCACGGCGCCCTTGGCGGTCAGGAAGCCGAAGACGAACCCGGCCGCGCCCGCTTCGGCCAGTTCCTTCACCTTGGGGACGAGCTTGTCGAGCGACTCGGAGGTGAAGTTCGGGTCGGTGCGCAGCATGACCATCTGGGGCAGCGAGCACGCTCTGGCGATCGCCGCGACCGTCTCCGTCGCGGGGGTGAGACCGTCGGCCGCCATGTCGGCGACGACTTCGACACGGTCGGCGCCACCTTCTTCCGCGGCCACGGCGTCGCGCGCGTCGAGCGCGATCACCTCGAGCAAGGATCCGGTCATGAAAGAGAGGTTATCGCCTAATCTGCCCTCCTCTTGGCACAGAGGAGGGCAGCGGTCATATCTGACAAACCACGTCAGGCATCGACAAGATCCAAGGTCCGGAACAGGTCGTCGGCGACGCTGGTGCGCATGCCGGCGGGACGCTGGAACAGCGCGCCCGATGCCCGGTGCGGCAGGTCCACCGTGCGGAGGTGGCGGAAGCCGCGCCGCCGGTAGTACTGCTGGAGCCGCGGGTTGCCCTTCGCGCAGTCGAGCCTCAGCCAGTGGCGCCCCGACGCCGCGACGGCGCTTCCCGCCCAGTCGAGGAGCGCGTCGCCGAGACCCGTTCCCGCGGCGGCGCGGGAGACGGCGAGCTTGTGGACGTAGAGGGCCGAGCCGGGATCGTCGGCCGGGGCCCAGAACTCCTCGTCCGCGTGACCGTCGAGGGCGATGGTCGCGACGGTTTCCCCGAAGTGGCCTTCTAGCAGGTAGAGGACCTCTTCCTCGATCAGCGGCACGATCCGCTCGGGGCCGAAGCCGCCGCGCGGCCACTGCCGTACGCCCTGCGCGTGGAGCCACTCGGCGGTGTCGGCGAGGAGGGAGAGGACGCCGGGAAGGTCGTCGGGTACGGCACGCCGGAGGGTCAGCGGGGGAAGCAGGGTGTTGGAGTGCATGTTTCTGCCCTTCGTTCCGATGGGTGACGGAGTGAACACGGAGCGTGTTCGCCCGGTGGCGCACGGCTTTCATGGCGATATTTCAGGGAAAAATGCAATTTGGGGGAGTATGCACAACTCCACCGTGCCCAGCGCGGAACGACGACCCGCGCCGCACGGACGGGATCACCCCCAAGCGAGCGTGGTCCTAGCGGAGGCCCAGCTCGTAGCGAATCAGGTGCTTGTCGGCCGGGAGCACCGAGACGGCCACGCGCACCGGCGTGTCGGCGCTGTCGTAGCCGACCCTGATGTAGACGACGACCGGGGTCCCCAGCTCCAGCTGGAGGCGCTCGGCCTCCTCCTGGTTCGGCATCCGCGCCATGATGTCGTCGACCACCCGCACCTGCTTGTGGCCGAGCTCCTCGAGCACCCTGTTGGCCCCGCGGGCGATGTCTCCCGGCCTGGCGATCTCGGAGTCCTGCACCAGCGTCCGCGGGAAGTAGGAGTCGTTGGTGTTGTACGGCTGGCCGTCGACGAAGCGCAGCCGGCGCCTGACGACCGCCAGGTCGCGGTCGCCCAGCTGCAGCCGGCTGGCGATCTCCTCGACCGGGCTCACGATCTGCACCTCGATCGTCTGGCTCGGCTCGCGGCCCTCCTGGGAGACGGCGTAGGCGAAGGCCTCGCGCACCTCACCGCGCGGCTGCGCGGCGAGCTCCCGCTGCGGATACATCAGCAACGGCCGGCGGTCGCGGACGATCGTGCCGCGCCGGGGCGCGCGCGTGACGAGGCCCTCGTTCACCAGCTCGCCGAGGGCCAGCCTGACGGTGTTGCGGCTTACGCCGTACTGATCCTGAAGGTGGGCTTCTGTGGGCAATTGCGCCCCGGGGCCGAGGTCGCCGGAGTAGATGGCCCTTCGCAGATCCGAAGCCACCTGCTGATACAGCGACGACCGAGCCACTTTCACCCCTTTTGTTCCAACAATTTAGACGATCTGGTTCTATCTAGCTACAACCCCTTGACCGGACGGCATTGACAGCCGCATCATCCATTCGTTGGTACAAATCCATCGAAAGGTCGGGCGAGGGGGTGACGGCCGGTGCTGCCGGTCCGCGCGGGTACGCCGTACCTGCCCTGGCACGACCCCCGCGAGGCAACACGTTTACTGCGTTACGCGTTGCACCGCCAGGGGTTCACCCACACCTACCAGAGCAATGGGAATGGCATGTCCGTGCTGTCCGTACTGACCGAGTTGACCGTGTGGTGCAGGGACGGCTCGTTCGAATGGCACGAGGAGGGATCGACCGTCACGCACCCCATCGACGACCCGGTAGGCGCGGCACTCCGCATCGCCGAGCACTACCGGCACCCCACGACGGACGGTCACTCCCCCACCGGCTCCGTGCGCGAGCACTCGGCGTAGGACCCCATCCCTCGCCGGGGTCCTGGGTCGACGCGCACGGTACGGAGGCGCGTCCTGGCGGGTCCCCCACGCCCGCCAGGGCGCGCTCTCTTGGTAAGAGCACGCTCTCGTCGTCAGGCGGGGTCCGCCTCCCGCCACGCCGCCCACGCGGTCGGCGTCCCCTCAGGCGGTCCACTCGATCAGCGGCCCGTCCGCGAACAGCGCCCGCACCCGCTGTCCCCGCCGCGGCTCTTGCTCGCCCCGCCAGGTCCCGTACAGCACGCACCGCGGCGCCTCGGCCAGCCGCACGCGCACGACCGTGAAGGGCGCCGCGGCCCGCCAGTGGCTCACGATCCAGCTCTCCACCAGCCCCTCGGGCGCCACGGCCGCCCACGACCACCCCTCGGTACGGCACGCCGCGCAGAACGCCCTGGCCGGGAACCTGGCCAGGCCGCACGAGGAGCAGCGCTGCACCGCCAGAACGCCCTTGGCCACCAGGTCCCACCACTCGGCCGAGTCCCTGTCCACGCTCATCCCTTCCGCAGGACCAGTGCCGACGTGGCGGCCAGGATGTGCCCCGGCTGGGCGGTCGACAGCGCCACCTCGGCGCCCGGCACCTGCCGCTCCCCCGCCTCGCCGCGCAGCTGGGAGACGGCCTCGGCGACGTGGTTGAGCCCGTGGACGTACCCCTCGGACAGGAAACCGCCGTGGGTGTTGACCGGCGGCCCCTCCCCCGAGGCCGCGAAGGGCCCGCCCTCTCCCTTGGCGCAGAAGCCGTAGTCCTCCAGCTGGACGATCACCGAGTAGGTGAAGCAGTCGTAGAGCTCGGCCACGTCGATGTCGGCGGGGCCGACGCCGGCCATGCCGTACAGGCGGGGGGCGAGGGCGGCGGCGGCGGTCACGGTCGGCTCGCCGGGCGCCAGGAAGGAGTCGCCGCCGCCCCAGGCCGCGCCCGAGATCAGCACGGGCGGCCTGCGCAGGTCGCGGGCGCGTTCGGCGGTGGTGACGACCACCGCGCAGGCGCCGTCGGTCTCCAGGCAGCAGTCGAGCAGCCGCAGCGGCTCGGCGATCGGGCGGCTGCCCAGGTAGTCGTCGAGGGTGATGGGGGTGCGCATCAGCGCGCGCGGGTTGGCCGCCGCGTAGGAGCGCTGCCGGACCGCCACCTGCCCGAAGTGCTCGGGCAGGGTGCCGTATTTCAGCATGTGGGTCCTGGCGTACATGGCGAACTGCTGGACCGGGGCGCCGTAGCCGTACGGGGCCAGGTACTGGGTCTCGGGGCTCGGGTTCGGCGCGGTCCCCATGCGGAACTCCGACCTGGCGTTGATCGCGCGGTAGCACACCACCGTCTCGGCCAGTCCCGCCGCGACGGCGAGGGCCGCCTGCCCGACGACCGCGTGCGAGACGCTGCCGCCGCCGAAGTGGTCGAGGTACCAGGTGGGCGCGGCGATCCCGAGCGCGGGGCCGACCACGGAGGGCGCGGCCGAGTCGCCCACCCGGTGGGTGGCCAGGCCGTCCACGTCGTCGGCGGTGAGGCCCGCGTCCTCGAGCGCGGCCAGTACGGCCCGGCACGCCAGGGTCAGCGTGCTGACGCCCGAGTCCTTGGAGAACGGCGTGTAGCCGACGCCCGCGACGGCCGCGGCGTCCCTGAAATCAAGCAAGCGCTTGGCCACACAACCGACGCTATGCCGGGCCGGAAACGGCTGTCAACGCGTTGACAGCCTTCCGGGGAGACGCCTACCGTCCAAGCAAGCGCTTGGTAAGATAGAGTGGTGGACGAGGAGGCGCCCATGAGCACACACGCTGCCCGGCTGATCGCGCCGGACGGCTGTGACGGCAGGCCGCATGTCGCGCCGTACCAGCCCGGCACCGCCAACGGCACCCGCGAGCACCCCGCCGACCACGGAGCCGACCACGGAGCCGACCACCCTGCCGGCAACGCCGCCAAGCACTTCAGGTCGGTCCTGAGCAGGTTCGCCACGGGCGTCGTGGCCATCACCGCCCTGGACCCCGACAGCGGCGCGCCGAGCGGCCTGGCGGCCAACTCCTTCACCTCCGTCTCGCTCGACCCGCCGCTCGTGGCCTTCTGCGTCGCGCACACCAGCACCAGCTGGCCCCGGCTCAGGGCGGCCGAAACGCTGACCGTCAACGTGCTGGCCGAGCACCAGCAGCAGGTCTGCGCGCAGCTCGCGGCCAGGGGCGGCGACAAGTTCGCGGGCCTGGCCTGGAGCCGTTCCCCCGGCGGCAACCCGTTACTCGAGGGCGCGCTGGCCTGGCTCGAGTGCTCGATCGAGGCCGAGCACCCCGCGGGCGACCACGTGATCGTCGTGGCGCGGGTGCACCAGCTCGACGCCCACGCCGACGGCGGGCCGCTGCTCTTCTTCCGCGGCGGCTACGGGCGATTCGCCTCATGACGCTCAGGCACGAGATCAGGGACTGGCTGGAGTCGGCGCTGTCGGGCGAGTTCGCGCACGCCCGCGGGCTGGGCGGCCCCGGCCGCGAGCACGAGGGCCACGACGTACGGCACGCGTGGGAGCGCCACCTCGGCAGGGCGGGCTGGACGTGCCTGGCCTGGCCGAAGGAGTACGGGGGCCGCGACGCCTCCCTCGAAGACCAGATCGCCTTCCACGAGGAGTACGCGAAGGCGGACGCCCCCGCCCGGGTCGGCCACATCGGCGAGGGGCTGATCGGTCCCACGATCCTCGACTTCGGGACGCGGGAGCAGAAGGACCGCTTCCTCCCGCCCATCCGGCGCGGCGACGAGCTGTGGTGCCAGGGCTACTCCGAACCCGAGGCCGGCTCCGATCTGGCCAACGTCCAGACCAGGGCCGTGCTCGACGGCGACGCGTGGGTCGTCACGGGGCAGAAGGTGTGGACGTCGCTGGCCCACGTGGCCGACTGGTGTTTCGTGCTGTGCCGTACCGAGGAGGGCTCCCAGCGGCACCGGGGCCTGTCCTACCTGCTGGTGCCGATGCGGCAGGCCGGCGTGGAGGTGCGCCCGATCCGGCAGCTCACCGGCACCGCCGAGTTCAACGAGGTGTTCTTCGACGGCGCGAGGACCGCGAAGGACAACATCCTCGGCGCGCCGGGCGAGGGCTGGAAGGTGGCGATGGCGACGCTCGGCCACGAGCGCGGCGCCTCCACGCTCGGCCAGCAGATCGGTTTCCAGCGCGAGCTGGCCAAGGTCGTCGCGGCCGCGCGGCGGACGGGCGCGCTCGACGACCCGCTGATCAGGGACGAGCTGGCACGGTCGTGGCTGGAGCTGCGGATCATGCGGTTCAACGCGCTGCGGCCCGGCGCCGAGCCCTCCGTCGCCAAGCTCTACTGGTCGCAGTGGCACCAGCGGCTGGGCGAGCTGGCCCAGGCGGTGCTGGGCAAGGAGGGGCTGGTGGGCGAGCTCGGCGACCTGCAACGGCTCTACCTGTTCAGCCGCGCCGACACCATCTACGCGGGATCGAGCGAGATCCAGCGCACCATCATCGCCGAACGCACCCTGGGGCTGCCCAAGTGAAGTCACACGGCCTGCTCGAAGGAAAGGTCACGCTGGTCACCGCCGCCGCGGGCACCGGCATCGGCTACGCGACCGCCCGGCGGTGCGCCGAGGAGGGCGCGACCGTGGTCGTCTCCGACCGGCACGAGCGGCGGCTGCGGGAGGCGGCCGAGGCGCTGGGCGCGCTGACCGGGGTCGAGCCGCTGGCCGTACCGTGCGACGTCACCTCGGAGGACCAGGTGCGCGCGCTGGTCGAGGCGACGGTGACCGCGCACGGGCGGCTCGACGTGCTGGTCAACAACGCGGGCCTGGGCGGCACCGCGGAGCTGGCCGAGATGACCGACGAGCAGTGGCACGCGGTGCTCGACGTGACGCTGACCGGCACGATGCGCTGCACGCGCGCGGCGCTGCGGCACATGATCCCGCGCGGCGCGGGCGTGGTGGTCAACAACGCCTCGGTGGTGGGCTGGCGGGCGCAGCGCGGGCAGTCGCACTACGCCGCGGCCAAGGCCGGAGTGATGGCGCTGACCAGGTGCGCCGCCGTCGAGGCCGCCGAGCACGGGATCAGGGTCAACGCCGTCGCGCCCTCGCTGGCCATGCACCCGTTCCTGTCCAAGGTCACCACCGAGCAGGTGCTGGCCGAGCTGGCGGAGCGAGAGGCGTTCGGCAGGGCGGCGGAGCCGTGGGAGGTGGCCAACGTGATCGTCTTCCTGGCCAGCGAGTACTCCGGCTACATGACGGGAGAGGTCGTCTCGGTCTCGAGCCAGCGCGCCTGATATCTTGTCAGGCATGTTATGGTGAGTTCATGAATATGACGGAGCCCATGTTCCTGGCTCTGACGGCACTTCTCGACGAGCCGCGCCACGGCTACGGCATCGTCCAGGAAGTGGAGCGCCTGTCCGAGGGCAAGGTGCAGCTGAAGATCGGCACGCTGTACGGCGTGCTCGACCGGCTCGCCGCCGAGGACCTGGTCGAGCTCGACCACGAGGAGGTGCAGTCGGGGCGGCTGCGCCGCTACTACCGCCTCACCGACGCCGGCGAGGGCGCGCTCCAGACAGAGGTCGCCAGGCTGTCCGGCACCCTCCAGGCCGCCACCGCACGGCTCGACGCCCGCAGGCGCGCCTTCACCCCCCGACCGTCGGCCGCCGGAGGTCTCGCATGACCCTGCTGGAGCAGCGCTACCGCTTCGTGCTCAGGATGCTGCCCGCCTCCTACCGGGCCGAGCGCGCGGAGGAGATGGTCGACGCCTATCTCGACAGCGCCGGCGAGGTCCCGGACGAGGACAACCCGCGGCCGAGCTGGCGCGAGGTCGCCTCCGTGGCCGCGCTGGCGGTCAGGACCAGGGCCGGCGGGCTGGGCGCCGCTCCCCGCTACCGGGCGATGGGCGACGCGGTCCGGCTGGTCGCCCTGCTCGGCCTGGGCTTCCACGCCGTGCTGGGCTGGTACGGCCTCGTCGGCACGCTGTTCTCCCTCGGTGTCGTCGGCTCCCTCCCCTCCGAGTTCGTGATCACCGATCCGGCCGGGCAGGCGTGGCAGCTCGTGTCCGCGGCGACGGATCTCGTCGGGATCGCGGCCTTCGCCACGCTCGCGCTCGGCCGGGTGCGGGCGGCGAGGATCCTCACCTACGTCGGCCTGCTGTTCCTCGGGGTCACGCTCGCGCAGGAGCTGTTCGTCTGGGAGCGGCCGGCCGTCGACGAGCTGTCCTACCTGCTGGTGACGGCGGTCCCCGCCGTGGCGCTCCTGCTCGGCCAGCACCGGGACGCGCCGGTGCGCCGCTCGTCGCTGCTCGCGGTCCTGCCGCTGGGACTGGTCGTCCTGTACGTCGCCGCCGGATTCGGTATCACCCGGGACCTGGCCTTCTACACCGGCGCCGGTCTGGACTGGATGGCCGGGTGGATCGACCCGCACGGCCTGAGCGCGGTCGCGACCGTGGTGGCGGGCGTGGTCTGCCTCGCCCGGAAGGCCCCGCCGGCCTGGAGCCTGGCCCTGGCCGTCGTCGCGGCGCTGCTGGGCGTCCTGCGGGCGCCTGTCCGCTACGACGTCGAGGGCGTCTTCACGCAGCCCCTGGTGGCCACCTGGGCCGGTCAGGCCGCGGGGCTGCTGCTGCTGGCCGCCGCGCTCGCCGTCGTCAGCGTGCGGGCGCTGCCGCGCGCGACCTAGCCTGGAGGGGCGCGCGGGACTACGGTGAACTATGGCGACACAGAGCCGCGCGTCACACCTCCTCGAGGTGCTGACCACCGAGTTCGGCCCCTCCATCGAGCGTGACCCCGCCGCGTTCCTGCGCAAGTTCAGGAAGATGGCGGGGTCGGCGTTCGCCTTCTACCGCGGCAGCGCGGCCGTCTTCTACGCCGACATGACCGGCGACTTCGCCGACGACTCCTACCTCGACGGGCCCACCCGCCGGGTCTGGATCCACGGCGACCTGCACGCCGAGAACTTCGGCACCTACATGAACGCCTCCGGTGCCCTCGTCTTCAACGTCAACGACTTCGACGAGGCCTACGTCGGGCCCTACACCTGGGACCTGAAGCGCTTCGCGGCCAGCGTCGCCCTCATCGCGTACGGCAAGGCCCTGTCCGACGAGGCGATCTCCCGCCTGGTGAGCGACTTCGGCACCGCCTACCTGACCGAGCTGACCGCCATCGCCAAGGGCGGCGACGACGCGATCGGCTCGCTGACGCTGGGCACCACCACGGGCGTGCTCCACCGGGTGCTGCAGTCGGCGCGGCTGCACACGCGCGTGGCCCTGCTCGACGTCGAGACCGTGGTCGACGACTACGACCGGCGCTTCGCGCTCATCGACGGACGCGAGCCGGTCTCGGAAGGGACCAGGGCGGCGGTGGTGGCCGCCTTCGACGACTACCTCACCACGCTGCCCGGCCTCGCCGGCCCCGTGGAGCACGTCATCAAGGACGTGGCGCTGCGCAAGGGCGTCGGCATCGGCTCGGCGGGGCTGCCGTCCTACAACCTCCTGCTGGAGGGCCGCACCCAGGCGCTGGAGAACGACGTCATCCTCTACATGAAGCAGGCCCAGGTGCCCGCCGTGGCCAGGCACATCCACGACGAGAAGGTCGCCGCCTACTTCAGGCACCAGGGGCACAGGACCGCCGAGTCGCAGCGCGCCCTGCAGGCCTACGCCGATCCGTGGCTCGGCTACACCACGCTCGACGGGATCGGGCAGCTGGTGGCGGAGGTCTCGCCGTACTCGGCCGACCTCGACTGGGACGACGTCAACGAGCCCGGCGAACTGCGCTCGATCGTGCGCGATCTCGGGCGGGCGGTGGCCAGGATGCACTCGGTCGCCGACGACGAGTCCGCGCACGACCTGGTCGACTTCTCCACCGAGGAGGCGATCGTGTCGGCCATCGACGGTGACACGACCGGGTTCGTCGGGATGCTGGTGGACTTCGCCCACGCCTACGGCGCGCAGGCCCGCCAGGACCACCAGACGTTCGTCGACCTGTTCAGGAACGGCCGCATCCCCGGCCTGTGACCACCCTGAAAACCGACCGGTCGGTATGGCATGCTTCCCCACCATGACGCTGTTCTCGGTGGAAGGCAAGAAGGTCGTCGTCACGGGCGGCTCCAGGGGCATCGGGCGGATGATCGCGGCGGGGTTCGTCGCGGCCGGAGCCACGGTCTACATCTCCGCGCGCAAGACGGCCGAGGTCGCCAAGGCCGCCGACGAGCTGGGCTGCGTGGCCGTGCCGGCCGACCTGTCGACGCCCGAGGGCGTCGACAGGCTGGCCGAGGCGGTCGAGGGGCCGCTGCACGTGCTGGTCAACAACGCGGGGGCGACCTGGGGCGCCCCGCTGGAGGAGTATCCCGAGCACGCCTTCGACAAGCTCTGGGGCATCAACGTGAAGGGCGTCTTCTTCCTCACGCAGCGCTTCCTCCCCCAGTTGCGCGCGGCGGCGGACGCCGACGACCCGGCCCGGGTGATCAACATCGGCTCCGTCGACGGCCTCAGGGTTCCGGCGATGGAGAACTACGCCTACTCCGCGGCGAAGGCGGGAGTCCACATGCTGACCAGGCACCTGGCCAGGCAGCTCGCCCCCCAGCACATCACGGTCAACGCGATCGCCCCCGGCCCGTTCGACTCCAGGATGATGGCCTTCGCCCTCGACGATCCCGCCACCCGGGCGCTGGTCGCCGCCGGGGTGCCGCTGGGCCGGATCGGCCGCCCCGACGACATGGCCGGGGCGGCGATCTTCCTGTCCTCGCGGGCGGGCGCCTACCTGACGGGCGCGGTGATCCCGGTGGACGGGGGCATCACCGCCTGAGGCTCAGAGGCGGGCGAACCAGTCGAGCGGGAAGGGCGGCTGCGCGAGCGGGGCGACGGCCAGGCGCATCAGCGTGAGCGGGTTGTCGTCACCCGCGATGCGGTTGGCGTCGAGCTCGCCGCAGAAGGTGCAGCGGTGGATGATCTGCCACTCGCCGCCCTGGCGGACGTGGATGGCGATGGGCGCCATCCCCGCCGCGCAGTCGGCGGCGCGGTCGCCGGGGGTCCTGTCGACGTGGCGGGACCACAGGCAGGTC
This sequence comes from Nonomuraea sp. NPDC003804, assembly GCF_040610675.1. Classification (NCBI taxonomy): domain Bacteria; kingdom Bacillati; phylum Actinomycetota; class Actinomycetes; order Streptosporangiales; family Streptosporangiaceae; genus Nonomuraea; species Nonomuraea sp. NPDC003804. Next base: position 300,350 of record NZ_JBEXMT010000004.1, read on the forward strand.
GGGCAGTGGTTGCGGTGACGGGTGCCGGGCGCGTCCATGGGAACGTCGAGCCGGCAGTTGACGCAGCGGAACGAACTCTTACGAGGCAACGGAGTAGCACTTTCGAGGCGTTGCGGACGGGACACCTGTGCCGCCGTCACGCCAGGCGGGATCAGCCCCGCGGGCCGCTCCGGCCAGGGGATGAGTCCGCTCGAGGGCGCGCGACGGCGACCTCGGTGGCCGCGGGCATCAACATTCCCCCTCGCGTCGCTCGTGTTCGTGCTCGTCGTGCGCAGTCAACCAACCCGCCGCCGCACCGCGCAACGGGTTTTCCGCCCCTCAGAGCAGCTCGGTGAGCGCCTGGGCGAGCCGGTCGGCCGCGCCGTCCATGTGGCTCAGATAGAGGTAGGGCTCGGTGAGCTCCAGCTCCATCAGGGCGGGGCTGCCGTCCGGGAGCCTGATCAGGTCGACCCTGGCGTAGAGCAGGTCGCCCGGCACCGCCGCGAGCACCTTCTCGGCCAGCTCGACCAGGTCGGGGGCCGGCGTACGCAGGTCGGCGCGGCCGTTGTCGGCGAGGGTCTGCCCGCCGGCGAGCATCGCGTTGCGCCGGACGGCGTGGCTGAAGGTCCTGTTGAAATAGAGCAGCGACGTCTCGCCCTCGGCCTCGACCATGTCGAGGTACGGCTGGACCATCGGGGTACGGCCCGCGTCCGTCAGCGCCTGCGCGTGCGCCCTCGCCACCGCCCTGTCGGTGGTCCTGATCGTGTCGCGCGCTCCCGCCGAGACCGCCGGCTTGACGACGTACTCGGGCCAGTCCGGCAGGTCGTCGGCCGACCAGTGCGTCGGCACGGCCGGCAGGCCCAGCTCGCGCAGGTACGTCTTGTCGGTGTTGGCGTCGAGGATCGGCGCCGGGTTGAGCAGCCGGGTCACGCCGGCGGTCGCCTTCGCCCACGCCAGGAACTCCGGGCGCCTGTCGACGTAGTCCCATACGGAACGGACCACGGCGGCGTCGAACACGCTCCAGTCGACACCGGGATCGTCCCACCGGACCGCCCTGCCCTCGATGCCTGCCGCGCGCCAGGCGGCCAGCACCGGATCACGCTCGTCGTCGCGGGACTCAGCGCTATCACATGTCACATATGCACAGATCGTCACCCGACGGATGTTACGCAACAGGCGCGAGCCGGGTCGTCGCCGACCCGGCTCGCACGCTGATGAGGCCGACTAGTCGACCCAGAACCTGACGCCGACGCCGCTGCGGTTGGTGGCGGTGATGGCGTTGCCGTTGATGTTGTTGACGTTGGTCGCGCCACGGGTGCCGAAGTTGCCCGCGAACACGTTGCCGAAGTTGTTGCCCGACTGGACGGCCCCGTGGTTGTGGCTGCTGTTGCGGATGTAGGTGTCGGCGCTGGCGGGGGCGCTCATGAGGGTGGCGCCCGCGGCGGCGACGACGATTCCGGTGACGCAGAGCTTCTTGAGCATGTCGGCTACCTTCCAGGTCAGGTTGTTGTGGAACGTTCCATCCGTGGGGGAGGACGTGGTGGCTAGTAGAAGATGTACGTCACCACGATGCTGCCGTTGGAGGCCGTGTTCGCGATGCCGTTGATGTTGTTGACGTTCGTGGACCGACCGGCGCCGACGTTGGCGGCCCGCACGTTCCCGAAGGTGTTGCCCGACAGCCAGGCGTCGCTGTTGTGGCTCCAGTTGCTCGTCCACGTGTCGGCGTGTGCGGGGGGCGCCAGCAGCGTGGCGCCCGCGGCCGCTGCCACGAGGGCACCGGTTGCGCACAGCTTCTTGATCACTTCAGCTCCTTCGCCAGTTGGGGTCGCGGACGGCGGCACGCATGGGCCCGTAGCGCGCGGCCGTCCCGTTGACTCCGCTTGACCGGGTGGGTCAAAGCCAAAGCGATCATATAGCTGAGTGCAGTTGATGGGTAGCTCTTAGTAATCAGAAGATTGTTCTGCTCACGAGCCGTAGACCGGCTCGGGTTCGGGCGCCTCGGCCAGCAGGGCGTCGACCGCCTGGCCCACCTCGGCGGGATCCCACCGGCCGCCCTTCTCGGCCGCGGGCCCGTGCCGCCAGCCGGTGGCCAGTCCGATCCGCCCGCCCTCCACCTCGAAGACCCGGCCGGTCACGTGGCCGGAGGCGACCGAGCCGAGCCAGGCCACCAGAGGGGCCACGTTGGCCGGGTCCATGGGATCGAATCCGTGCTCCGGCCTGGCCATCGTGGCCGTGAACACCTCCTCGGTCATCCTGGTCCTGGCGGCGGGCGCGATGGCGTTGACCGTCACCCCGTAGCGGGCCAGTTCCGCCGCCGCGACCTGGGTGAGGGTGGCGATGCCGCCCTTGGCCGCCGCGTAGTTGCCCTGCCCGACGCTGCCGAGCAGGCCCGCCCCCGACGAGGTGTGCACGACGCGGGCCGCGACCCGATCGCCGGCCTTCGACCGCTCCCGCCAGTGGGCGGCGGCGTGCCGTAACGGGAGGAAGTGGCCCTTGAGGTGGACCCTGATCACCTCGTCCCACTCGTGCTCGGTCATCGAGACGAGCATCCGGTCGCGCAGGAAGCCCGCGTTGCTGACCAGCACGTCCAGCCTGCCGAAGGCGCTGACCGCCATCTTGATCAGCCTGGCCGCGCCGTCCCAGTCGGCCACGTCGTCACAGTTGGCCACGGCCTGGCCACCCAGGTCGCGGATCTCCTCGACCACCTCGAGGGCGGGGGCGCCCGACCTGCCGCCGCCGTCGCGCCCCGTGCCGAGGTCGTTGACGACGACCTTGGCACCCTGCCGGGCGAACTCCAGCGCGTGCGCCCTGCCGATGCCGCGCCCGGCACCCGTCACGATCACGACCCGGCCTTCACAGATCCTCGCCACGCGACCTCCTTGGGTTATCGGGAGATTTCATCAGATGCCAGCCACTTCCAGGCAGGGGTCTCGCCGCCCCCGTGCACGAGAACCTGCGCCCCCGTGACGTAACGGGCACCCGCCAGCCAGAGGCACACCTCGCCGACGTCGTCCGGCTCGGCCATCCGCCCGGCCGGGATGGTCGCACTGAGGACCTCGATCCTGTCCCTGTAGTGCTCGCCGGCGTTCTCGGTCCTGGCCAGGCCGACCACGACCGTGTTCACCCTGACCTCGGGGGCCCACTCGGCAGCCAGGCAGGCGGCCAGATGGTGCAGGCCCGCCTTGGCCGCGCCGTACGCGGAGGTTCCAGGGGACGGGCGGGTGCCGCTCGTGCTGCCGATCATGATCACCGCGCCGGCCGTGGCGGCGAGCAGCGGGTGCGCCCGCTGGGACACCAGGAGCGGCGCGGTCAGGTTGAGCTCGATGACGCGGGCGTGCAGGCGGGGCGAGGTGCCGGCGACCATCGCGTACGGCGCGCCGCCGGCGTTGTTGACCACCACGTCCAGCCGGTCGAGCCCGTCGAACAGCCGTTCCAGGTCCTCGGGGTCGCGCACGTCCGCCCGGACGAACCGGACACCGGCTCCGTCGACGGGTTCGTCCGGCGGGGTCCTGGCGCAGACGACCACCTCGGCGCCCGCCGACCGGAAGGCGCGGGCGATCCCCCGCCCGAGCCCCTTGGTGCCGCCCGTCACCAGGACCACCTTGCCGGTGTAGTCGTAGGAGATCACGGATGCTACGGTACCAAGCAAGCGTTAGGTAACAACAGGAGCGTCATGGGAATCACGCTGCGGGCGGGGCCGATCGCCGAGGTGGTCGTCGACGTCCCCCCGGTCAACGCGCTGCGGGTGCGGGACTGGCACGACCTGGCGCGGGCCGTCCACGCCGCGGGGCAGGACCCCGGGACCAGGGTCGTGGTGCTGAGAGCCGAGGGCCGCGGATTCAACGCGGGCGTGGACATCAAGGAGATGCAGCGGAGCGCGGGCCACTCCGCGCTCGTCGGCGCCAACAGGGGCTGCTACGAGGCGTTCGCCGCCGTGTACGACTGCGCGGTGCCGGTGGTCGCCGCGGTGCACGGCTTCTGCCTCGGCGGCGGCGTCGGCCTGGCCGGCAACGCCGACATCGTGGTCGCCAGCGACGACGCCTACTTCGGCCTGCCCGAGGTCGACAGGGGCGCGCTCGGCGCGGCCACCCACCTGGCGCGGCTGGTGCCGCAGCACCTCGTGCGCGCCATGGTCTACACGTGCAGGAACGTCACCGCGCAGGAGCTGCACGCCTTCGGCTCCGTGCTGCGGGTGACGGCCCGCGACAAGCTGGTCGAGGTCGCCATGGAGGTGGCGGACGTGATCGCCGACAAGGATCCCTACGTCATCCGGCGCGCCAAGGAGTCGCTCAACGGCATCGACCCGATGGACGTCAAGCACAGCTACCGCTTCGAGCAGGGCCTCACCTTCGAGCTGAACCTGATGGGGGCGGGCGACGAGCACAGGGAGAGGTTCCTGCGGTGACCAAGGTGATGACGGCCGACGAGGTCGCGGCCAGGATCGAGAGCGGCATGACGGTCGGCGTGGGCGGATGGGGCTCGCGCCGCAAGCCGATGGCGCTGGTCGGCGCCCTGCTCAGAGCGCCCGCCACCGACCTGACGATCATCTCGTACGGCGGCGCCGACGTCGGCATGCTGTGCGCCGCCGGCAAGGTGCGCAAGGTCGTGGCCCCCTTCGTGACGCTCGACACCATCCCCCTCGAACCGCACTTCAGGACCGCCCGCCAGCAGGGCGCGATCGAGTTCACCGAGTACGACGAGGGCATGTTCATGTTCGGCCTGCTCGCCGCCGCGCACCGGCTGCCTTTCCTGCCGACCAGGGCGGGGCTCGGCTCCGACGTCATGCGCGTCAACCCCGAGCTGCGGACCGTGCGCTCGCCGTACACGGAGGAGGACCTGGTCGCGGCGCCCGCGCTGACCATGGACGTGGCGCTGGTGCACCTCAACAGGGCCGACAGGCGCGGCAACGCGCAGTATCTCGGCCCCGACCCCTACTTCGACGACCTCTACGCCAAGGCCGCCACGAGCTGCTACGTCTCCTGCGAGCGGCTCGTCGACAGCGCCGACCTGCTGAAGGAGGGGCCGGTGCAGTCGCTGCTGATCAGCAGGTCGTTCGTGACCGGCGTGGTGGAGGCCCCCGGCGGCGCAGGCTTCACCTCGTGCGAGCCCGACTACGGCAGGGACGAGGCAGAGCAGCGCCGTTACGCGACGACCCCGTGGCAGGAGTATCACCATGAGCAGGGCTGATGTGTGCGTGGTCGCCTGCGCCGAGGCGTTCAGGGGCGACGGCGAGATCGTGGCTGCCGGGATCGGCGGGCCGATCACGATGCTGGCCGCGCGCCTGGCCAGGATGACGTTCGAGCCCGACCTGATCACGACCGACGGCGTGTGCCTGCTGACCGGCGACGCGCCCGGCGTGGTGGAGGGCTGGCTGCCCGTGCGCGACCACCTGTGGCTGGCGCTGAACGGCAGGCGGCACGTGTTCCTCGGCGCCTCGCAGATCGACAGGCACGGCAACACCAACATCTCCTGCATCGGCCCGTGGGAGCGGCCGAAGGCCCAGCTCCTGGGCGTGCGGGGGGCGCCCGGCAACACCGTCTGCTGCCCCACCAGCTACTGGATCCCCCGGCACGGCCCGCGGGTGTTCGTCGAGAAGGTCGACATGATCTCCGGCGTGGGCGGCCCGATGGTCCGCAGAGTGGTGACGAACCTGGCGGTGCTCGACCTGGGCGCCCCCGACGGGTCGATGCGGCTGGTCTCGGTCCATCCGGGCGTCAGCGTGGCCGAGGTGGTGGCGGCGACGGGCTTCGAGCTGGCCGTTCCGCCCGACGTGCCGACGACCCGCCTGCCGACCGACGAGGAGCGCCGCATCCTGGAGACGCTCGACCCCGGCGGCCTGCGCGGCGAGTCGCTGTGAGAACCGCACTCACCGACCTGGTCGGCTGCCGGTACCCAATCGTGCAGACCGGCATGGGCTACGTGGCGGGCGCCCGGCTGGCCGCGGCCACCTCGGCGGCGGGCGGCCTCGGCGTCATCGCCGCCTCCACCATGTCCCTGGACCAGATGACGACCGCGATCCGCGAGGTGAAGAAGCGCACCGACGCGCCCTTCGGCGTCAACATCCGCTCCGACGCCGCCGACGCGGACGAACGGGTCGAGGTCATGATCCGCGAGGGTGTCAGGGTCGCCTCCTTCGCCCTCGCCCCGCGCCGGGAGCTGATCGCCAGGCTGAAGGAGGCGGGCGTCGTCACCGTCCCGTCCGTCGGCGCGCGCCGCCACGCCGAGAAGGTCGCCGCGTGGGGGGTGGACGCCGTGATCGTCCAGGGTGGCGAGGGCGGCGGGCACACCGGGCCGATCCCCACCACCCTGCTCCTGCCCCAGGTCGTCGACTCCGTCGACATCCCCGTCGTCGCCGCGGGCGGCTTCTTCGACGGCCGCGGCCTGGTGGCGGCCATGGCGTACGGCGCGGCGGGCATCGCCATGGGCACCCGCTTCCTGCTCACCTCCGATTCCCCGGTACCCGACCAGGTGAAGCGGCTCTACCTGGAGGCCACCGACACGCTCGTGACCCGCAAGGTCGACGGGGTGCCGCACCGGGTGCTCGCCACGCCGTTCGTCGCCTCGCTCGAACGCGCCCGCCTGCTGCGCGCGGTCGTCAACGCCGCCCGCTTCAAGCGGCTGTCGGCGCTGTCCTGGGCGCACCTGCTGGCCGAGGGCCGCGGGATGCGGAAGGGCAGGGACCTGACCTGGTCCCAGGTGCTGCAGGCGGCCAACACCCCGATGCTGTTGCGGGCGGCCATGGTCGACGGCCGTACCGATCTCGGCGTCATGGCGGCGGGGCAGGTGGTCGGCGTGCTCGACGACCTGCCCTCGTGCGAGGAGCTGATCGGGCGGATCATGGCCGAGGCGGACGAGACGCTGCGGCGGCTCACGCCGCGCTGAGCCGGCACGGGCGCACGCCGTCCGGTGCCGGGGGCGGGCTCACACCACGGTGAGCTCGCACGGGCGCACGCCGTCCGGTTGCGGGCTCACACCACGGTGAGGCCGCGTGCGGCGAGGATCGCGTTGGCCTGCGCCTGGTTGATGATCGCCCCGGACAGGGCGCGCAGCTTGGCGTCGTCGGGCTGGCCGAGGTCGGCGCCGCGCAGGTCGGCCTTGGCGAAGACGGTCTGGAGCACCCTCGTGCCGACCAGGCGGCAGTCGCTGAGGACGGCCTCGGTGAAGTCGCACCCCGACAGGTCGGCGTCGTCGAACCTGATGCCGTCGAGCCGCTGACCGCGCAGGGAGCAGCCGCCCAGGTTGGCCATGGTCAGGTTCGAGCGGGCGAGGGTGAACCCGGTGCCCCTCGACCCGGTGAGCGACGCGCCGATCATCCGGCAGCCGGTGAAGGCGGCGTCGGTGAGCAGCGCGCCGCCGAAGTGCGCCGAGGACAGGTCGACGTCGGTGAAGACGGCGTCGAGCAGGTCGGCGTCGGCGAACCTGGTCCGCAGCCCTCCCCCACCGGTGAACACCGCGCCGTCGAGGTCGGCCTTGCGGAAGTCGGTCTGCTCCAGCACGCACGACTCGAACCTGGCCCCGGCCAGCGACGCGCCCCAGAAGTCGGTCGCGGTGAGGTCGCAGTCACGGAAGACGTGCGGCTCGTCCGCGGGGAGGCGGTCGGTCATCGAGAGGTGGGAGAAGTCCTCGCCGTCGAAGTCCACGACGTCAGAGGGTACCGGTGATCACCTCCGCGGCGGCCTGGCCGCAGACCCTGGCCGAGCCGTACGTCGCGATGTGGACCGCGCCGAGGTCGGCGCGTTCGGGCAGGCCCATCTCCACCACCACCGCGTCGGCGCGGGCGGTGAGCAGGTGGCTGATCGCCTCGGCCTGCCACGGGTGGCGGTGGGCGTCGCGGGCGACGATCACCAGCGGGCGGTCCGTGGCGGCCCTGATCAGGTTCTCGAGGACGGCGGCGCGCGACTCCTCGGCGGTGAGCCTGGTGACGGTGGTGCCGGGCAGGAGCTTGCTCAGCGGCTCGCCCACACCCCACGGCGTGCCCTTGTCGATGGCCAGGTTCATCTCCGGGGAGAACTCGACGACCTGGGGCGCGACGGTCAGCGGCAGGACGCGCGCGGCCGTCCTGCGGGTGACCCTGACGGCGCGGCGGGCGGCGATGAGGCCGATCTCGCCCTCGACCGCGCGCCCTTCCTCGGCCCCGCCGCGGGCGCGCTGCGCCGCCCTGGTCGCGGCCGACCACGCGCCGAGGCCTGTGACCCTGCGCGCGGCCTCGGCGAGGCGCTCCTCGGGCAGCCTGCCCTCCAGGACGGCGTGGGCGATCGCGTCGCGCACCTCGACGGCTGTCGCCTCGTCCGACCGTTCCCCGCCGACGCAGATGGCGTCGGCGCCCGCGGCGATCGCCATGGCCGACGCGCCGCCGACGCCGTACGCGCCGGAGACGGCCGCCATCTCGATCCCGTCGGTGATGACCACGCCGTCGAAGCCGAGCTCCTCGCGCAGGAGAGCGGTCAGCACGTGGGGGCTGAGCGTGGCGGGCCGCTGATCGTCGTAGCGGGGGACGAGCAGGTGGCCCGTCATGATCGCCCGCACGCCCTCGTCGATGGCGGCGCGGAAGGGCGACAGGTGCTCCTCGATCTCTCCGGCCACGACCGGCACACTGTAATGGGAGTCGACGGCGGTGTCGCCGTGGCCGGGGAAGTGCTTGGCACAGGCGGCCACGCCGGTGGCCTGCAGCCCTCTGACGAAGGCCCGGGTGTGCCTGGCCACCAGTTCGGGGTCGGCGCCGAAGGCGCGCAGGCCGATGACGGGGTTGCCGGGGTTGGAGTTCACGTCGGCCGAGGGGGCGAAGTCGATCGTGATCCCCGCCGTGGCGAGGTCACGCCCGAGGTCGCGGGCGAGTTCCTCGGTGAGCGCGACGTCGTCGACCACGCCGAGCGCGTAGCTGCCCGGCCGGCTGCTCCCCTGGGCGGCCTCGAGCCTGGTCACCTCGCCGGACTCCTCGTCCACGCCCACCAGCGCCGCGGGGTTCTCGGCGTGCAGCGCCGAGGTCAGCGCCGCCACCTGGGCGGGTTCGGCGATGTTGCGGGAGAAGAGCACGACCCCGGCCAGGCCGCCGGACAGCCGGCGGCGGAGCCAGTCGGGGGGCGTCGTCCCCACGAATCCGGGCAGGATGACGGAGTCGGCAAGGCGAAGCAAGTCGCGGCCAGGGTTGGGCATGACTCGAAATCTAATAGGAAAGTTTCCTATTTTCTAGACTCATTTTCGGACGTCAGCGCGTCCGGCTCCGCGACCCTCCGTGACGAACCCGGCAAGTGTACGGACCACTTCCGTCCGGCGGGATCCGCCCCCCGTCGAACGCGGCAACCCTGCGGGGGTGCGTGCGCGCAGGCCTCACGCCGCGACGGTCTCCTTGCGGCGCTGCCACAGGCCGTCGGCCGCGAGCGCTCCCCCGCCGGTGAACGCCAGCGCGAGGCAGGCCGCGCCGAGGACGAGCGGGAGCTCGATGCCGCCCTTGTCGGCGAAGAAGCCGTTGGACAGATGGACGAAGACGATCGCGCCGACCATGTCGAGGGCCAGCAGGGCGCCCACCACCGGCAGCGCGGCGCCGGCGATGAGCGCGACGCCGCCCGCCACCTCCAGCAGGGCCACGGCCGGGGCGGCCAGGGACGGCAGCGGGACACCGGCCTGCTCGAACATGGCGCTGACGCCCGAGATGCCGATGGAGGTGAACTTCGCCCAGCCGTGCAGCAGGAAGGTGACCCCGATGGCCAGCCTGGCGAGGAGCAGCGTGATTGATCGGGCCATGGTGGATGCCTCCGTCATTGTTGTTCGGATTTGAACAACCCCATCCTAGGCAGTCGTTCAAATCCGAACAACTCATAGACTGGCGAACGTGAGCGAAACACGATGGCTGAAGGCGAAGGAGATGGCCGCCTGGAAGGCCTTCCTGGTCGCCTCACACCTGCTGGAGAGGCGCATCGAGGAGCAGCTGAAGAGCGCGGCGGGCCTCACCCACCCGCAGTACGAGATCCTCACCCTGCTGGCGGCCACCCCCGAGCGGCGGATGCGGATGACGGAGCTGGCGCGCGGGGTGGTGGTGTCGAAGAGCGGGCTGACCTACCAGATCGCCCAGCTGGAGAAGCGCGGCCTGGTGGAGCGCACCACCTGCCCCGCCGACGAGAGGGGCGTGCTCGCGGTGCTCACCGAGGCGGGCGCGGGGCTGCTCGAGGAGATCGCGCCAGGACACGTCGAGGTGGTGCGCAGGTTCCTCATCGACCTGCTCACCCCCGAGGAACTGGAGGCGATGACGGCGGCCATGGGCAAGGCCCGCCAGGCGATGCGCGGGCCTTCCCTGCCCTCCTAGAGGCGCTCGACGATGGCGACGTTGGCCTGGCCGCCGCCCTCGCACATGGTCTGCAGGCCGTAGCGTCCGCCGGTGCGCTCCAGCTCGTGCAGCAGCTTCACCGCCAGCACCGCGCCCGTGGCGCCCAGCGGGTGACCGAGGGCGATGGCGCCGCCGTTGGGGTTGACGATCGCGGGGTCGGCGCCGGTCGCCTTCAGCCAGGCCAGCACCACGGAGGCGAACGCCTCGTTGATCTCGACCGCGTCGAAATCGCCGATGGACATGCCCGCCCTGGCCAGCGCGTGCTCGGTGGCGGGGATGGGCGCGTCGAGCATGACGACGGGGTTGGCGCCGCGTACCGACAGGTGGTGAACGCGGGCGCGCGGCCGCAGCCCGTGCTCGCGTACGGCCCGCTCCGAGGCGACCAGCAGCGCGGCGGCCCCGTCGGAGATCTGCGAGGACAGGGCGGCCGTCAGTGACCCGTCGGGCAGCAGCGGGCGCAGCGCCGCCATCTTCTCCGGCGAGGTGTCCCTGCGCGGGCCCTCGTCCACCGCGACGCCCTCGTACGGGACGATCTGCCCGGCGAACCGTCCGGTGTCGATGGCGCGCAGGGCCCGCTCGTGCGAGGCGAGGGCGAAGGCCTCCATCTCCTGGCGGGTGATGCCCCACGAGGCGGCGATCCGCTCGGCGCCGGCGAACTGGGAGATCTCCTGCGAGCCGTACCGCGCCGCCCAGCCCTTCGAGCCGGAGAACGGCGTGTCGAATCCGGGGAAGGTCATGGCCGACGAGATCGGGACCATGCTCATGTTCTGCACGCCGCCCGCCACCACCAGGTCGGCCGTGCCCGAGAGCACCGCCTGGGCCGCGAAGTGCAGCGCCTGCTGCGAGGAACCGCACTGCCGGTCGACGGTCACCCCCGGCACCTCCTCCGGCAGACCGGCCGCGAGCCAGCAGGTGCGGGCGATGTCACCGGCCTGGGGGCCGACCGTGTCGACGCAGCCGAAGATCACGTCGTCGACCGCCGCAGGGTCGACGCCGGACAGGACCGCGGTGATGACGTGGGCGCCGAGGTCGGCGGGATGCGCCCCGGCCAGGCCGCCGTTCTTGCGCCCCACGGGGGTCCTGACCGCGCCGACGATGTAGGCCTCACTCATGACCGAATCCTAGCAAGCGCTTGGTTCGTATAGGAACCGCCGGTGAGCTGCGGGTGTTCGGTGAACAAGCGATTGCGCAAAGGCCCATAATGGAGGCGTGACAACGCGAAAGAACCCGACCGCCGCGCCGCCGAAGACCAAGCGCGCCGCCGCGTCGGGATCGGCCTCCGAGCGCCGTGACCACCTCGTGAAGCTCGCCGCGGAGATCTTCGCACGCAAGGGCTTCCAGGCGACGACCGTTCGCGAGATCGCCAACGAGGCCGGCATCCTCTCAGGAAGTCTCTACCACCACTTCGACTCCAAGGAGACGATCGTCGACGAGGTGCTGTCCACCTTCCTCGACGACCTGATCGCCCGCTACCGGGCGGCCCAGGAGAGCGGCGGCGACCCGCGCACGGTGCTGTCGGAGATGGTCCGCATCGGGTTCGGCACGCTGGAGCCGCACCGGGCCGCGATCACCGTGATGCAGAACGACTGGAACTACCTGCGCCAGTTCCCCCGCTTCAACTACCTCGTCAAGGCCGAGGACGACGTGGAGCAGATGTGGGTGCGGCAGATCAAGGCGGGGCAGGCGGCCGGGCAGTTCCGCGCCGACGTCGACCCGAAGCTGACCTACCGCATGATCCGCGACACGATCTGGGTGGCCGTGCGCTGGTTCCGGCCCGGAGGCAGGCTCAACACCACGGGCCTGGCCGAGCACTACATCACCGTGCTCTTCGACGGCCTGGCCACCGGCGAGCGGACCACCCAGTCCCAGGCATGAGCCTCGCCAAGGCGGTACGGCTGGCGCTGCGGGAGATCGCCGAGCCGAACAAGGCTCCGGCCATGCAGGCGTACATGAAGTCGGAGATGCCCTTCCTCGGCGTGCAGTCCGTGCCGAGGAAGGCGGCGCTGAAGCGGGTCTTCGCCGAGCACCGCGTCGAGAGCGCGCCCGAGTGGCGGCGCACGGTGCTGGAGCTGTGGCGGGAGGCGGAGTTCCGCGAGGAGCGCTACGCGGCGATCGAGCTGTCGGGCTCCCGCCACTACCGGGAGTACCAGACCCTCTACACCGTCCCGATGTACGAGGAGATGGTCGTCTCGGGGGCGTGGTGGGACCTGGTCGACGAGATCGCCACCCACCGGGTGGGCGGGCTGCTGGCCGCCTACCCCGGCGCGATGCGGCCGCTGCTGCTGGAGTGGGCGCACACGGAGAACCTGTGGAAGCGCCGCACCGCGATCCTGGCCCAGAACAGGTTCAAGGAGCGCACCGACACGGCGCTGCTCTACGCCTGCATCGAGCCGAGCCTGTCCGACATCGACTTCTTCGCCCGCAAGGCGATCGGCTGGGCGCTGCGCGAGTACGCCAAGACCAACCCCCGTGAGGTCGTCCGTTACGTCGAGGCCAAGGGCATCAGCGGGCTGAGCCGGCGCGAGGCGTTGAAGAACGTCACCGCGTCCACAACGCCTGCTGCACCGCCTGGACGAGGGCCATCAGCTCCGGCGTGACCGCCTCCCCCGCCCACGCCAGCGTGTAGGTCAGGCGCAGCTCCCCCGCCTCCAGCGGGACGAACCTGATGTCGTCGCGGCGCACGGTCCTGGCGACCAGTTGCGGGATGGGCAGCAGCCCCGCTCCCGCGGCGACCAGGTCGAGCGCCGCGGCGAAGTCGTCGTCGGCCACCTGCCGGTGCCTGCCCGGCAGTCCCGTCCAGCGCCCGCCGGGGATCAGCACGTCACGGCCGCCCAGCTCGGCGGCCGTGACCCTGGACCGCCACGCGTGGTCCACCGGTACGGCCAGCCGGTCCACGCTGACGTGGAACCGGGCGCCCGTGACGAACCTGGGCGGCGCGGGAACGGCCACGATGGCCGCCGACGCCTCGCCCGCGTCCAGTGCCTTCGCCGCCGCGCCACGCCCGGCCGCCAGGAGCTCGACCGCGATCCCGCGTCCCGCGAGCCTCCGGGCGATGCGCGCCACGAGCGGCCCCGCCAGCGGTGGATAAGCCAGATGGATGACCGGCCTGGCCAGCCGTGCCGCCTCATGGCCGAACGACCGCACGCTGTCGAGCACCTGGTGCGCGGGGCCGAGCAGCGCCGTGCCCTCGGGAGTCAGCCGTACCGCCCGGGCCGACCGGTCGAACAGCCGCATGTTCAGCGCCTTCTCCAGGCGGGTGACGGCCTGGCTGACCGCGGGCTGCGACATCCCCAGCTCGGCGCCCGCACGGGAGAAGCTCCGCAGCGCGGCGACGCGCTCGAAACACTGGATCTCCCGAAGCATAAGCAGCATCAATTCATGATGCACCCGGACCGGCCGTCCGTGTTCGGTGGGCCCATGACTTCTTTTCCTTCGTCCACCGTCCTGGGCTATCCGCGGATCGGGCCGAACCGCGAGCTGAAGCGCGCCCTCGAGGCGTACTGGGACGGGCGCACCGGCCGCGCGGAGCTGGAGCGGGTGGGCGCCGACCTGCGCGAGCGGACGTGGCGGCGGCTGGCCGAGCTCGGGCTGGAAGGGCTGCCCTCCAACACCTTCTCGCTGTACGACCAGGTGCTCGACACGGCGGTGCTGCTCGGCGCGGTGCCCGAGCGCTACCGGGACGCCGAGGATCCCTATTTCGCGATGGCCCGCGGCACCCGGGACCTGGCGCCGCTGCGGATGACCAAGTGGTTCGACACCAACTACCACTACATCGTGCCGGAGATCGGGCCCGGCACCGTCTTCAAGCTGGACGCCGCCAAGCCGCTCGACGAGGTACGGCAGGCCAGGGCGCTCGGGTTCGAGACGCGGCCAGTGGTGGTCGGCCCGGTGACCTTCCTGCTGCTGGCCGGGGCGCTCGACCGGCTCGACGAGGTGCTGGACTGCTACGAGGAGCTGCTGTCGGCGCTGGCCGCCGAAGGGGTGGCGTGGGCGCAGCTCGACGAGCCGGCGCTGGTCGGCGACCGGACTCCGGCCGAGCTGGCGGCGGTGCGGGCCGCCTACGACCGTCTCGGGTCGGCGGCGGCCAGGCCCGGCCTGCTGGTGGCGAGCTACTTCGGCGACCTCGGCGAGGCGCTGCCCGTGCTGGCGGCCACGCCCGTCGAGGCGATCGGGGTGGACCTGGTGCGCGGCGGCCGGGTGCCCGTGCTGCCGGGCAAGACGGTCGTGGCCGGCGTGGTGTCGGGGCGTGACGTGTGGCGGACCGCTCCGGCCGGGGCGCTGGAGGCGCTGCGTGCCGTACGGGCGGAGCGGGTGGTGGTGAGCACCTCGTGCTCGCTGCAGCACGTGCCGTACACGGTGGCGGTGGAGGACGAGCTGGCGCCCGAGCTGCGCGAGCGGCTGGCGTTCGCCGAGGAGAAGGTGGCCGAGGTGGTCACGCTGGCGCGGCTGTTCGCCGAGGGCGCCACCCCGGCGGCCGAGAAGAAGGCGGCGCCGCCGCGCCGGGAGAGCGCCGCGCCGCCCGCCCGCAGCCCCTACCCGGTGCGGGCCAGGGCGCAGGCCGAGCATCTCGGCCTGCCGCCGCTGCCGGTCACCACGATCGGCTCCTTCCCCCAGACCGGCGAGCTACGGGCGGCCCGCGCCGACCGGACGCTGCCGGTGGCCGACTACGAGGCACTGGTGGAGAAGGAGATCGAGCGCGCGATCAGGCTCCAGGAACGGCTCGGCCTCGACGTGCTCGTCCACGGCGAGCCCGAGCGCAACGACATGGTGCAGTACTTCGCCGAGCACCTCGACGGGTTCGCCGTCACCAGGCACGGGTGGGTCCAGTCGTACGGCTCGCGCTGCACCAGGCCGCCGCTGCTGCACGGCGACGTGCGCCGGCCCGCCCCCATCACCGTGCGGTGGGCGGGCTACGCGCAGTCGCTGACCGGCAAGCCGGTCAAGGGCATGCTGACCGGGCCGGTCACGATCGTGGCGTGGTCGTTCGTCCGCGACGACCTGCCGCTGCGCGAGGTGACCTGGCAGGTCGCCGACGCCATCGCCGAGGAGGTGCGCGACCTGGAGGCGGCGGGCATCTCCGTCATCCAGGTGGACGAGCCGGCGCTGCGCGAGCTGCTCCCGCTGCGTGCGAGCGGCCAGGCGGACTACCTGGAGTGGGCGGTGGCCGCCTACCGCAGGGCCACCTGTGTGGCCGCCGACCGCACCCAGATCCACACCCACCTGTGCTACTCGGACGCCGACCAGATCCTGGCCGCGATCGACGGCCTGGACGCCGACGTGACCACGATCGAGTCGGCCAGGTCGGGAGCGCGCATCCTGGGCGGCGTGGGCGGCTACTCCCGCGGCCTGGGGCCGGGCGTGTACGACATCCACTCCCCTCGCGTGCCGGCCGAGGACGAGGTGGCCGCGCTGCTCAGGGCCGCGCTCGAGGTGCTGCCCGCCGAGCGGCTGTGGGTGAACCCGGACTGCGGCCTGAAGACCCGCACCTACGAGCAGGTCGAGGCGTCGCTGGCCAACGTGGTCAGCGCGGCCCGCGCGCTGCGCCGGACCGGGTGACCGGCAGCGGCCCGACCACGTCGAGCCGCGAGACCGCCCGGGTGAGGGCCACGTAGAGGCGGTTCAGGCCGCGCGGCTCCGCGGCGACGATGGCCTCGGGCCCGACGACCACCACGTGGTCGTACTCCAGCCCCTTGGCCATGCTCGCCGGCACCGCCGTGACCCTCGCGCCGGGCTGGTCGACCGGCGCGAGGTCCACGCCCGCCGCGCGCAGCCGCGTCACCAGGCCGGGCAGGTCGCGGTCGGCCGCGATCACCCCGATCGAGCCCTCGTGCGCCATGGCCGCGGTGACGGCCGCCGCCGCCTGGCCGGCCGGCCGCAGCAGAAGCTGTCCCTCCGTCCGGAAGGAGCGGGTGCGCGGCACGTCGGCGCCCAGGTCGTCGAGCAGCCCGTTGGCCAGCTCGACGACCGCAGCGGGCACCCGGAACCCGGTCGTCAGCGCGATCACCGTGGCGTCCGGCTTGCCCAGGTTCTTCAGCTGGTCGGCCCAGTCGGCCGCGGCCCACGGCGTGGTGCCCTGGGCCAGGTCGCCGAGCACGGTCAGCGAGCCGTACTCGCTCCTGCGGGCGATGGCGCGGCACTGCATCGGCGACAGGTCCTGCGCCTCGTCCACGATCACGTGCCCGTAGCCCTTCGGACGGTCGAGCAATCCGTCGAGCTCGTCGATCAGCACCGCGTCCGCCGCCGTCCAGCGCGTGCGCGCGCGGGTGATGACCTGCTGCTCCCCGGCGGTGAGGATGCCGTCGGCGGGGCCGCTCGGGTCGGCGAGCAGCCCAGCCAGCACCTCCTCCGCCTTCACGTTCGGCCACACGGCGTCGATCGCGGCCGTCACCCCTCTGGTCATCGCGCGCGTCCAGGCCGCGGTCGCGGTGCGGCCGCGCAGCTCGGCCTGGCGTCCGACCAGCGCGACCGTCTGCGACAGCACCCGCTCCCGCCCCGTCCGGTACGGCAGCGCCGCCCGCCGCGCGTCGTCGACGATCCGCCGCAGGTCCTCCTGCTGGACCCGCCACACGAAGGCCCCGTCGCGCACCGCCACCGGCTCGGCCGGCTTGGCGATCCGCCCGTACAGCGCCTTCCTGAGCACCGCCGCCATGCGCTCGTCGTGCTTGACGGTCGCGGCCTCGACGGAGTCGGTGCCCGTCACGCGGACCCGCTGGAGCAGGTCGTCCACCGTCGTCTGCTCGACGTCGACCTCGCCGAGGGCGGGCAGCACCGCGCCGATGTAGCCGAGAAAGGCCCTGTTGGGGCCGAGGACGAGCACGCCGTGCCGGTCGAGCCGCTGCCGATGGGCGTAGAGCAGGTAGGCGGCCCGGTGCAGGCCGACGGCCGTCTTGCCGGTGCCAGGGGCGCCCTGCACGCAGATCGACCGGTCCAGCTCGGCCCTGACCAGCTGGTCCTGCTCGGGCTGGATGGTGGCGACGATGTCACGCATCGGCCCGACCCTGGGCCGCTCGATCTCGGCGGCGAGGATCGCGCTGGCGGCCTGGGGGCGGCCGTCGAGGTGCTCGTCCTCGAAGCCGGTGAGGGTCAGGTCGGCCCAGCCGTACCTGCGGCGCATGCGGACGCCGCGTCTGTCGCCCGCGTGCGCGCGGTAGAAGGCGGTGGAGACCGGCGCCCGCCAGTCGATCACGAGGGGCGGGTGGCCGGTCTCCCCCGAGATGTGGCGGCGGCCGATGTGGTGGCGGCGGCCGTCCTCGAGGTCGAGGCGGCCGAAGAAGGGAGGTCCGTCGGGGGCCTCGCTCAGCTCCTTGGCCAGGCTCTTGAGGTGGCGGCCGAGCCGCTCGGCGCTGTAGCGGTCGCCCGCGACGGTCTCTCCCCCGATGACGGTGTCGCGGGCGCCCTCGAGCATCCGCTGGAGCCCTTTCCTGCAGTCGCCGACGTAGGCGCGCTCGGTCTCGAGTTCGGTCATCCCATAAGTGTAACTCAGTTACGTTTTTAACTCGGTCACGGAAGCCAGGGGCCGCCCTGCGGCAGCGAGAGGAGCGTGAAGGCCTGTGCCGGGGCGAGCCCGAAGGAGCGGAAGAAACGGAGAACCATGCCCTCCAGGCTTCCGCCGAACCGCATAGGGCGTCCAACACCTTTGCCGTCCGGATTAACGCCTTTCTGTGGTTAATCTTGGGCGATGGACATCAACCCCCGACTCCTGCGGGTGTTCGTCGCGGTCGCCGAGGAGCTCCATTTCGGCCGTGCCGCGGCCCGGCTCTACCTGGCGCAGCAGGCGCTCAGCCGCGACGTCCGCCGCCTGGAGGAGCACCTGGGCGTGGTGCTGTTCACCCGGTCGACCCGGCAGGTCCAGCTGACCGAGGCGGGCGTCAGACTGACGCCGCTGGCCAGGCGGCTGCTGGCCGTCCACGACGAGCTGGTCAGCGCGATGCGCGGGGCCGCGGGGCCGCTGCTCGTCGACCTCAACAGCCCCGGCGCGGCGCTGCCCCGCTACCTGGTCAGGGCGCGCGAGCTGGCGCCCGAGGCGGAGATCGTGGCGCGCTTCCACGGCGGGCTGTCCGCCGGGGCGGCGGCGATCCTGGCGGGCGCCGCCGACGTGTCGTTCGGCCGCTTCGCGGGACTGGCGGCCGAGACGCGGGCGCGCCTGGTCCAGGTGCCCGTCAGGCTGCACCCGATGGCGGTGATCCTGCCCGAGGGGCACCCGCTGGCACGGCTGGAGCAGGTGCCGCTCGGCGTGCTGGCCGGCTACCCGCTCGACGTCATGGGCGGCAACCCCAACACCACCGAGTGGACCGACCTGGGCAGGCTGCTGGCCGAGGAGTTCGGCCTGACGGTCGCCGAGCCGCACGCGCCCCCGATCGGGCTCGAAGAACTGCTGGTCTACATGCGGCGGCACGGCGAGGCGGTGCTGACCAGCATGGGATGGGGCGAGATCGACGGCGTCACGGTCCGGCCGCTGGTCGACCCCGTGCCGCTGTCGCTGGTCAGCCTGGTGCACCGGCCTGGGCTGCGGCATCTGGGGCTGACCGCGCTCTTCCGGGCGGTCGCCGAGGAGGAGGGATGGATGCACCGCCCGGCGGGCTCCTGGCTGCCCGCCGCCGACGAGGCGCTGCTCGGCGCGGGGCGGTGACCGGCGCGGGGCGATGACCGGCGCGGGGCGATGACCGGCGCGGGGCGATGACCGGCACGGGGCGATGACCGGCACGGGGCGATGACCGGCGCGGGGCGATGACCGGCGCGGGGCGGTGACCGGTGCGCTCCTGCGGATCGCGGCGAACGCCTGTCAGGGCGGCGCGAAGGCGATCACACTGGGGAGCGGCTCCCGGCGGGGAGCCTTCCCCTGTCAGGACCGTCAGGAGCGCGCATGGACCTCAAGCTCGAACTGATCCCCGTCCCCGTCTCGGACGTCGACCGTGCCAAGGCGTTCTACGTGGAGAAGGCCGGGTTCGTCTGCGACCTCGACTTCTCGCCGAGCGATGAGTTCAGGGTCGTGCAACTCACGCCGCCGGGTTCGGCCTGCTCCATCGCGATCGGGACCGGCCTGGTCGACACCGCGCCCGGCGTGGTGCGCGGGCTGCACCTGGTGGTCTCCGACATCCACGCCGCGCGGGCCGCGCTGGTGTCCAGAGGGCTGGAGATCGGCGAGGTGGAGGACATGACCGCGCCGGGCAAGCCGACGGTCTCCTACGCCTGGTTCAGCGACCCCGACGGCAACACCTGGACGCTGCAGCAACTGCCGTCCTGAATCCGCGCCGGGGTGATGGTGTTTCATCCGGTTGGTGGGTAGCTGCACCGTCATGAGCGAGACACCTGATCCCAGGTACACGGGGGAAGAGGCGGCCGAGCGCGTGGACCGGGCGCTGAACGACGACGACTACCCGGACGAGGTGGACCAGCGCGACGCCCAGGTCGTGGCCGAGGCCGAGGCGGCGCCCGTCCGCCCCGGTCATGGCGAGGGGGCCGCCGAGGGCGACCCCGAGCAGGCCGCGCACCGGGAACGGCTGTGGGACGGATCGACGGCGCAGTCACGCGTGGACGAGCAGATCGAGCCGCCGGACTGAGCACGGCGGCACCGCTACTTGAGCGCGCCCGCGGTCAGGCCGGTCTGGATCTGCCGTTGGAAGACGGTGTAGACGACGAGCATGGGGAGGATGGCGAGGGTCAGCGCGGCGAACAGCGCCGACCAGTCCTGGTCGTAGCCGGCGGCCGTGGAGATGTCGGCGATGCCCTGGGTGAGAACCCACTTGTCGCGCTCCTGCAGCAGGACCAGCGGGAGCTGGTACTGGTTCCACTGGCCGAGCACGTTGAAGATCGTGACGCTCACGATTCCCGGCCTGGCCATCGGCAGCATGATCTGGAAGAAGACCCGCGTGTGCGAGGCGCCGTCCACCAGCGCCGCCTCCGCGACCGCGGTCGGCAGGGTGCGGAAGAAGGCGGCCAGGAAGAACACGGTGAACGGCAGCGAGTAGGCGATGTACACCAGCGCCAGGCCCGCGTGCGTGTTCAGGCCGACGAAGGGGATGACCCGGCCCATGTTCTGCACCACGAAGAACAGCGGGGTCAGCGCCAGGTAGACCGGAAAGGCCAGGCCGGAGACGAACAGCAGGTAGAAGGCGCGGTTGCCGCGGAAGGGATAGCGGGCCAGCACGTAGGCCGCCATGGACCCCAGCAGCATCGTGCCGAAGGTGCTGAACGACACCACGATGACGCTGTTGAGCATGTACTGGCCGATGTGGGCCTGCTCCCACGCCCTGGCGAAGTTGTCCCACCGGACGGCGGCCGGAAGCGACCACGCGTCACCGAAGATCTCGTCCTCGCTCTTGACCGACGCCAGGAAGGTCCACAGGATCGGCACCACCACCAGGACCGTCCAGACCAGCAGGGCCACGTGCGTGAGCACCGACAGCGGCCCGAGCCGGCGGCGCCGCTCGACCGCGAGACGCTTGCGCGAGAGGTACATCAGTACTCGATTCGTTCCCGACGCGAAAGGCGCAGGGCCAGGATCGCGAAGCCGATGGTGAAGAAGAACATGACGACGCCGAGCGCGGAGGCGTAGCCGAAGCGGAAGTACTGGAAGGCGTTGCGGTAGATCTCGGCGGCCATGACGGTGGTCGAGAAGTCGGGGCCGCCGTGCTGGTCGGTCATCACCCAGACGATGGCGAAGACGTCGAGGGCCAGGATGCCCAGGTACACCCACGCGACCTGGACGGTGTCCCACAGCAGCGGCAGCGTGATGCGGAAGAACAGCGAGAGGCGTCCCGCGCCGTCGATCTGGGCGGCCTCGAACATGTCGCCGGGGATCGAGGCCAGCCCGGCGGAGAAGAGCACCACGTAGAAGCCGACCGCCTGCCAGACCATGACGCCCAGCACCGACCAGAACGCGATCGACGGGTCGGACAGGAAGCCCACCGGCGGCAGGCCGAGCGCCATCAGCGGGCCGTTCAGCATGCCGCTGCCGTCCGGCCGGAAGACCTGCTGGAACAGCACCGCGACCACGGCCACGGCCAGCACCTGCGGGAAGAAGAACACCACGCGGTAGACCTTCGACCCGGCCACGCCCGTGATGCCCTTGCCGCCCACGTTCAGCAGGAAGGCGAAGAACAGCGCCACGACGATCGTGATGAGCGGCAGCAGCACCAGCAGCAGCGCGTTGTGCGACACCGCCTTCCAGAAGATCCCGTCGTCGAGCAGCCGCCGGAAGTTGTCGAGGCCGACGAACCGCGGCGCGGCGGACACGCCGCGCCAGTCGGTCATCGCGATGTAGAAGGCCTGCAGGTACGGCGCGATCACGTAGACGAGGTAGAGCGTGACCGGCGCCGCGAGGAAGGAGGCGATGAAGAGGCGACGGCGCAGCATGTCAGCGCGAGTACTTCTTGATCGAGGAGTCCTTCTTGATCTCGTCGGCCTTCTTCTGGATGCGCTCCAGGTACTTGTCGGCGGTCAGCCCGCCGCTCATCAGCTGCCCCGTGGCGGCGATGGCCTCGTCCTTGAGCTGGGCGTACCAGCGCTCCCAGCGCCAGTAGACGGTGTTGGCGCCCGCGGCGGCCACGGCGTCGGAGGCGCTCCTGACGCCCGGCGACAGCGCCCGGCCCTCGCCGGCGCCCTTGACCACCGAGACGGTCCTGACCAGCTCGCTGAAGTCGCCGGCGGCCTTCTTCGACAGCATGGCCCTCAGGTATTCCATGCCGCCCTGCGGGTTGGCCCCCTTGGCGGGCACGATGAAGTTCTCGCCCGGCTGGGAGTGCAGCGTGCCGTACGGCATCTTGTCGGAGCCCGTGACGTCGGGGATGGCGAACATCTGGTAGGCGAAGTCGGCCGGCGTGGTGTCCTTCTGCTCGTTCTCCAGCCAGGAACCGGAGGGGAGCATGGCGACCTCGTACTTGTTCTGCGCGGTCTGCGTCTGCACGTGGTCGAGGCCCGCGGTGCCCTCCATGAGGAACTTGGCGCCCACCTCGGCCCACCGGGTGGCCGACTGCTTCATGGCGTCGGTGGTCCACGCGCCGTCCTCGAGGTTGTCGATGTTGACCAGCACCTCGTTGCCGCCGATCTTGGCCGCCATGGTCAGCAACGCCTCGTACAGGTACTGGGGGAACTTGCCCGCGTAGGTGAAGGGGGCCATCTTGCCGGACTTCTTGATGGCCTCGCAGAGCGCGACGAACTCCTCCCACGTCTTCGGCGCCTGCCAGCCGTTCTCGTCGAAGGCCTTCTTGGAGTACCAGATGCCGAAGATGTAGTTCACATAGCCGAGCACGCTGAACTTGCCGTCATAGGTGCCGATGTCGATCACGGCGGGGTCGATGGTGTCGCGCACCTTGACCGAAGGGTCGTCCCACGTGGGCGCGTCGAGCAGCGGGGTCAGGTCGAGGAGCTGGCCGTCCTGGGCGAGGGCGCCGAAGTCCATGGCGTTCGCGCCCGAGTTGTCGATGACGTCGGGCGGGTTGCCGCCGGCGAAACGGGGCTGGAGGACCTTGGTGATCTCTTTGGTGGTGTTGTGCTTGATCTGCGCCTTGGGGTACTTGGCGGCGAACAGCGGCTGGTGGATGTCCTTGGCGTACGCGCTGCCGAAACCGCCGTCGAAGATCCAGACTTCCAGCGGCTTGTCGGCCGCGACCCCGAACGGGTTGGCGGCGCTGGTGGGCACGGCCGCGGCGGGGGCCGAGGTGGCCGCCGGCGGGGCGGGCGTGGCGCAGGCGGCCAGCGCGCCCGCGGCGGGGACGAGGACGGCACTGCGGAGAAGCTGACGGCGGGTGATCTGCGGGGTGTTCTGGGAGGTGAACTGGGGGGTGTTCGGCATGGGCTACTCCAGTCGATGACTCTCCACGGCCTTGATGGTCAGTTCGAAGGCCTGATTGGTGCGTTCGTAGGTCTGCTGGGCGACCGCCACGTAGACGGCGTCCAGCACGAACAGCTGCGAGTGCACGGCGGCCAGGCCGCCGAGACGGAACGTGGTCTCCCTGCTGGCCGTGGTGAGCACCAGGTCGGCCAGCTCGGCCAGGGGTGAGCGGGCGAAGGAGGTGACCGCGACGCAGATCGCGCCGTGGGTGCGGGCCTCGGCCAGCGCCTCCATGACCTCGCGGGTGCGGCCCCGGTGCGAGATGCCGATCGCGACGTCGCCCTGCCCGAGCAGCGCCGCGTCCGACAGGGAGACGTGCGCGTCGCCCGAGCTCCAGCACGGAACGCCGATGCGGCGCAGCCGTCCCTCGAACATCGTGGCCACCGCGCCGCTGGTGGAGACGCCCACGAGCAGCACCCGGCGGGCGGCGACGATCGCGTCGGCGACCTGGCCGACGACGGCCAGGTCGAGCTGGGCGGCGGTGTCCTGGATCAGGCGGGCGTCGGCGGCGGCCATCACCTCGACGGCGGCGTCGAGCGGATCGTCGGGGCCGATGTCCTGGCCGACCCCAGCACCCCAGCCGGCCTGGGCGGCCCTGCCCGTCTCGGTCGCCAGCACGACGCGGAGCTCGGCGTAGCCGGAGAAGCCGAACGCCCGGCAGAACCTGGTCACGGTGGCGGGCGAGCTGCCCGCCCGCTCGGCCAGCTCGACGATCGTGGACCTGGCGGCCTCGGCGGGATCGTCCAGAATCACCTCGCCCACCCTGCGCAGGGCTTCCGGCAGACCGGGCAGTTCCGTCTCGACGCGGCCGAGGGCACCAGATGGCACGAATATTCCTTCCGAATACCGGACCTTGCGGCGAAAATTATTCTTGCAATGAGGTCGCGTCAAGACCCAGGATGTGACACGTGCGTAACGGCTTCCTGTGACGAAGTCCTGACCGGTGCCCGATGGCGGCGAGAGCGAGTAGGTGGGTGGGCCGTGAAACACGGTGACGTGGTGGTCGGTGTCGACGCGGGCGCGACGTCCTCCCGGGTGGCCGTGCACACGCTCGACGGCACCAGGCTCGGCTACGGCAAGGCGGGCGGCGGCAACCCCAGCGCCCACGGCGTCGAGGCCGCGGCGGCCGCGATCGGGGCGGCGCTCGCCGAGGCCCTGGAAGGCGTCGACCCCGCGCGGGTGTCGCGCTCGCTGGCGGGCGTGGCGGGCAACGTCACCGACTTCGGCGCCGCCCTCGGCAAGCTGTGGGCCGGCCACGGGATCACCGCGGGTCCCCGGCTCGTGAACGACGTGCCGATCGCCTACGCGGCGGGCTCGGCGGCGCCGTCCGGCACGCTGCTGCTGTCCGGCACCGGAGCGGTCGCCGCGCGCGTGACCGGGCACGAGCTCGACGCGCTGTCCGACGGGCTCGGCTGGCTGCTCGGCGACGCGGGCTCCGGCTTCTGGATCGGCAGGCAGGCGGCCAAGGCCGTCGTCCACGCGCTCGACCGCGGCGACCGGGGCGGGCTGCTGTCCGAGCTGGTCGTGGCCCGCTTCCTCGGCGACGACCGCGGGCCCACCCCCCGCAGGGAGGCCGAGCGCCTCGTCAGGTTCGCCCAGGCCGACCGCACCTCGCTCGGCCCGCTGTCGGCCCTGGTCAGCCAGGCCGCGAGCGCGGGCGACCCGATGGCCCTCGAGATCGCCGAGCGGGCCGCCGCGCACCTCGCCGAGACCGTGGCCAGGGTCTACGACGGCGGGCCCATCGTGCTGGCGGGCTCGGTGCTGACCAGCGAAGGCCCGGTACGGCACGCGGTACGGGCGGAGCTGGAGCGGCGGTGGGACGCCGAGATCAGCACGGCCCGCGACGGGGCGGGAGCCGCCGCCTGGCTGGCCGCCCTGCCGCTGCTGTCGGCCGCCGAGGCCGCGGCCCGGCACGCCGCCTTCACCGGCTGATCCCGTCCCGCGCCCCAGCATTCCAGCCGGCCCGCGCGGGGCCGGTCAGGCGGTGAGGAGGGCGGCGCTGCCGTACGAGCCGCCGAACCCGGTCACCAGCGCGACCTCCGCGCCCGCCCGCACCTCCCGGACGGCCTGGGCCACGTTGTTGAGCCCGTGGACGTACCCCTCCGACAGCAGCCCGCCGTGCGGGTTGACCCACGCGTGCCGCCCGGCCAGCAGGTAGGCGCCGAGGTCGGGCCGTCCCACCAGGCCGAAGTCCTCCAGCTGGCGCGGCACCAGCCACGAGTAGGCGTCGTAGAGCAACGCCGCCCGCACATCGGCGGGCCGCATGCCGGACGCGGCCCAGAGCATGGGAGCCACGTACGCGGAGAAGACGGCCGTGACGTCCGGCGAGCGGTCCATCGCCGAGCAGCCGGGCCCGCCGCCCCGCACCACGGCGTGGACGCGCGGCCCCGGCAGCGCCGCGCTGACGACCAGTGCGCAGGCGCCGTCGGTCTCCTGGCAGCAGTCGACCGTCCGCAGCGGGCTGCAGACGAGCGGCGCGTCCAGGTAGGCCTCGAACGTGAGCGGGTCGCGGCGCAGCGCCCGCTCGTTGGCGGCGGCGTTCCTGCGGGACTGGGCGACGACGGCGTGCAGGTGCTCCGCCGCGAGACCCGTGTCGTGCAGGTAGCGGGTGGCGGCCATGGCGAACATGGGGATGGGGCCGGCCATGCCGTAGGGGATGGTGAAGCGCTCCTGCGGGCCGGTCGAGACGGTGTT
Organism: Nonomuraea sp. NPDC003804; assembly: GCF_040610675.1. Classification (NCBI taxonomy): domain Bacteria; kingdom Bacillati; phylum Actinomycetota; class Actinomycetes; order Streptosporangiales; family Streptosporangiaceae; genus Nonomuraea; species Nonomuraea sp. NPDC003804. The sequence goes on from NZ_JBEXMT010000004.1 coordinate 326,176, forward strand.
CATGCGCCTGCCCGAGCGGCCGTTGAGCGCGCGGTAGACCAGCACGTGGCGCGCCAGCCCCGACTCGATGAGCATCGCCGCGTCGCCGAGGACGGAGGCGGCCTGGGTACCGCCGCCGGAGATGTCGTTGTGCCAGCCGAGGCGGTCGATCCTGAGCGCCCTGGCGACCTGCACCACGGGCGCGGAGTCGTTGAGGTGGTAGCTCAGGAGGGCGTCGATCTCGCGGGGGTCGAGGCCCGCGTCGGCGCAGGCCAGCTCGGCCGCCTCGACCGCCAGCGCCAGCTCCGTCCGGCCGGAGGCCCGGCTGAGGGACGTCATCCCGATCCCGGCGATCCTGCCGCGCATGCTCCTCCCGATCTGCCGTGGCCCGCCGCGTGGCCCGCCGCCGTGGCCCGCCGCCTTGACCCGTCGCCGCGTTCCGCCCGCCGCGTTCCGCGCCCGCCCTGCTCCGCGCCCACCGCGCCCCGCGCCCACCGTGCTCCGCCGCCGGCGCCCCGGTCGGCGGGGAATGCCGCCCGCCGGCGGGGCGCGATCCGGACGGCGGGCGGCGGTCCCGTGGTCCGGTCGCGGGTGGCGTCGCGACGGGAGATCGCCCCGCCCGTCACGCTAGTGCGGCCCACCAAGTTAGGCAAGCGCTTGTTAGGGTCACCAGACGGGAGGTGAGACGCCGCCCCGATCCGGGCATGATGGGGAACGGATGCGGCCACGTTGGGTAGTAGTACTATCCAAATATGCGGATGTCCCAGCTGAGCGCCGAGTCGGGCGTGCCCATCGCCACCATCAAGTACTACCTGCGGGAAGGCCTCCTCCACCCCGGCGAGCAGGTGGCGGCCACCCGCGCCGAGTACGACGAGTCGCACCTGCGCAGGCTGCGGCTGATCAGAGCGCTGCTGGAGGTGGGCCGCCTGCCGATCACCTCGATCAAGAAGGTGATCGACGCGGTCGACGACGAGAGTCTGCCCGTGCACTACATGCTCGGCACCGCGCACTACGCGATCAGCCCCACCGTCGAGGCGGGCGAGGGCGAGGAGTGGACCGCCGCCCGCGAGCATGCCGACCGCATGATCGACGACCTCGGCTGGCAGGTGTCCATGACCGCCCCCGGCCGCGACGAGCTGGCCCAGACCCTCGTCAAGCTCCGCCAGCTCGGCCTCAGCACCGACCTGACCCCCTACGCCCGCGCCGCGCACCAGCTGGTCACCGAGGTCGAGCTCGACACCATCCCGCTGGACGGCCCGCGCGACGCGGCCGTGGAGGCCCTGGTCCTCGGCACCGTGCTGTACGGCAAGGCCTTCGACGTGCTGCGCCGCCTGGCGCAGGAGTCGGAGTCGGCCCGCCGGCTGAAGGTCAGTCCCCCAGCACCAAAGGGCGCTTCAGCAGCCACAGCGCCGCCCGCTTGAGCAGCGTGCGATGCACCTCGTTGTCGTAGGAGCGGGTGTCGTGGCCGAGGGCGTCGTAGACGACCCGGCCGCGCCGTACCGGGCGGGCCCAGACCATCGGCTGGCCCAGCGCGGAGGCCAGCGGGTGGACGTCGGGCAGCACCTCCAGGTCGCTGTAGACCTCGTCCACCAGGTCGAAGTCGCGCAGCCCCTCCACGATCGGGTGACCGCCGAGGACCCGGACGCTCTGCCAGCCGAGCGGCGGGTGGTGCGAGGCGCCCCAGACCCACCGGGCGCCGAGCACGCGCGGCCAGCCCTGCCAGTCGTCGAAGCAGACGGAGGCGGCGTGCATGCACAGCAGGCCGCCGCCCCGCTCCAGATGGTCGAGCAGCGTGGTGCGGGCCTCGGCGGGCAGCGTGAAGCCCTTCTGCCGCCAGCGCAGGGCGTTGACCGTGATGAGCTGGTACTCCGACGGCTCGCCCAGCGCCCCCGCGATGTCGTCGGTGATGTCGGACTCCACCCCGACGTCGGCCAGCACTCCGGCGAGCGCGGCCGACGTGGCGTCGAAGTCGTGGAACAGGCCTCCTGAGAGAATCAGATTTCTCGCCACATCACGACTTCATCACGGATCGCCGAGGGAAATCCATGGCCGTTCGCTGGCCGGGGGAAAACTCGATCTTGGGCACCATCCCGGCATGAGATTCGTCAAGATCGCGGCACTCGCCACCGCCGCCCTGATCGCCACCTCCGCGACCGCCTCGGCCGCGCCCGCCTCGTCCTCGCGAGCGCTCTTCATCGTCCAGGTCACCGTCCCCAGCGGATGGACCCGCGTGGTGAGCCTGACCTGCGACCCGGAGGGCGGCGCCCATCCGCAGGCCGCCACCTCCTGCGCCCTGCTGGATACCGTCGAGGGCGATCTGGCCCGCCATCCCGCCGAGCAGGGCATGTGCACCAGGGAGTACGACCCGCGCGTGGCCGAGCTGACCGGGTGGTGGGAGGGCTCGTCGGTCCACTTCGAGCGGACCTTCGGCAACCGCTGCGAGATGCTCCTGTCCACGGGGTCGGTATTCGACCTGTAGCCGAGGGCCTTCGCGCGCAGGATCGGCGCCCCCGTCGCCCGTGCCTCCGGGCGCCTCCGGTGAGACGATCCGCGTAGGGACGGCCCCTGATGACCGGATGGCCGTGGAGACACGACCCGGCATGATTCGAACCGTGGATTTCGCGACATACCGCCCAATGCTGCTGGGGCTCGCCTACCGCCTGCTCGGCAGCATGTGGGACGCCGAGGACATCGTCCAGGAAGCCTGGCTGCGCTGGAGCGGCACCGACCAGAGCAGGGTCGAGGAGCCGCGCGCCTTCCTCGTGACCATCGTGTCCCGGCTGGCGCTCGACCAGCTCAGGTCCGCGCGGGTCAGGCGGGAGGCCTACACCGGCCCGTGGCTGCCGGAGCCCGCGCCGACCGCCGAGGTGGGCCCGCTGGACACGGCCGAGCTGCGCGACACCCTCTCGTACGCCACCATGCACCTGATGGAGCGCCTGTCCCCTCCCGAGCGGGCGGTGTTCGTGCTCAGGGAGGCGTTCGACCTGCCGTACGAGGAGATCGCGGAGATCGTCGGCGCCAGCCGGGCCAACTGCCGCCAGATGCACCACCGCGCCTCCGTACGGCTGGCCGAGAGCCGCGGACGCTTCCAGCCGAGCACCGAGGAGCACGCCAGGCTGCTGCGCCGCTTCCTCGACGCCGCGCAGGGCGGCGACCTGTCCGCGCTCACCTCGATGCTCAGCGACGACGTGGCGATCTGGACCGACGGCGGCGGCCGGGTCCGCGCCGCGCTCAGGCCGATCCACGGCCGCGACAAGGTGCTGGCCTTCCTCACCGGGCTCACCGACCGGTACGCCTTCGAGGGCGGGATCGTCGAGGCCAACGGCGCTCCCGCGCTCCGGCTCACGGTCGGGGGACGGGACCAGGTGGCCTTCGTCGACGTCCGCGACGGCCTGGTCCACGGCATCTACACCGTGATGAACCCCGACAAGCTCCGCGGTTTCCCACAGGGCGACCAGGAGGAAAACCGCATTATCGGGGCACCACCTCCTTCCCTACCGTCTTCCACATGATCTCTTTCTTGAACCTGCTGATGGCGGCTGTGGTGACCCTCCCTGGTGCGGCGGTGCAGGAGCGGCTGGAGGCGTTGCCGAAGACGGCCGCCCTCGTGCGGCTGAGCGACGAGCGCACCGCGTGGGCGGGCGCCGCCGGGGTGCGCGACCTCAGGTCTGGACGGCCCGCCGCCCCCGAGGGCCACTTCAGGATCGGCAGCGTCACCAAGACCTTCGTGGCCACGGTGGTCCTGCAGCTGGTGGACGAGGGGAAGGTCGCGCTGGACGACCCGATCGACCGGTACCTGCCGGGTCAGGTGCCGGACGGCGGGCGGATCACCGTGCGGCAGATCCTCGACCACACCAGCCACCTCCACGACTACATGAGCGAGCCCGGGTACTCCACCAACCGCTGGCGCGGGAAGGACCGCTTCCGCCACTACTCCCCCGCCGCGCTGCTGAAGGTGGCCTTCGCCGGGAAGCTGCCCGACGACGGCAGATGGCACTACTCCAACACCAACTACGTCGTGGCCGGGCTGCTGGTGGAGAAGGTGACCGGCCGGCCGTACGGGGAGGAGGTCGCGCGCAGGATCCTGCGGCCGCTCGGGCTGCGGCAGACCAGCGTGCCGGGCGACCGGCCGGGCCTGCCGGAGCCGCACGCCCGCGGCTACGAGCCGCTGCCGGGCGGCGACCTGGTCGACGCCACGCTCATGAACCCCTCGCTCGACTGGGCGGCCGGCGAGATGATCTCCACGGCGCGTGACCTGGACCGCTTCTTCGACGCGCTGCTCACCGGCAAGCTCACCAGCGCCGCCTCCCTGGCCGCGATGCGCACCGCGGTTCCCACGGGCGCCGGCTTCGACTACGGCCTCGGCCTGCAGGCCTACCGGCTGCCGTGCGGCACGAAGGTCTGGGGGCACAGCGGCGAGCTGATCGGCTACCTCACCTTCGCCTTCCGTTCGGACGACGGGCGCTCGCTCACGCTGTCGATCAATCCGGCGGCCCGCAACCCGTCGACCGAGCAGGTGATGGAGATCGCGGCGACCCAGTTCTGCGATCGGTAGTCTCGCTGTCATGGATCTCGGCATCTCGGGCAAGGTCGCACTGGTCACCGGTGGTAGCGCGGGCATCGGGCTGGCCGCCGCCAAGGCGCTGGCGCGGGAGGGCTGCGACGTGTGCGTCTGCGCGCGCAGCCCCGAACGGCTCGCCGACGCGGTGGTGGAGCTGCAGGAGTTCGGCCACGTGGTGCACGCCGTCCTCGCCGACGTCGAGGACCCCGCCGCGGCCGAGCGGGTGGTGGCCGAGACGCGCGAGGTGCTGGGGCCGATCGACATCCTGGTCGCCAACGCGGGCGGGCCGCCCGCGGGCACCTTCGTCGAGGTGAGCCTGGCCGACTGGGAGGTGGCCGTGCAGCGCAACCTGCTGGGCACGGTGCGCCTGATGCGGGCGGTGCTGCCCGACATGCGCTCGCGCGGCTGGGGCCGCATCGTCACCGTGACGAGCAGGTCGGTGCGCGAGGTGATCGACGGGCTGGCGCTGTCCAACGCCACCCGCACGGCGGTCGCCGGCGTGGTGCGGTCCCTGGCCAGGGAGGTCGGCGAGGACGGCGTCCTGGTGAACAACGTGTGCCCGGGCCCGATCGACACCGAGCGGCTGCGCTCGCTCGGCCACACCGGCAGCACGCCCCTCGGCCGCATCGGCCGCCCCGAGGAGGTCGGCGACGTGATCGCGTTCCTGGCCGGCGACAGGGCGTCCTTCGTCAACGGCGTGTCCCTGCTGGTCGACGGCGGGGAGAGCAGGGTGGTGGCCTGACGGCAGATCCAGCACCCGCCAACCCATGACATCCTTCGTGTAGAAGCGAAAGGGAAGGACGGGGGCATGGACAAGCCGGTCATCGTGACGGTCGACGACGACCCGGGCGTGTCGAGGGCGGTCGCCCGCGACCTTCGGAAGAAGTACGGCCAGCAGTACCGCATCGTGCGCGCCGAGACGGCCGAGCAGGGCATCGAGGCGGTCCGCGAGATGCGCCTGCGCGGCGACGAAGTGGCCGCGATCCTCGCCGACTACCGGATGCCGCAGATGAACGGCGTGCAGTTCCTCGAGGCGGCGATGGACATGTTCCCGTTCGCGCGCCGGGTGCTGCTGACCGCCTACGCCGACACCGACGCCGCCATCCAGGCGATCAACGTGGTCGACCTCGACCACTACCTGCTCAAGCCGTGGGATCCGCCGGAGGAGAAGTTCTACCCGGTGATCGACGGCCAGCTCGACGCGTGGCAGCGCACCGACCGGCAGGTCAAGGCCGAGCTGCAGGTCGTGGGCGACCGCTGGTCGGCCCACTCCTACCGGGTGCGTGACTTCCTGTCCCGCAACCACGTCCCCTACCAGTGGATGCTCGCCGAAGACCCCGAGGGGCAGCAGCTGGTGGCGGCCGTCGGCGGCGACTGCCACCTGCCGCTGGTGATCACCGCGGAGGGCGAGCAGCTGCAGGCACCCGACCAGTCGACGCTGGCCTCGGCCGTGGGCCTGTCCACGACGCCGTCCACCGACTTCTACGACCTCATCGTGATCGGCGGCGGGCCCGCGGGCCTCGGCGCCGCCGTCTACGGCGCGTCGGAGGGGTTGCGCACGGTGCTGGTCGAGGCGCACGCCTCGGGCGGCCAGGCGGGGCAGAGCTCGCGCATCGAGAACTACCTGGGCTTCCCCGACGGCGTCTCCGGCGCCCAGCTGGCCGACCGGGCCCGCAGGCAGGCGCTGAAGTTCGGCGCGGAGCTGCTGACCGCGCGCAAGGTCATGAGCCTGGAGGCCAAGGGCCAGGCCAGGGTCGTCGGCTTCAGGGACGGCGGCCAGATCGCGGCGCACGCGGTCATCCTCGCCACCGGCGTCACCTACCGCAGGCTGGAGGCGCCGGGGCTCGACGACTTCGTCGGCAGGGGCGTCTACTACGGCGCCGCGCTCACCGAGGCGCCCTCCTGCCGCGACAGCGAGGTCTTCATCGTCGGCGCGGCCAACTCGGCCGGGCAGGCGGCCGTCTACCTGGCGGGATTCGCCAGCAAGGTCCACTTGTTGGTGAGGGGTGACGGTTTGGAGAAGTCCATGTCCCACTACCTCATCGAGCAGATCGCCGCGATCCCCACCATCGAGGTCCACTACGAGACCGAGGTGACCGCCGGCTCCGGAGACGACCACCTCGAACGGCTGATGCTGACCACCAGGGGCGAGGAGTGGTCGGCCGACGCGCAGTGGCTGTTCGTCTTCATCGGTGCCGAGCCGTACACGACCTGGCTGGGCGACGGCATCGAGCGCGACGCCAAGGGGTTCGTCATCACCGGGCCCGATCTGGTGGCGTCCGGCGAGCGGCCGCGCAACTGGCCGCTGCGGCGCCAGCCGTACTTCCTGGAGACCAACGTCCCCGGCGTGTTCGCCGCGGGAGACGTGCGCGCGGACTCGATCAAGCGGGTCGCCTCCGCCGTGGGCGAGGGCGCGATGGCCGTCGCTCTGGTGCACCGCTACATGGAGAAGCAATGATCGACATAGACGAACTGCGCAAGCTCTTCCTCTTCGAGCGGCTGACCGACGAGCAGCTGACCCTGCTGGCCACCAAGGGCGAGGTCCGCTCCTACGACAGGGACTCCTTCGTCCTGCGGCAGGGCGAGCCGTCCGAGCACTTCTTCGTCCTCATCGAGGGCGAGGTGCAGATGCTGACCGACACCAGCGCGGGGCCGGTCGCCCAGCCGCGCACCTCCCAGCCCGGCGTCTACGCCGGCGCCGTCCAGGCCTACCTGGGCAACCGCGCGCCCGACGTCTACCAGCACTCGCTGCGCGCCACCGCGCCGTCGCGCCTGTTCGTGCTGCCGGCCAAGAAGTTCGGCCACATCGTCACCGAGTGGTTCCCCATGGCCTTCCACCTGCTGGAGGGCATGACGTACGGCGGGCGGGCGGCGCGCGAGATCATCGACAGGCGCCAGCGGCTCACCGCGCTCGGCACGATCACCGCGGGCCTCACGCACGAGCTGAACAACCCCGCGGCGGCGGCCGTGCGCGCCGTGAGCGAGCTGCGGACCAGCATCAGGGCCTCCCGCGTCCAGCTGGCCGAGCTGGCGGCCCACGGGATACCGCCGCAGAAGCTGCTGCACCTGGTCGAGATGTCCGACGCCTGCGCGCAGGCGGTCGGCACGCTGCCCCCTCGGTCCCCGCTGGAGATCTCCGACGCCGAGGACACCGTGGGCGAGGCGCTGGAGGAGATGGGCGTCGACGACGCGTGGGAGCTGGCTCCCTCGCTGGTGAACGCCGGGTTCACGCTCGACACGCTGGACAGGATCCGCACCAAGGTGGGCGACGAGCACGCCGGCGTGGCGCTGCGCTGGCTGTCGCAGGCCACGGAGATCTCGCAGATGCTGAGCGAGGTGACCGAGGCCACCGAGCGGATCACGTCGCTGCTCGACTCCGCCAAGCAGTACTCCCAGATGGACCGCGCGCCGTACAGCGTGCTGGACGTGCACGACCTGCTCGACAGCACGCTGGCGATCTTCAGGGGGAAGATCCCGCCCGGCGTGTCCGTGGTCACCGACTACGACCGGACTCTGCCGGACATCCCCGCCTACGGCGGCGAGCTCAACCAGGTGTGGACGAACCTGATCCACAACGCGCTCGACGCCATGGGCGAGGAGGGCACGCTCACGATCCGCACCGCCCACGACGAGGACGAGGCGATCATCGAGATCGGCGACACCGGTCCCGGCGTGCCCGACGAGATCAAGGAGCGCATCTTCGAGCCGTTCTTCACCACCAAGACGGTGGGCAAGGGCACCGGGCTCGGGCTGGACATCTCCTACCGGATCGTGGCGGGCCGCCACAACGGCGAGCTGAAGGTGCGATCGGTGCCCGGCGACACCTGGTTCGAGGTACGGCTACCGCTCCGCGAGGCCCCCGCCTAGCCCTGGCACCGACCGGCGATCATGTCCGTCAGCCGCGGCACCACGCGGTCGGCGGCGACCCTGAAGCCGTCGTGCTCGAACTCGTTGGTCACCCACACGCGCGTGTTGGCGACCCGGCCTGCCGTCTCCAGCGACAGGTCGGCGTCGACGTACATGTCGTCGTGGTAGACGACGGCGGCGACGGGCACCTGGTTGCCGGCCAGCCGCTCCGGGTCGTAGAGGGCGGGCCAGTCGGTGTAGGAGGCGAGCCGCTCGGCCGCCTCCTTGAACGGCCGCAGCGAGCGGATCTCGTCGAACATCCAGGGGTAGATCATCTCGCCGGTGAACATCTCGGGGGCGGCGAAGTCCTCCGGCATCACCCTGGCCGCGGCCCACGAGGTGGCGGCGCCCTGGGCGTAGATCGGCTCGTGCAGGACCGCGTACAGCGGGTTGCCCACGAAGCCCGTCGCGGTCATGACCTCGTACAGGAAGGCGTCGGACAGCCGGCCGCCGGCCCAGGCGTCGTCGAGCAGCCAGTGCAGCGAGGCGGCGCCGTCGCCGGTGCCGAGGCGCAGGCCGAGCGTCCTGAAGCGCCTGGAGGTGAGGCGGTCGCCGTCCGGCAGCAGCACCTCGGACTCGTCGAGGTGGGCGACGATCCGCCGCACCTTCTCGGCGTCCTCGGGGAAGCTCCGGTAGTAGCGGGTGACCTTGTCGCGCACCCGCGCGTAGGTGCGGGTGTAGACCTCGTCGGCGGTCGCCTCCAGCCCCGGCAGGCCCCCGGTGATGTGGCAGGCCCTGAGCGCGGCGGGCGCCTGCGACAGGTAGGTGAGGGTCACGAAGCCGCCGTAGCTCTGCCCCCACGTCTCCCACTGCTCGATGCCGAGCTTGGCGCGGATGTGCTCGCAGTCGGCGACGATGGCGTCGGCGCGGAAGTGCCTGAGATAGGCGGCCAGGTCGTCGGGCTTCTCGGGCGAGGAGGCGTCGGCGGGGGTGCTGCGGCCGGTGCCGCGCTGGTCGAGGAGGAGCACCCGGTGGGTCTTCAGGATGTGCGCGAAGTGCGCGGGCCCGGTGAGCCTGGGCGACCGGCCGCCGGGCCCGCCCTGCAGGAACAGCGCCCACGGCAGGCCCGAGCGGGCCGGATCGGCGATCTCGCGGGCGAAGACCGTGATGGCGGGGCCGTCCGGGTCCGCGTGGTCGAGCGGGACGGTGAACTCGTGATCGGTGGCTCGCAGGCCCGGCAGAGTGACATTCACTCCCCTATGATCACATTTCATGGATGAGGCTCCCCCTGGCATCAACCCTCACATTCCCAGCGTGGCCCGCATGTACGACTACTACCTCGGCGGCAAGGACAACTTCCGGGCCGACCGGGAGGCCGCCGAGAAGGTGCTCGCCGTCGTCCCGGAGACGCGGCAGGCCGCCAGGGAGAACCGCGCGTTCATGCAGCGCGCCGTCCGGTTCCTGGCCGGGCGGGGCATCAGGCAGTTCCTGGACATCGGCACCGGGCTGCCGACCCAGGGGAACGTGCACGAGGTGGCAGGGCCGGACGCTCGCGTGGTCTACGTGGACAACGACCCCATCGTGCTGACCCATGCCAGGGCCATCCTGTCGGGCGCCGAGGGGGTCGACGTCGCGCAGGGCGACCTGCGCCTGCCCGAGGCCGTCCTCGACAGCCCCGAGGCGCGCCGGCTGCTCGACTTCGACGAGCCGGTCGCGATCCTGGTCGTGGCCGTGCTCCACTTCGTGCAGGACACCGACGACCCCGAGCGCATCATCGGCAGGCTGAAGGAGCGGATGGCGCCCGGCAGCTACCTGGTGCTCTCGCATGCCTGCCCCAACCGTCCGGTGGAGTCGGAGGACATCGCCTCGGTCTACGACCTGGCCACCGCGGGCATCAGGCTGCGCGACCGCGCCGAGGTCACGCCGTTCTTCGACGGCCTGGAGCTGGTCGAGCCCGGACTGGTCAACGTGGCCGAATGGCGGCCGGAGGTGGCCGAGCTGGCGCCGTTGCAGGGCGTGGGCGACTACCTGCTCGGCGGGGTGGGCCGCAAGGGCTGACCACCCGCCGGCGAGCGCCGAGGGGCCCGCCGGCGGAGGCGTCAGCCGTCCAGGGCCGTCAGGTCGAGCCGCTGGAGCCGCTCGGGGTCGGACAGCACGTCGATGGCCACGATCTGCCCGCCCGTGACGGTGAAGCCCATGACGGACAGCGGCCGGCCGTTGGCGGCGACCACGACGCCGGCCGTTCCGTTGACCAGCGCCGGGCGGGCGAACGGCGACAGCTTCCCGAACGTGACCGCCTGCTCGGCGACGGTCCGCGCGCCGGTGAACACGACGGTGTGGCGGGCCCGCGCGAGGCCGCCGTCGGAGCGCAGCACGACGTCGGGGTGGAGCACGGCGACGAGCGCCTCGAAGTCGCCGTCGCGGGCGGCGGCGAAGAAGGCGTCGACGACGTCACGCTGGCGGCCGAGGTCGGGGTCGGGAGCCGGGGCCTGCCCCTGGACGCGGCGGCGGGCGCGGCTCGCGAGCTGCCGTGCCGCCGCCGGCGACCGTTCGATCATCGGGGCGATCTCCTCGAACGGCACGGCGAACATGTCGTGCAGCACGAACGCCAGCCGCTCGGCCGGTGACAGCGTCTCCAGGACCACCAGCAGCGCCAGCCCGACCGAGTCGGCCAGCAGCGCCTGCCGCTCCGGGTCGATCACGGACGCGGAGCCGATGATCGGGTCGGGCATGGACACGTCGAGGGGGTCCTCACGGCGCTGCTCGCGCGAGCGCAGCACGTTCAGGCACACGCGCGCCGCCACCGTCGTCAGCCACGCGCCGAGGTTCTCCACATCGCTGGTGTCGGCGCGGCTGAACCGCAGCCAGCTGTCCTGGACGGCGTCGTCGGCCTCGCTCACCGAGCCGAGCATCCGGTAGGCCACCGCTCGCAGCCGAGGCCGGTGCTCCTCGAACCGCTCGCTCAGCCGTTCGCGCTCGTCCACCGTGTCACGTTCCTTCCTTCCTTCCTTGCGGGGTGTCGTAACGGTAGACCCCTGGAACCCGGCGGATGTGACCGGGGCTCGTCGCGCGCCTTCCTATCGGGCGGGGCGGGAAGCTGGTACGCTCCCAAGCGAGCGCTTGGTTTATCAGCCGAAGGGCGGACGCATGAGGTTCTCCACCTTCCATCTCTTCCACCGGTTCGACGGGCAGAGCTTCAAGGACGTCTACGACTACCACCTTGAGCTCATCGAGCTGGCCGAGGAGCTGGGCTTCCACGGGGTACGGCTGGCCGAGCACCACTTCCGCGACTACGGCGTGGTCCCGAACCTGTTCACGCTGCTCGCCCACGCCGCCGCCCGCACCGAGCGGATCCGCCTGGGCACCGGCATCGTCGTGCTGCCGCTGCACAACCCGGTCCACGTCGCCGAGGAGGCGGCCCTCGTCGACGTGCTGTCAGGCGGCAGGCTCGACCTGGGCATCGGCCGCGGCTACCAGAGCTTCGAGTTCGAGGGCTTCGGCATCGACCTGGCCGAGGCGCGCGACCGCTTCAACGAGGCGCTGGAGGTGATCCTGGGCCTGTGGACCCAGGAGTCCTTCCAGCACGAGGGCAAGTTCTACCGGACGGGCGAGGTCTCGCTGACGCCCAGGCCGCTGCAGACGCCGTACCCGCCGATCCACGTCGCCGCCGTCTCCCCCGAGACCGTCACCATGTACGGCGAGCGCGGCCTGCCGATCCTGGCCGACCCCGCCGCGCCGTTCCGCAAGGTCGTGAAGGCGGCCGAGACCTGGCGCGAGTCGGCCGGAACGGCGACGGCCGACCTGGTCGTCGCCCGCAGCGTCCACGTGGCGCCGACCGTCGAGCAGGCGCGCGAGGACCAGGCGAGGTTCGAGGCGGCCTTCGACCGCTCGCGGATCTTCAACGAGCGCAGCGCGCCCATCGACCCGAAGACCGGCAAGGCCGCCCAGGGCTTCGAGTACTACCAGGACCGCTACCTCAAGGGCGGCTCGGTCTCCAACGACTTCCGCTGGGAGCAGCTGGAGGTCATCGGCGATCCCGCGCGGGTGATCGAGCAGATCGGCGTGCTGAAGGCGGCCGGGTTCTCCACCCTGCTGTGCGACTTCGGCAGCACGCGCCCGATGCCGCTGGAGGAGATGAAGAAGGTCATGCGGTTCTTCGCGACCGAGGTGATACCCGCGTTCCAGGAGGCGTGATGATCCACTCGCTGACACTCTCCGACGTCCTGGCCGAGCACGCCCGCAGCCGCCCGCAGGTGACGGCGGTGGTCGACGGCGAGGTCCGGCTCACCTATCCCGAGCTCGACGCGCGGGTCTCCCGCCTGGCCGGCGCGCTGGCGGGCAGGGGTGTGACGGCGGGCGAGCGGGTGCTGTGGCTCGGCCAGAACTCGCACGCCGTCCTGGAACTGCTGCTGGCCTGTTCCCGCCTCGGAGCGGTCTTCTGCCCTGCCAACTGGCGCCAGTCCACCGACGAGCTGCGGTTCGTCGTCGAGGACCTCGCGCCCGCCGTGGTGGTGTGGGAACGGTCGGAGGCCGCCGCGCCGCTGGCCACCGAGGCGTGGGTCGAGGACTACGCCGCGCTCGTCGAGGAGGGCGCCGCCCTCGACGGGCTACCGCCGGTCGACGACACGGTCCCCGCCCTGGCCCTCTACACCGCCGCCTTCGCCGGCCGTCCCAGCGCGGCCCTGCTCAGCAGCGCCGCGCTGCTCGCGCACGGCACCTCCCTGCTGGTGGTCAGGCAGATGGAACCGGGCTTCACCTTCCTCAACAGCGGGCCGCTCTTCCACGTCGGCACGATGATGTTCTGCCTGGCGACGCTGCAGATCGGCGGCACCAACGTCTTCACCCCCTCCTTCGAGGCCGAGGAGGTCTGCCGCCTGGTCGACGCCGAGAAGGTGACGCAGGCGTTCCTGTTCGGCCAGATGATCGACGCGGTGGTGGCGGCGAACGCGGAGCGCAAGTACGACCTGTCGTCGCTGCGGTTCGTCTCGCACTCGGCGGAGTGGGACGAGATGACCACGCCCGACGACTCGCCGTGGTGCAGGTCGAAGATGGGCGGCTACGGGCAGACCGAGGTCGGTGGCATGCTCACCTTCCTGGGCCTCGCGCCCGGCGCGGCCGGGTTCGCCGGCCGGCCCTCGCCGCTGGTCCAGGTGCGCATCCTGGCCGCCGACGGGAGCGAGGTGCCCGCCGGCGAGGTGGGCGAGATCTGCGCCCGCGGCAAGACCCTCTTCTCCGGATATTTCGCCCGGCCCGAGCTCAACGCCCAGAAATCCCTGTACGGCTGGCACCACACCGGCGACCTGGGCAGGCGCGAGCCCGACGGCACGATCACGTTCATCGGCCCCAAGCTCCGGATGATCAAGTCGGGCAACGAGAACGTCTATCCCGCGGAGGTGGAGCGGGCGCTCAGATCGCATCCCGCGGTGGCCGACGCCGCGGTCATCGGGGTGCCCGACGCCCGATGGCACCAGGCGGTGAAGGCCGTGGTGGCGCTGAAGGGCGAGGCGTCGGCGGACGAGCTGATCGAGCACGTCAGGGGGCAACTGGCGGGCTACAAGCGGCCCCGGCACGTCGACTTCGTGGAGTCCATCCCGAAGAAGGGCTTCACGCCCGACTACGACGCCCTGGACGCCGCCCACGGAGGGGGCAACTACCCCGGGAACTGACTCACGCGGCGCGCGGGCCCTCGTGGCCCGCGGCCGAACACCCGGGGGACCGACTCACGCCGCGCGCAGGCGGCCCTCGTGGCCCGCGGCCGAACGCCCAGGGTGCCGACTCACGCCGCGCAGGCGGTCCTCGTGATCCGCGGCCGAACACCCGGGGTGCCCGCCGCGATCACCGCGTCGAACGCGGCCTGCTCGAGACGTTCCGGTAGCCCGCACCGAGTCGCGCGTCAGCGCGTCAGCGCGTCAGCGCGTCAGCGCGTCAGCGCGTCAGCGCGTCAGCGCGTCAGCGCGTCAGCGCGTCAGCGCGTCAGCGCGTCAGCGCGTCAG
>NZ_JBEXMT010000004.1:340649-374263 GCF_040610675.1 Nonomuraea sp. NPDC003804
CGTCATGACCGGCGGCGGCCGGCCGAGGTCGCCGACCGCCGCCTCGCTCCCGGAGGGGCCTTCGACGGATCGCGCCCGAGGACCCTGCCATCCTGCCTGGTAGGGAGACAGGCGAGCAGGGCGGAGGAGACGGCACCGGTCGCGCCGGTGATGAGAGCCGGTGATGAGAGCCGGTGATGAGAATCGTCACGCGAAGCGCGATATAGTAAGCATCAGTGACCAAAGGAGCCTCGTTGAGCCGCGCCGAACGCAAGCAGGCCGACCCCGATCTCGGTGTCATGGCAGGTCAGGTGCTGTTCTCCCTCCAGAAAGAGCTGTTCGGCACCCTGGCCGAGCAGGGCCACCCCCGGCTGCGCCCGCGGCACGGCGCCGTCCTGGCCTACCTCGACGAGGCCGGCAGCAGGGCCACCGACCTGGCCCAGCTGTCCGGCCAGCACAAGCAGGTGATCGGGACGCTGGTGGACGAGCTGGTCGAGCTGGGATACGTGCGGCGGGAACCCGACCCACGCGACCGCAGGGCCAAGCTCGTCGTGCCGACCGAGCTCGGCCTCGACCAGATGGCCAGGTCCGACCGGATCGTGGCCGACATCGAGCGGCGGCACGCCGAGTTTGTCGGCGCGGAGGAGTACGCCGCGTTCAGGCGTGTCTTCCGGCGGGTGGCCGAGGGCCAGCGCAGCGGACTACGTTGATCGGATGTGCCCTCTTTAGCCTGGCGCCCGCTCGCCTTCGTCGCCGCCCTGCTGTCGGCGCTCCTGCTCGTGCTCAGCCCGCTGTACGGCTACCACCGTGACGAGCTGTACTTCCGCCTGCTGGCCGAGCATCCCGCATGGGGCTACGTCGACCAGCCGCCGCTCACCCCGATGCTCGCCAAGGTCTCGATCGCGCTGTTCGGAGACACGCCGACGGGGCTCAGGGTCCCAGCCGCGCTGTCGGCCGCGGCGCTGGTCCTCCTGGTCGGGCTGATCACCAGGGAACTGGGCGGCGACCGCAAGGCCCAGGTGCTGGCCGCCACGGGGATCGGCACGGGCGCGTTCGCGCTGGTCGCGGGCCACTCACTGCTGACGCTCAGCGCGGACCTGCCGCTGTGGTCGGCGGCGATCCTGTTCGTGCTGCGCGTGCTCCGCACCGGAGACGGCCGCTGGTGGCTCGCGGCCGGCGCGGTCATCGGCGCGGCGACCTACAACAAGCACCTGATCGCGCTCCTGGTCATCGGGCTGGCCGCGGGCGTTCTCGCGGTGGGCCCGCGCAGGATCCTGCGCGACCCGTGGCTGTGGGCGGGCGTCGCGGTGGCGGCGCTGATCGCCGCGCCGAACCTGATCTTCCAGGCCACGAACGGCTGGCCGCAGCTGGCGATGGCGGCCGCGCTCAGCGAGACCAAGGGCGCCGAAATGCGCGCGCTGTTCGTCCCGATGCAGATCGTGCTGTTCGGCCCCGTCGTGGCCTTCGTCGCGGCGCGCGGCTGGCTGCGGCTGTGGCGCGACGAGCGGCTGCGCTGCCTGGCCGTCGCCTACCCCGTGGCGGCGGCGCTGACGCTGATCAGCGGCGGCCGGTTCGACTACACGGCCGGGCTGGTCATCCTGCTGTTCTGCGCGGGGGTGACCGAGGGCCTCGCGCCCGCGCTGGCGATCAACGGCGCGTTCTGCGCGCTCGTCGCGCTCCCCTTGATCCCCGTCTCGCTGGTGGGGATGACGCCGGTCCCTCGGGTCAACGAGGTCGCCAGGGAGTCGATCGGCTGGCCGGAGTTCACCGCGGCGGTCGGCGCGGCCGTACGGACGCTGACGCCCGAGGAGCGGGCCAGGGCGGTGCTGCTGGCGGGCAGCTACGGCGAGGCGGGCGCGCTGCGCCGACGTGGCGGTGGCGGTGAAGTACCCGCGCCGGGGGCTGGAGACGGTGTTCCGGTCCTGCGTCGAGCACGGCAGGGTCGACAACGCGGCCGGCGTGGACAACGAGTTCCGCGGCCTGCCCGTGCTCGTGTGCAGTGGGCTCAGGATGCCCTGGAGCGAGGCCTGGCCGCGCTTCCAGGAGTACAGCTGATATTTGACAGACCGTTCCAGAAAGATCTAGCGTCGGGCGCATGGCCAGGACGAAGGAGTTCGATCCCGACGAGGCGCTGCAGAAGGCCATGGAGCTGTTCTGGCGGCGGGGCTACGAGGCCACCTCCATGTCCGACCTGGTCGAGCACCTCGGCATCGGCAGGGCGAGCATCTACGCGACCTTCGGCGGCAAGCGGGAGCTCTACCTGCGCGCCTACGACCGCTATCTCGAGCAGGGCGTCGACTTCGAGGGCCTGCTGTCGGGGCCGGGGCCGGTACTGCCCGCCGTACGGGATCTGGTCCTGAGGTTCGCCGACGAGGCCGCGCACGACGCCGACCACCGCGGCTGCCTGGTCGTCAACACCGCGGTCGAGCTGGCCCCGCACGACGAGGAGCTGGCGCGGCGGGTGGCGGCCAACTGGGACTTCGTCGAGGCCACCCTCGCCGCCGCGCTGACCAGGGCCCGCGAGCGGGGCGAGCTGGACGACAGCCAGGACCCCATGGCGCTCGCCCGGTTCCTGCTGACCGTGCTGCAGGGGCTGCGGCTGGTCGGCAAGGGGGCGACCGATCCGGCCCGGCTGCGCGACACCGCGACGCAGGCGCTGCGCGTCCTCGGCCTCACAGGATCGCCAGCGGGTTGACCGGGCTGCCGGTCCCCCCCTCGATCTTCAGCGGCGCGGCCACGAAGACGAACTCGGCGGGCCCGGCCGCGGCCAGCTCCTCCAGCCACAGCATCTCGACCAGGTGGATGCCATGGCGGTGGAGCAGGATCAGGTGCAGGTCGTCGGCCGGGCCCTCGTCGGCGAGCTGGCGGGCGTTCAGCCCCCCGATGGCGGCGTTGTCGCCGGCGACCGCGGCGACGTCGCGCGCGGCCAGCCAGCGGCCCGCCTCCGGCGACAGCCCCGGCTGTCCGGTCCAGTAGGTGTCCGGCCAGGTCAGCGGCCAGCCCGTACGGATCACGGCCACGTCGCCCGGCCGGACGTCCGCGTGGATCTCCTCAAGCAGCGCCGGCTCGATCCTGAAGTGGGCGGGCAGGTGCGGCATGCCGAGGTGGCCGGGGACGTCGAACAGGATCCCGCGCGCCACGACCCCTCCGGCGTGCTCGATGCCGCAGCGGGTCGCGCCGTAGGAACGGACCCGCGCCGCGGGATGGCCGTTGTAGAGCTCCTCGCCCTCCCACATGTGACAGAGGGCGTCCATGTGCGTCGTGGTGCCGTGGGGGGTGACGACCAGCGCGTCGTCGGCCACGCGCAGGCCCGCGCCGATCCCCCGGGCGCCGGCCGCGTAGTCGCCGCCGTCGACCGACATGAAGTGCTGGGGCAGTGGTCTGCCGCGCAGGTGGGGGACGGTGGTCGGGGCGGGCGACGACGTGGCGCCCCTGATCGGCATCGACAGGCTGAGCACCCTGCCGGTCGTGGCACTGGCCAGCGCGCGCAGCACGACCTCAGGCGTGAGCAGGTTGAGCGTGCCGCGCTGGTCGTCTGGGCCGAAGCGGCCCCAGTTGTTAGGCTCGGTAACCAAGCAAGCGCTTCCTTTCTTCCGGAGGGTGGTCCATGCGGCTTGACGAGGTTTTCGCGCGCCACACCGAGCTCGGCGCGGCGTTCGCCGTCCACGTGGACGGGGAACTGGTGGCCGACCTGTGGGGCGGCGTCGCCGACCGCCGTACCGGGCGCCCGTGGGCCGCGGACACGCCCGTGCTGACCTACTCCTGCACCAAGGCGATCACGGCGACGGTCACCCTGCTGCTGGTCGAACGGGGACAGCTCGCCCTCTCCACGCCGGTGAAGGAGATCTGGCCCGCATTCTCGGCCGCCGGGGTCACCGTCGAGCACCTGCTCACCCACCAGGCGGGACTGCCGGTCATCGAGGAGCAGGTGCCGGTCGAGGAGTACGGCGACCACGCCGCCATCGCCGCCCGGCTGGCCCGCCAGTCGCCGCTGTGGGAGCCGGGCACCGCCCACGGCTACCACGCGCTGACCTACGGGTTCCTGATCGGGGAGGTGGTGCGCAGGGTCACGGGCAAACCGGTGGCCGATCTGGTCGCCGCGGAGATCGCCGGGCCGCTCGGCCTGGACATGTGGCTCGGCGCGCCCGACGAGATCCTCCCGGCGGTGGCCAGGCTCTCGGCGGGCGACCCGGCCCCCTCTCCAGCCGACACGCCACCCGCCCGGCCCTCCGGCCCGGCCGCCCCGCGCCCCCGCCCGGCCGTACCGCCCGCAGGCCCGGCCGCCGCGCTGAGTGCCGCCGAGCGGGCGGCGCGCGACCCGTACAGCCTCATGAACAGGGCGCTCGGCAACCCCGGCGTGCACCGGCTCAAGGGCGGCGCCAACCACCCCGCCGTCCTGCGCGCGGGCTGGCCCGCCATGGGGCTGGTGAGCACCGCGAGAGCGCTGTCCGGCTTCTACCGTGCCCTGATCGCGGGCGAGATCCTGCGGCCCGACACGCTGGCCGACGCCGTCCGGCCCAGGGTCGCGGGGCCCGACCGGGTGCTCCACATCGGCACCGCGTTCGGGCTCGGCTTCATGACCTCCTCCGAGAGCTTCGCCCCGTTCGCCCCCACCGCGTTCGGGCACACCGGCCTGGGCGGCTTCCTCGGACTCGGCGACCCCGCGCGCGGGGTGGCCATCGCCTACACCATGAACATGCTGTCCGCCACCTTCGCCGCCACCACACCCGCGTGGGAGCTGGCCGCCGCCGTCTACGACGCGCTCTGAGCCGCCGCCGCCGCCCCCACCACCGCTCCCACCGGCACCCTCACCGGCACCCGCGGCGCCACCGCCGCGGCCGACGACGCGCGCGGCGCTCACTGCATGGTCACCCCGCCGCTGACCGACAGCGTCTGGCCGGTGATGTAGGCCGCCCTGTCGGTGCACAGGTACGCCACCAGGCCCGCCACGTCCCCCGGCGCGCCCAGCCTGCGCAGCGGGATCCCCTTCGCGATCCTGTCGACCAGGCCCGGCTTCTCGGCGTCGACCCTGCGCAGCATCGGGGTGTCCGTCGGGCCCGGGCAGACCACGTTCGAGGTCACCTGCCCCCTGGCCGCCTCCCTCGCCAGCGTCTTGGCCAGCCCGAACAGGCCCGCCTTCGTCGCCGCGTAGGCGCCCTCGCCGCCCGAGCCCGCCCTGGCCCCGTCGGAGGAGACGAACACCAGCCGCCCCCAGCCGCGCTCGACCATGCCGGGCAGCAGCAGCTTCGTCATCAGCATGGGGGCGCGCAGGTTGACCAGCCACATCAGGTCCCAGTGGGCCGGATCGCCCGCGGTGAACGGCTCGACGATCGAGACTCCCGCGTTGTTGACCAGGATGTCCACCGGCCCGGCGGACCCGCAGAAGGCCGTGATGGAATCCGGGTCGGCGAGGTCGACGCGGCCGGCCGTACCGGATCCCCCGGGCAGCGACCGCGCCACCTCGGCCGCGCCCTCCTCGTTCACGTCGGCGACCACCACCCGCGCGCCGAGGGCGGCCAGGTCCGCGCAGATCGCGGCGCCGATCGCACCCGCTCCCCCGGTCACCACGGCCGTCCTGCCGTCCAGCCTCATGCCCTCCATCACCGGCCGCCCTCCCAGACGCGCGCGGCCGTGACCCTGGTCGCCAGCAGGCCGATGGTGTGGTCGAGGACGGCCTGCGCGTACTCCTCGGGGATGCCCGCCACGGCGTCGGTCACCACCGTGACCCGGTAGCCAAGGGCGGCCGCCTCGATGGCGAGGCCCTGGATGCCGAGGTTCAGGGACACCCCGAGGGCCACGACCCGCTCCACGCCCAGCGAGCGCAGGGTCATGTCCAGGCTGGTGCCGGTGAACGGCGAGAACCCGTGGAAGCGGCGGCTCTCCAGGTCACCGGGGTCCCATAACTCCGGCAGCACCTCGACGGCCGGGGTGCCGTCGAGCATGTGGGCCGGGTCCTTGAGCAGGTGGGCGAGGAAGGGCGTGGTGCGGGCGTGGGAGCCCGCCCGGTCGGCGCGGAAGGCGGCCGTGCAGTGGACCACCGGGATGCCGGAGTTCCGCGCGCCCCGCAGGACGTGGGCGGCGTTACGGAAGACGTCGCGTTTCTCGCACGTGGCCACCAGGTCGGGAAATCGCGCGATGTCTCCGACGACGCCCCTCTGCATCTCCATCACCAGGACGGCCGTGCGATCCACCCGCCACCTCCGCTCGATCGAGCGCTTGCTTGGTAGACGGAGGTTAACATTTCCCAGCCCGGGTTATAAAGAATTACCTGGAGTGATTTTCCGATGACGAGAAGTGCGGATTACTCTGTGTCGACAACACGTCGGTCGCTATGGTTAGAACACCAGAACGGGACCTGAACGCTGATACCGTCCAGGTCCCTCCCTCACCGTAAGGGAGAACACAGATGGGCATCAAGGAATCCGGCCTGCAGTTCGCCACCGACATCGAGAACACGATCATCGAGACGCGGACGGACATGATGCAGGGCCTGGAGGACCTGACCCACCGGATCAACGGGGTCGCGAACGACCTCAAGGCCTTCAGATCCGAGGTCACCAAGGAGCTGACCGGCATCAAGTCCGACATTCGGGAGCTCAAGGGGCTCAAGACCGAATTCGAGGACTTCCGGACCAGCCAGACCGAGTTCAACAACCGGCAGGTCGAGTTCAACAACCGCCAGATGGAGTGGAACACGGCGGCCATGGAGATCCTCATGGACCTCCAGCGCAAGGCGAGCGCCGCCTGACCTCAGGATGGCAGGAGCCCCCGGACCGTCGGGTCCGGGGGCTCCTTCATGTGCGGTGTCTCACTCCAGCGTGGTGATGACCTTGTCGGCGTCCCTGGTCAGGACCTGGCGGACGTCGGCCCTCGGCACCAGCCGCACGTCCGCCACCAGCTTCTTGAAGTCCTGCAGATGCCGGACGGCCTTGGCGTCCCTGCCGGACGCCTCCGCCTTCCGCGCCTTGGTCAGCTCCCGGGTGAGCGACTGCGCCGCCGGCCCCGACAGCCAGCTCGTCGCCCTGAAGCGGTCGACGAGGTTCTGCATGTCCCGTAGCGACGTGGTCACCGCGTAGCGGACGTTCGTGGTGATCGCGTTGCCCGCGTTGTCGCCGGCCGTGACGGAGACGGTGTGCGCGGCCAGCGTCTGCGGGAACAGCGGCACCACCGAGTCGGGCGTGAGGGCCGAGCCGTCCAGCGTGCCCGTGGTGGTCTTGACGCCCGAGGTGGTGTCGACGGCCTGCCAGGTGATGCGCAGGTCCTGGGCGTCGCCGTACACCTCGCCGTCGGAGACGCCCGAGACCATGAGCGTGGGCTTGGTGCCGTCGATCTTCAGGACGGCGGCCTTCTCCTGCTCGGTGGTGCCCGCCGTGTCGGTCGAGCGGTAGCGCAGCTCGTGCGGTCCGTCGCCGCTGACGACCACGGGCCGGCCGGCGTAGGCCGTCCAGGCGCCCTCGTCGAGGGAGTACTCCGTCTGCGACACCCCCGAGGTGGTGTCGGCGGCGGACAGCGTGACGGGGATGTCGCCGTCGTTCCAGCCCTCGGCGTTGGGCGGGGCGAAGGCGGCGGTGGTCACGGGCGCGGTGGCGTCGAGCTTGAGGTCGAGCGCCTTGGGCTCCTCCACGTTGCCCGCGGCGTCACGCGAGCGGAACTCCACCTTCCTGGTGCCGTCCCCGCTGACCAGGACGGGCTCGGTGTAGGGGGTCCAGGCGCCGCCGTCGAGACGCCATTCGGTGGCGGCGACCTCCGACGCCTCGTCCGTGGCCGTCAGCGTGACCTCGACGGGCGCGGTGGTGTGCCATCCGGCCGCGTTCGGCTGGGCGGCCTTGGCGGTGGTGACCGGCGGCGTCCGGTCGGCGCCGGCGGCGGAGGTGAAGCGGAAGCGCTGGTTGGGGGCGTTCGCGCAGGTCCACTGGATCACCGCCGCGTTGTCGGCCTGGGAGACGCCGTTGACGTCGACGCACAGGCCGCTGGCCGCGGCCGTGACGATGTGGTCGTCGCCGGCGGAGGTGATGAAGAAGCGCTGGTGGACCTGGTGGGCGGCGCCGTCGGGGTGGCAGGTCCACTGGACGAGCTGGGTGCCCGCGGTGGTCGAACCGCCCGGCACGTCCAGGCACTTGCCGCTCTTGACGTTCTTGAGCTGGTAGCCGCCCGCGGTGGCGGGTATCGCCTCCCACTTCTGCTCGTCGCCCTGGGTCGCGCCCAGTTGCACGATCTTGGCGTCGTCGAGCAGGGACACCGGGGTGACGTTCTTGCCGCTGTGCTGGGCGGTGACGGTGTAGACGCCGGGCTCGAGCCCGCCGCCCGCGTCCTCGCCGGCGAACTGGACGGCGTCCAGGTCGAACCCGTTGTCACGGCTGTTCTTGAACACCGCGTAGACGGTCTTGGTGCGCACGTCGTTCTTCACCGGGACGGCGCTGGTCATCTGGTAGGTGTCCCAGTCGCCGGTGTTCTGGACCGGGGCCGTGGCCAGGAGCGTGCCGTTGGGGGCGTCGGCGCGCAGCTCGATCATGCCTCCGCCGTACGGGCTGGAGACCCTGAAGGAGACGGACGTGACGCCGTTGAGGTCGAGCGGGGTGAAGGCGATCCAGTCGTTGTCGCTGATGTCGCCGATGCGCTTGCCGCTCTCGGCGCCCGCCTGGTCGATCACCCTGACGCCCGAGGAGGTCTTGAAGTACTCGGCCTGCTTCCGCCTCGGCTGCAGGACGACCTTGGCGTAACCGGTGAGCGGCTGCTCTCCCTTGTCGGTGTAGTGGGCGTTGATGACGTAGTAGAGGTTGGCGCCCGCGGGGTGCCCGCCGATGTCGCTGGTGGAAATGGTGCCCTCGCAGCCGGGGATCTCGACGGTCTCGTGCTCGTGGTCGTCGTGGCCGAGCGCGGGGTTGGCGAAGACCTTCGTGCAGTCGACCGTCCCGTCCTCGGGATCGGTGACCTTGATCTTGTACGGCACGTCCTGGCCGAACTCGATCGTGCTGCCGTCGATCGGCGCCTCGAGGGTCACCACCGGCTTGGTGTTGCCGGCCGTGATGACGACGTTGGAGAAGCCCTCCTTGCCGGTGCTGTCCTTGACCTTGAGCTGCGCGGTGTACTGGCCCTTGGCCTCGTAGACGTGTGTGGCCTTGGCCGCGGTGGAGTCGAAGGTGCCGTCGCCGTCGAAGTCCCACGAGAACTCGATCGGGTCGCCGTCGGGGTCGAAGCTGCCCGCGCTGTCGAACTCCACGCTGAGCGGCGCCGGGCCGTCGGTGCGCGAAGTGGTGATCTTGGCGATGGGCGCGCGGGCGCCGGCGGAGTAGTCGATCCGGTAAAGGCCCGAGTCGTTGTTGCCGCCGCCGAAGGAGCTGCCCCATTCCAGCAGGTACAGCGAGCCGTCCCGGCCGAAGGTCATGTCCATGGGCTTGACGAACGTGCCGAGGAAGGGGTCGATCTTGAGGAGCTTGTCCTGGTCGTCGAGGTGGATGGTCTTCACGTAGTGGCGCGACCACTCGTAGAAGAAGTTCGTGCCGTCGAAGTAGGCGGGGAACTTCGTGGGAGAGGTGGAGGCCGCGTCGTAGCGGTAGACGGGGCCGCTCATCGGGGCCGAGCCGCCGGAGCCGAGCTCGGGGAAGGAGGGCGAGGTGCCGTAGCCATACCACATGATGGGCGGCTCGATGGGGGGCAGTTCGGTCAGGCCCGTGTTGTTCGGCGAGTCGTTGACCGGGTTCGCGCAGTCGAACTTGGGCCCGACGACCTTGGTGTCGGGGTTGTACGGGGCGTAGGCCTGGTTGTCACCGTGGCAGAACGGCCAGCCGAAGTTGCCCGCCTTCTTGATGACGTTGTACTCGACCAGCCCTTCGGGGCCGCGGTCGGTGGTCGGGCCGCCCCGGTCCGGCCCGTAGTCCGAGACGTGGACGTAGCCGGTCTTCTGGTCGACGGTGAAGCGGAACGGGTTGCGGAAGCCCATCGCGTAGACCTCCGGCCTGGTCTTGGCCGTGCCGGGCGCGAACAGGTTCCCCGAGGGGATGTCGTAGCCGCCCTCGGCCTTCGGCTTGATCCGCAGGATCTTGCCGCGCAGGTCGTTGGTGTTGCCCGCGGTGCGGGCCGCGTCCAGCATGTGCTGGCCTGGCCGCCAGTCGATGGGCGCGTAGCCCTGCCAGTCCGGCGACAGGTTGGGCGGCACGTCGTCGCCGGTGCTGAGGTAGAGGGTGCCGTCGGGGCCGAACTCCACGGCGCCGCCGGTGTGGCCGGGCTCGGGGTAGGTGCGCTGCCGGTAGGCGGGCACGTCGATGATCTTCTTCTCGGACGCGAGGTCGATGCTGTCGCCCGTCACGGTGAAGCGGGAGAGCCTGTTGACGTCCTCGGCGCTGGAGGCGGGCGAGTAGTAGAGGTAGATCCAGCCGTTCTGCGCGAAGGCCGGGTCGAGTTCCATGCCGACCAGGCCGTCCTCGCCTCCGGTGTAGACGTCGAGGGTGGCCGCGGTGACCGTGGTGTGCGTGTCGGGCTTGAAGATCTTGATCTCGCCCTTGCGCTGCACGTAGAAGACGCGGCCGTCGGCGGCCACGTCCAGTTCCATCGGGTCGGCCGTGTTGTCGTCGAGAGTGATCTTCTCGAAGCTGCTGTTCACCGTTCCGCCGCAGTCACCCGCCGCGGCGCCCGCGGCCCAGTTGATCCCGCCGAGGACGTGCGTGCGGAAGGCGGGCTCGGTGTAGGAGGCGGTGTCGTGTCCCATGGCGGTCGCCCACACCTTGCCGCCTTCGGCGTTGCGGCACCAGGAGATGGGGTGGTCCGGTCCCATGGCCGAGGGGCCCGGGTTGTAGGTCTTCTCGTCGGCCGACACCAGCACGTGCACGTTGCCGCGCGGGTTGGGCGCGAAGTTGTACCACTCCTCGGGGCGCTCCCAGCGCAGGGGCAGTTCCTTGGTCGACGGGTGGACCCGGTCGGTGACCTTGGCCGTGCCCTGCAGCACGCCAGGGGAGTGGGCGGGCATGTGCGCGCCGCCGTTGACCAGGTCGTCCCACCAGGGGAAGTCGTTCTCGATGCCCATGTCGAGCGCGTTGTGGACGGCGACGACGCCCTTGCCCGAGCGGACGTACTTCTGCAGGGCCTGGCGCTGGGCGTCGTTCTCCCAGACCATGCCGGAGTTCTGCAGCATGATCAGCACGTCGTAGCCGGCCAGGTCGGTGTCGTTGAACACCGAGGAGTCGTCGGTCTGCACGACCGCGAAGTGGTTGGCCGCGCCCAGGTCCTTGACCATCTGGATGCCGGCCGGGATGGAGCCGTGGACGTAGCCGACGGCCTTGGTGAAGAGCAGCGCGCGGAAGGTCTCGTGGGCGGTGGCGTTCGCCGTGCCCGGTAACAACAGCAGGAAGGGGAGAATCAGGGCAGCGCAAAGACGACGCATGGCGGTGACTCCGGTGACAGAGGGGAAGAGTCAGAGGGTGCGGAGGAAGGCCAGCCCGTCGACGGCGAGAGCGTCCTGGCTGGATGCGAGCGGCCGCCAGATGGAGGCCGCGGTGGCGATCGTCCGGTTGTGGGCGGTGAAGGACTCGATGACGAGCGGCCCCTCGTAGGAGGCCGCGCGCAGGGCCGTCGTGAAGCCCGGCCAGTCGAAGCGGTCCTGCCCGGGGGTCCCCCGGTCGGTGCCGCACACCTGGACATGCGCGATCCTGCCGGCGGCCGCGCGGACGGCGGCGGCGGGATCCTTCTCCTCGATGTTCAGGTGGTAGACGTCGAGCGCCAGGCCGGCGCCCTCCGGCAGGGCTTCGAGCGCCTGCTCCACGGTGTTGAGCAGGCTGGTCTCGTAGCGGTTGAGCGGTTCGACGGCCAGCCGTACCGGGCTGTGGTCGATGACGGGCCTGAGGTTCTCGCGCAGCTCGGCGTAGGCGGCCGCGCGCTCCTCCCCCGACATCCGCCACGTACGGCCGACCGCGCTGTAGGCGGGTCCGGCGATGACGGGAGACCCGACGATCTCGGCCACGTCCATGCAGTGCATGAGGTAGTCCTGGGTCTCCTTGACCGTGCCGGAGGCGACCAGGTCCCGGCCCGGCGGCATGACCAGCACCACCGTGGCGGCCAGGCCGAGCTCGGCGAGCAGGTCGGCCGCCCTGGCGGGGTCCCAGTCGCCGGGCTGCTCCACGGGCAGCTCGATGACGTCGAACCCCCACCCCGCGACCTTGGGCGCGAGCGCCGCCAGGTCGCGGTCGGTGAGCGGCGAGGTCCACACCCAGGTGTTGACCCCGAGGTTCACTTCTTGCCGCCCCAGGTCTCAGGGAAGCCGGGCAGGGTCTCGCACCCGCACAGCGCGTAGTGCAGCGGCGGCATGTTCGGCTGCAGGTAGGTGTCCAGCGTGTCAGCGGTGATCTTCGGCTGGGGCAGCTTCCAGGTCTTCGGCACCTCCTCACCCTTGAGGATCTTGAGAGCGGCGATGACGGGCGTGCGCCACTGGTAGGTGGGGTAGGTGGGCGCGACGGCGGTCAGGTTGTTCTGCTTCCACTTCTGCAGGAAGTCCTGCTGGTCCTCGCCGACCATGGCGGGGACGGGCACGCCCGCGTCCTCGAAGGCCTCGACGGCGGCGACGGCCGTCGCGCCGGCGTCCATCCAGACCCCGTCGAGCTTGCCGTGGCGGGCCAGGTAGTCGCTGACGATGCTCTTGGTCTTGGCCGCGTCGCCGTCGGTGAACTCCACGCCGACGACCTGCAGCTCGCTCTTGTCGAAGGTCACCTTGGCGGCGGACCAGCGGGTCTCGAGCACGTCGACGCCGGGCAGGATGCGCAGGGCGAGGATCTTCCCACCCGCGGGGACCTTCTCGACGAGGAACTCGGCGCCGTCGGCGCCGAAGGCGTAGCCGCCGATCGGGTTGATCATGGTGACGGGGCAGTCGGTCTCCACGCCCCGGTCGAAGACGATCACCGGCAGCTTCCCGCAGGCCGCCTTGACCGCGGGGGTGAGGGTGGCGGTGGTGTTCGGCGAGACGATCAGCGCGTCACAGCCCTTGCCGGTCAGCTCGGCGATGTCGGAGATCTGCTTGTCGTCCTTGCCCTCGGCGTCGAGGGCCGTGAACGTGGTGATCTCCTTGTGCAGCGCCACTTCGGCCTGCATGCTCTTCCAGCCGACCTGCCGCCACGGGTTGTTGACCGCCGCGTTGGAGAAGCACAGGTGGTACCCGCCGGCCTTCTTGTACTGCGTGGTGCTCACCATCTGCGGGTCGATGGCCTGCTCCCACGGTTTGTCCGCCGGGCCCTGCGCGGTCTTGGCGCGCATGGCGAGCTGTGCGTCGTAGTCGGCCTGGACGAAGAACGCCGACTGCCGGCCGGTGCCCGCGGCCGTGGTCCCGGAGGCTGTGGTCTCGGCGGCCGGGGCGGAGGAGGCGGGGCCCGACGACCGCGCTGCGGTGGCCGTGTCCGTCGGCTTGTCGCTGGTGCAGCCCGCGGCGAGCAGCGCGACCGCCGTCACCGCGAGCATGAGGGGTTTACGACGCGACATGGGCGTCTCCTTTGAACTTCCGGGGGGTGTTTCGGGGGGTGTTGCGGAAGGTGTTTCGAGAGGTGAGGGAGAAAGGCAGTCGTACGGCTCCCGCCGCCACGGCGGCGATGATGATGACGCCCTGCACGGTGAACTCCAGGGCCCCCGAGATCCCGTACAGGTTGAGCAGGGTGAAGAGCGCCTCCAGGGTGAACGCCCCGGCCATGGCGGCCACGACCGACCCCCTGCCGCCGCCGAGCGCCACGCCGCCGAGGACGACCGCGGTGATGGCGGAGAACTCCAGGCCCTGCCCGACCTGCGCCGACACGCCCGCGAACCCGCCGAGCAGGACGCCCGCGACCGCGGCGGCCAGGCCCGAGACGACGAAGGCGAAGATCTTGACCCTGGTGACCCTGACACCCGACAGCGCGGCCGTCCGGGCGTTGTCGCCCGTCGCGATGAGCGTGCGGCCGACGTCGGCGCGCATGAGCAGGACCGCCGCGGCCCCGACGGCGGCGAGGATCAGCACCGACCAGAGGGTGTCGCGCCCGAACACCCTGAAGGCCTGCGAGAGCGCGCCGCGCGGCGCGCCGCCCGTCCAGAGGAACACCGCGCCCGACAGCACGAGCATCATGCCGAGCGTGGTGATGAACGACGGCACCCGCAGCAGCGTCGTCACCGCCCCGTTGACCAGGCCGACCAGCAGGCCGATGCCGACCACCAGGGCGAGGACGGGCCAGGTGGCCGCCTCGTTCCCGTCGATCAGCCGGGCGGCGACGACCACCTCGACGGTGACCAGCGACCCGACCGAGAGGTCGAACTCGCCCGAGACGATCACGAAGTACTGCCCCGCCGCCAGGATCACCAGCGGCGCGGCCCGCTTGACGAAGGCGAGGAAGCCGGCGGGTTCGAGGAAGAACGGGTTGGCCAGCGCGATCGCCGCCAGCAGGACGGCCAGGACCGCGAAGATCGGGAGCGCGCGCTTCATGAGGTGCTCCTCTTCCTGGCGTAGACGGCCACGGCCACCACGATGACCACGCCCCGCACGACGTCCTTGACGAAGGAGTTGACCTCGAGCTGGTTGAAGACGCTGTCGAGCACGGCCAGCAGCAGCACGCCGCCGACGGTGCCGGCGACGCCGCCCCTGCCGCCGGCCAGCGCCGTGCCGCCGAGGACGACCGCGGCGATCGACTCCAGGTCGTAGCCGCCGTCGGTGCCCACGGTGGGGACTCCCGCGCCGAGCCGGCTGGCCAGCAGCAGGCCCGCGATGCCGGCGCACAGCGAGCACAGGACGTGCGTCACGATGATCACCCGGTCGGTGCGGACGCCGGACAGGCGGGCCACGTCGGGGTCGCCGCCGACGGCGTGGACGCGGTAGCCGTACCTGGTCCTGGCGAGCAGGAACCAGGCGGTCAGGGCCACGGCCGCCCACAGCATCGCGGAGACGGGGACGGGGCCGACGCGGTCGTAGCCGAGGTGCTGGAACGACTCGGGGACGCGCCCGGCGGGGCCGTCGTAGAAATGGTCCAGGACGCCCTTGATGATCAGGGCGACGCCGAGGGTGGCGATGAAGGCGTGGACCTTCAGCTTGGTGATCACCACGCCGTTGACCAGGCCCACGAGGGCGCTGACGGCGATGACGGCGGCGATGCCCCCCGGGACGCTGCCCGCCTGCATGATCTCGGCGGCGACCAGCGAGGACAGGCTGATGAGGTAGGCGACCGACAGGTCGAGCGAGCCCGCCAGGATGGCCAGGGTCTGGCCGACGGCCACGATGCCGAGGGCGGCGCTGCGCTGCTGGACGCCGACGACGCTCTCCATGGTCAGCAGGTTCCCGCCGTCGGCGGCCACGAGGATCGAGCCGATCACGATCGTGGCCGCGAGCGCGACGAACACCGCCCTGGTCGGGCCGAGGTTCGCCCATCGGCGCCGCGCCGCGCCCGCCCCGCGCCTGCGGGGGACGGCCGCCTCCCGTGGGGCCTCGAGCCGGGAAGGGGGCGCGTCGTTCATGCCGCCTCCTCGCCGGCCGCCAGCCGCATGACGGCCTCCTCCGACGCGCCCGCCGGCAGGGTGCCCGCGATGCGCCCGTCGCGCAGGACGACGACGCGGTCGCTCATGCCGATCAGCTCCGGCAGCTCGGAGGAGATCATCATGATCGCCGTCCCGTCCTCGGCCAGTTCCCGCATGAGGTCGTGGATCGCGGCCTTGGCCCCGACGTCGACCCCGCGGGTCGGCTCGTCGAAGAGCAGGACGTCGGGGGCGAGCGTCATCCACTTGGCGAGGACGACCTTCTGCTGGTTGCCGCCCGACAGGTAGCGCACCTCCTGCGAGGGGCGGGGCGGCGAGAGCCGTACGCGGTCGAGGAGGTCGCGCACGGAGCCGCCGCGGCGGCCGACCGCGCGCGCGACCAGCAGCGCGTTGTCACGAACGGACTGGCGCAGGGCCAGTCCTTCGGCCTTGCGGTCCTCGGTGACCAACCCGATGCCGGCGGCGACGGCCTCGCGGACCGAGCGGGGCCGGACCGGGGTCATCGTGCCCGTGGTGAAGGGGGCGGCGCCGAACAGCGCCTTGGCCAGGGAGGAGCGGCCGGAGCCTTGCAGGCCCGCGATGCCGACGATCTCGCCCGCCCGCAGCTCCAGCGAGATGTCCGACAGGCGGGCGTTGCCGCCGCCGGTGACGCGCAGGCGCACCTCTCCGGTCGAGGCGGCGCGCGGCGGGTAGTAGGTGCCCAGGTCGCGGCCCACCATCAGGCGGACCAGGTCGTCGGCGGTGACCTCGGCGGCGGCGACGGTGGTGACGAGGCGGCCGTCCTTCAGCACCGTGACCTGGGAGGCGAGGTCGAAGACCTCGCGCAGGCGGTGCGAGATGTACAGCACCGCGATCCCTCGTTGCTGTAATCGCCTGACCAGCCGGTACAGCAGCTCCACCTCGTGGTCGGCGAGCGCGGCCGTCGGCTCGTCCATCACCACGATGCGCGCGTCGAGCGAGAGCGCCTTGACGATCTCCACGACCTGCTGCTGCGCGACCGAGAGCCGCTTGACCGGGTCGCGGGGTCCGAAGGAGTCCTCGCCGAGCTCGGCGAGAAGCGCGGCGGTCGCGGCGTCCATCCCGGCCCGGTCCACCAGGCCGCGGCGCAGCGGCTCCCGGCCGAGGAAGACGTTCTCGGCGACGCTGCGCTCGGGCAGCAGCGTGAACTCCTGGTAGATGATCGCCACCCCGGCCCGCTGGGCGTCGAGCGGGTGGCTGAAGGAGACCGGCCGCCCGTCGATGGTGATCGTCCCCGCGTCGGGCGCGTGCACCCCGGCCAGGATCTTCATGAGCGTGGATTTGCCCGCGCCGTTCTCGCCGACGACGGCGTGCACCTGTCCGGCCTCGACCGCCAGGTCCACCTCCGACAGCACCCGCACGCCGAGGAAGCTCTTGCCGATCCCGGTCATGCTCAGCACTCGACCCACCCCCCTGACGCCGCCGAGGCGAGCACCGCGTCGCAGACGCGCGCGGCTCGGGCGCCGTCGTCGAAGGTGGGCAGGCCGTCGCGGCGCTCGCCGCGCAGCGCGGCGTAGCTGTCGGCGACGAAGGCCTCGAAGCACTCGTGGTAGCCCTGCGCGTGCCCGGGGGGCAGCGGCGAGTACGGCAGGGCGGCGGCGGTCAGCGTCTGGGGGTCGCGCACCAGCACCATCGACCCCTCGCGCCTGCCCAGCCACAGCTTCTCGGGTTGCTCCTGGTCGAAGGCCAGGCTCTGCTCGGTGCCCGCCACCTCGAGGAAGAGCCGGTTCTTGCGCCCCGGCGAGACCTGACTGGTGGTGAGGGAGCCGAGCGCGCCGCCTGCCGTACGGAACTGGACGGTGACGACGTCCTCGGTCAGCACGGGAGCGTGGCCGGCGCGCTCCCGCTGGACGACGCCCGTCTGCGCGGACACCGCGCTGATGCGCTCGCCCGTGACGAACTCGGCCAGGTCGCACCAGTGCGAGCCGATGTCGGCGAACGTCCGGCTGGGCCCGCCGATCTCGGGATCGACCCGCCAGTTGTCGTCCTCGGGGCGTAACAGCCAGTCCTGAAGGTAGCTGCCGTGGATCAGGGTGACCCTGCCGACGTCCCCGCGCGCCACGCGCTGCCTGGCCTCGCGGGCCATCGCGTGGAAGCGGTAGACGAACGGGACCGTGGCCACCAGGCCCGCCTCGTCGGCGCGGGCGGCCATGAGCGCCGCGGTCTCCGCGTCGGTGGCCAGCGGCTTCTCGCAGATGACCGCCACCCCGGCGGCGATGGCCTTGAGGGCGAGCGGCGCGTGCAGGTGGTTGGGGGTGCAGATGTGGACGAGGTCGATCGCGCCCGACTCGATCAGCTCGTCCGCCGAGGCGTAGGGGCCCTGCGACCTGTCGGGCCTGGACCCCGCGACGCCGACGATCGTGGCGCCTGCGAGGCGGGCGGAGCGGGCGTGTACACGGCCCATGAAGCCGGTCCCGATGATGCCCACTCGGGGATTATCAGCCGATTCCCGGCTTATGTCCTCCATGTTTCGTGATCGTAGATTCGACTTATGATGACGGTCAAGCAAAAGTCGGGCCTTTACTTCACAAGTCCCCCGGCTTATATACCGATCTATGGCTATTGGTGTTTGGCTCATCGGCGCCAGGGGCTCGGTCGCCACGACCGTCATGGTCGGGGCGGCGGCCATCAAGGCTGGACTGCTGCCCGCCGCGGGCTGCGTGGCGGAACGGCTGCCCCCATGTGGCTTACCCGGTATCGCCGACCTCGTGTTCGGCGGTCATGACATCGCCTCCATCTCTCTGAGGAAGCGGGCCGAGCGGCTGGCCGAGGCGGGGGTGATCCCCGCCGCGCTCCCCGCCCTGCTGTCCGGCGACCTGGACGAGGCCGAGGCGGAGATCAGGCCAGGCCACGCGCACGAAGGCGACCAGGCCGACGCCGCCGCCCGGCTGGCCCGCGACATCACCGCCTTCCGCGAGCGCAAGGGTCTGGCGCGCGTCGTGGTGGTGGACCTGTCCTCCACCGAGCCGCCCGTGCCGTGGCGGCCCGAGTTCGCCGATCTCGAAGCGCTGGAGGCGGCGCTGGCCACCGGGGCGTCGGTCCTGCCGGCCAGCTCGCTGTACGCCTACGCGGCCTTCCACGCCGGGTGCGGCTACGTGGCGTTCACCCCGTCGACGGGGCCCACGCTTCCCGCGCTGGCGCAACTGGCGGCGGCCGAGGGCCTGCCGTACGCGGGACGCGACGGCAAGACGGGCGAGACGCTGGTGAAGAGCGCGCTCGCGCCGATGTTCGAGGGGCGGGGGCTGGCCGTGCGCTCCTGGTCGGGCCTGAACCTGCTCGGCGGCGGCGACGGCGCCACCCTGGCCGACCCCGCGGCGAGGGCGAGCAAGCAGACCTCGAAGGACAGGGTGGTCGAGGGCATCCTCGGCGGCCGGGTCGAGGGGCACACGCACATCGACTACGTGGCCGACCTCGGCGAGTGGAAGACCGCGTGGGACCACGTCACCTTCGAGGGGTTCATGGGCGTGCGGATGACCATGCAGTTCACCTGGCAGGGCTGCGACTCGGCGCTGGCCGCGCCCCTGGTGCTGGACCTGGCCAGGCTGGTGGCCCGCGCCCACGAGCGGGGCCGGAGGGGCGGGCTCGCCGAGCTCGGCTACTTCTTCAAGGACCCCCTCGGCGCCGCCGAGCACGCCCTGCCCGCCCAGGACGCCATGCTGCGGGCCTTCGCGGAGTCGCTCGCATGAGAGCGCTGCTCGAACTGGTCAGGGCACCCGCCGCGCTGTCGGTGCCGGGCGACACGATGGCCGGCGCCGCCGCCGCGGGCTCGCCCGCCCGCCCGGGGACGGCGGTGGCCTCCACGTTGCTGTACTGGGCCGGCATGGCGCTCAACGACTGGTCGGACCGTCACCAGGACGCCGTCGACCGGCCCGAACGCCCCGTCCCGTCCGGCCGGATCAGCCCCGCCACGGCGCTCGCCACGGCGGTGGGCTGCACGGGCGCGGGCCTGCTCACCGCCTTCGTCGCGGGCGGCAGGCGAGGGCTCGGGCTCGCCGGCCTGCTCGCGGGCGCGGTGTGGGCCTACGACCTGGCGCTCAAGCGCACGCCGGCCGGTCCCGCCGCCATGGCCGCGTGCCGGGCGCTCGACGTCATGCTCGGCGCGGGCGGCGCGGCGCGGGCCGTTCCCACCGCGCTGGCCATCGGCGCGCACACCTACGGCATCAGCGTCCTCGGCCGCGCCGAGACCAGGGGCGCCACCGGCGCGACCGTCGGGGGCGCGGTGGCCGCCTGCGCCACCGCCGCCGCGCTCGTCGCCTGGACCTGCCCCGGCGCGCCGCTGGCCGGCTACGTCACCACCGCCGGGCGAGCCCTGGCCGGCCTGCGCGCCGACCCCGATCCCGCCCGGGTACGGCAGGCCGTCCGGCTGAGCATCGTGGCGCTCATCCCCCTGCAGGCCGCCGCCGTCGCCGGCCACGGCCGTCCCGTCCAGTCCGCGGCGCTGCTGGCCGCCGCGCCCTTCGGCGGCCGGCTGTCGAGGCTGGTGGCCACCTCGTGAACTGGTCCTACTGCACCAACGGCTTCCGCGACCACCGGCTGCCCGAGGCGCTGGCCGTCCTGGCCGACCTCGGCTACACCGGGGCCGCGATCACCCTCGACCACGGCCACCTCGACCCCTACGCCCCCGGCCTCGCCCGTGACGTGGCGGCGACCGCCAAGCTGCTCGGCGAGCTCGGCATGACCGCGGTCGTGGAGACGGGTGGCCGCTACACCCTCGACCCGTGGCGCAAGCACCACCCGACGCTGCTCGGCGAGGGGGACCGGCGCAGGGCCGACTACCTGCGCAGGGCCATGCGGATCGCCGTGGACCTCGGCGCGCCCGTGGTGCACCTGTGGAGCGGGGCCCTGCCGGACGGCGTCGGCGAGCAGGAGGCGTGGGCCAGGCTGGCCGGATGGTGCGAGCGGCTGCTCGGCGACGCCGACGAGCTGGGCGTCACACTCGCCTTCGAGCCGGAGCCCGGGATGCTGGTCGCCGACCTGGCGGGCTACGAACGGCTGCGGGACCTGCTCGGCGGCCATCCCCGTTTCGGGCTCACGCTGGACATCGGGCACTGCAGGTGCCTGGAACCGCAGGACGTGCCGGACTGCGTCCGGCGGGCGCTGCCGTACCTGGCGCACGTGCAGATCGAGGACATGCGCAGGGGCGTCCACGAGCACCTGGAGTTCGGGGCGGGCGAGATCGGTTTCCCGCCCGTCATCGCCGCGCTCGCGGGTTACCGCGGCCAGGTGGCGGTCGAGCTGGCCAGGCACGGCCACGCCGCCCCCGAGGTCGCCCGCCGGTCGATCGACTTCCTGAGGAGGGCACATGGACGACTGGACGGCTGAGGCCGTGGCGCAGGTGAAGGCCGACCAGCAGACCGCGCACCGCCTGTTCCCGGTGGCGGCGCGCAGGGGCGGCCCCTCCGCCAGAGCCGCCCTGCTCGGCCACGTCGACGCCGCGACGGTCGCCGCCCTGTACCGCAACGGCGACGCCGGCGAGCGCCTGGCCGTTCTGGACGCGCTGGACCGGCTCGACCTCGGCGACGCGGCGCTGCCGCTGGTGGAGGACGCGCTGCGCACCAACGACGCCAGGCTCGTCGCCGCGGCCCTCGGCCCGTACGGCGCGCGGGTCCTCGACGACCACGCCTACCGCCAGGGCGTGCTGAAGTGCGTGTTCATGGCGATCCCGCTCGAGCGGGTCGCCGGCCTCGACGAACGCTTCGACCCCGAGCTGGCCAGGATGCTGGCCGCCTACGCCGACGAACGGAGGGCGGCCGGCAGGACCGTGCCCCCCGACGTGCTGGAGAGGATCTGATGCGCATCTTCGACCCCCACGTCCACATGACCTCCAGGACCACCGACGACTACGAGCGGATGCACGGGGCGGGGGTGCGCGCCGTCGTCGAACCGGCCTTCTGGCTGGGGCAGCCGCGCACCAACGTGGGCAGCTTCCTCGACTACTTCGACGCGCTGCTGGGCTGGGAGCCGTACCGGGCGGCGCAGCACGGCATCCGCCACCTGTGCGCGCTGGCGCTCAACCCCAAGGAGGCCAACGACCCGCGCTGCGTGGGCGTGCTCGGCGAGCTGCCCCGCTACCTGCTGAAGGAGTCGGTCGTGGCGGTCGGCGAGATCGGCTACGACTCGATGACGCCGGCGGAGGACAGGGCGTTCGAGGCGCAGCTCGCCATGGCCGCCGAGCACGACCTGCCCGTCCTGGTGCACACCCCGCACCGGGACAAGGCCGCCGGCACCCGGCGCACGCTGGACGTCGTCAAGGGCCTGCCGCCCGGGCGCGTGCTGGTCGACCACCTCAACGAGGTGACGGTGGGCATGGTCGCCGACTCCGGCTGCTGGATGGGCTTCTCGATCTACCCCGACACCAAGATGGACCCTGGCCGGATGGTGGCGATCCTCCAGGAGTACGGCACCGAGCGGATGCTGGTGAACTCGGCCGCCGACTGGGGCCGCAGCGATCCGTTGCGCACCAGGGCCGTCGGCGAGGCGATGCTCGCCGCCGGTTTCACCGAGGACGACGTCGACAGGGTGCTGTGGCGCAACCCGTCCGCCTTCTACGGCGTCGATCCCGCCGCGCCCGTGCCGGGCGACGACTACGCGGGCAACACGATCAGGCGGGGTGGCTGATGCGCCTGCTGCACCCCGGCGGTCCGGTCGTGCACCTGGCCTACTGCACCAACGTCCACCCCGCCGAGGACCTGCCGGGCATCCACGCCCAGCTGTCCGGCTCCTGCGCCCGCGTCCGCGCGCTGCTCGGCGTGCCGCTGCTCGGCGTGGGGCTGTGGCTGCCCGCCGGAGCCGCCCGCGCGCTGCTGGCCGACCGCCGGGAGCTGGTACGGCTGCGCGCCGCGCTCGACGACAACGGCCTGGAGGTCGTCACGCTGAACGGCTTCCCCTACGGCGGCTTCCAGCGGGAGGTGGTGAAACACCGCGTCTACTCCCCCGACTGGTCCTCGCCCGCGCGGCTGTCCTACACCCTCGACCTGGCCGCGATCCTCGCCGCCCTGCTCCCGGACGACGTGGCCGAGGGCTCGATCTCGACCCTGCCGCTGGCCTGGCGCACCAGGGGCGCGCCGACCGCCCTGCTGGGCAGCCTGGTCGAGGGGCTGCGCGAGGTCGGCGAGCGGACCGGCAAGACCATCAGGGTCGGCTTCGAGCCCGAACCCGGCTGCGTCATCGAGACCACCGCCCAGGCCGCGAAGCTGCTGCCGCGCGACGACCTCCTCGGCGTCTGCCTGGACGCCTGCCACCTCGCCGTCGGCTTCGAGGGGCTCGACTTCGGCGACCTGCCGATCGTGAAGCTGCAGGCGTCGTGCGCGCTGGAGACGCCGCCGGGGGCGCAGCGGGCGCTCGAGAGGTTCCACGAGGCGCGCTTCCTGCACCAGACCAGGTGCGCCTCCGGCTACGCCGACGACCTGGACGAGGCGCTGGCGCGCCTGCCGTACGGGGAGAGGTGGCGGACCCATTTCCACATGCCCCTGCACGCCGACCCTCCGCCGCCGCTGACCACCACCGCCGGGTACCTCGGCGAGCTGCTGCGCGCCGTGCTGGCCGCGCCGCTCACCAGGCACATCGAGGTCGAGACCTACACCTGGACGGTGCTGCCCGACCAGGACGTGCTCGGCGGCATCGCCGCCGAGCTCACCTGGATGCGGCACGAGCTGGCCGCCCTCGGACTGAAGGAGCTGTGATGCCGCCGATCGTGGTGATCAACGTGGTGGGGCTGACCCCGCGCCTGCTCGCGCACATGCCCGGAGTGTCCAAGGTCGGCGCGGCGGCGGCGCTGCGCCCGATCCTGCCTGCCGTGACCTGCTCGATGCAGGCCACCCTGCTGACCGGCGCGCCACCGCGCCGGCACGGGATCGTCGGCAACGGCTGGTACTTCAGGGACCTGGGCGAGGTCTTCCTGTGGCGGCAGCACAACGCGCTCATCCAGGGCGGCCAGCTGTGGGACTCGGTCCCCGGCCTGCGCACCGCCAACGTCTGCTGGTGGTACGCCATGGGCGCGGCCGCCGACCTGCTCGTCACCCCGCGCCCGATCTACCACGCCGACGGGCGCAAGTCGCCGGACTGCTACACGCGACCGCCCTCCCTGCACGACGAGCTGCCGCCGTTCCCCCTCTTCAGCTACTGGGGGCCGGGCGCGGGCATCGCCTCGACCGAGTGGATCGTCGGCGCGTCCGTCCACATCCTGCGCGCCCACCGGCCCGACCTGATGCTCGTCTACATCCCGCACCTCGACTACGACCTGCAACGGTACGGCCCCGACGGTCCGCAGGCGGTCGCCGCGGCCCAGGCCGTCGAGACCGCGCTCGCGCCCCTGCTGGCCGAGGACGCCACGTTCGTCGTGCTGTCGGAGTACGGCATCACGCCCGCCTCCAGGCCCGTCGACGTCAACAGGGCGCTGCGCGCGGCCGGGCTGCTGGAGGTGTACACGCAGGCCGGCATGGAGTACCTCGACCCGTGGACCTCGCGGGCCTTCGCCGTCGCCGACCACCAGCTGGCCCACGTCTACGTGCGCGACCCCGCCGACCTGCCGAGGGTGCGGTCGGTGGTGTCCGAGCTGCCCGGCGTGGACGAGGTGCTGGACGAGACGGGCAAGGCCGTCCACGGTCTCGACCACGAGCGCTCGGGCGAGCTCGTCGCGGTCGCCGAGCCCGACGCGTGGTTCACCTATTACTACTGGCTGGACGACGCCCGCGCCCCCGACTTCGCCCGGCTGGTCGAGATCCACCGCAAGCCCGGCTACGACCCGGCCGAGCTGTTCATGGATCCCGCCGATCCGTTCGTCAAGGTGCGCGCGGGCCTGGCGCTGGCCCGCAAGAGGCTCGGCCTGCGCTACACGATGCCGGTGGTACCGCTGGACCCGTCGCCCGTGCGGGGCAGCCACGGCCGGCTGCCCGACAGCGCCGACGACGGTCCCGTCCTGCTCGGCCCCTTCGACGGGGACGCCTACCCGGCCACGGCGGTCAAGGGCCTGCTCGAAGGGCTCATCTCCAGGCGCGCAGGCTGAGGTCGTCGCAGTAGCCCTGGCCCGCCTCCTTCCGCCAGCAGAAGATCGTCGCCTTGGTCATGCCCTTGCCGGTGGTGAAGGTCATCGAGTAGTAGGCGTACTTCTTTCCGCGGTGCACCCTCCACCCGCCCCGGTGGGGGTCGGCGGTCTTGACGCCCAGCATGGTCCGCCTGCCGTCGGAGCGCACCCATCCGCTCAGGGTGTACCTGGTGTTGGGGCGCAGGTTGGTCAGCACCTGCTCGGCGGCGGCGTCCATGCCGGGGGTGGCGGCCAGCCAGACCGCGCCCCAGCCGCTGTGCTGGTCGCTGGTGACCTGCTTGACGGTGCCCCTGGGGTACCAGGGCGCCAGGTCGGCGTCGTTGAACCCGGCGTTCGCCAGAAGGTTGCGGTTGGTGAGGCGAAGCTTCCTGACCGGGCTCGGGACGGCGGTCGGGCTCGGGGAGGGGCTGGGCGTCTTCTTCCTTTTCGTCTTCGGCGTACGGCTGGGCAGCGGCGTGGACCAGGTGCCGGTGGAGGGGACGGCCACGGGCAGCGTGCTCGGCTGGGGATCGCGGGCCTGCGCTCGGGCCGTGCCCTGCGCCGTGGCGCCGTCCCTGGTGAGCAGGACGGCGGTCGTCGCGCCGCCGAGCACGATGACGGCGGCGGCCGCCAGCACGGCGATCAGCCGCCGCCTGCCCGCCGGCCGCGAGCTTCCCTGCCCCGCGGCGCCGGGAGGGGGCGGCTGAACCATGGCCCCCGGCACCCCGGTGATGGTCGCCTGCGGCGGGACGGTCGCCCCCACGGGCCCGGCGGCCGGAACCGTGGGCCCGAGGGGCGGAACCGTAAGCCCGGAGGGCGGAACCGCAGGCCCGGAGGGCGGGACCGTCGTCCCCGTGAGCGCGGCGGGCGGCGGCTGCGGCGGGATCGTCGTCCCGGGAAGTCCCGCGAGCGGCGGCTGCGGGGGGAGCGTCGTCCCGTGCGGTCCGTGGAGGGGCGGCTGCTGGGCTGCCGGGGCGGCGGGCGGGGTGCCCGGGTGAGTCGGCTGCGGCCCCGGCGGCGCGACCTGCGCCGGATGGGGAGGCGCGACCGGCACCGGATGGTGAGGCGCGACGGGCGCGGGATGGTGGGGCGGCGGCGCGGCGACGGGCGGGACTGGCGGCGGCGCGCCAACGGGCTGGACGGGCTGGGCGGGCGGGGCGGGCTGGGGTGACGCCGGAGAGACGGGCTGGGGCGGCACCGGGGTGCGGGCCCCGCTCAGATGGGCCACGAGCTGTTCGGCGGTCGGCCGCCGCACCGGGTCCTTGACCAGGCAGAGCGACACCAGATCCCGCAACGCTCCGGCGAGCACCCCGAGGTCGGGCTCCTCGTACATGATCGAGTGCAGCAGCCCCGGCAGGGTCTCGGTGACGAACGCCGGCCGCCCGTTGGCCGCGAACACCATCGTCATCGCCCACGCGAACACGTCCGCGGCCGGGCCGACCGGCGTCTCGGCGAACTGCTCGGGCGCCATGTACCTGGGCGTGCCGAAGACCTGCCCCTGGTGCGTCATCCCGGACAGCTCGCTGTCCAGCGCCCTGGCGATGCCGAAGTCGATCACCACGGGACCGTCGGGCCCCAGCAGGATGTTGGCGGGCTTGAAGTCGCGGTGCAGCACGCCCGCCCGGTGGATGGCCGCCAGCGCCATCGCGGTGTTGAGCGCCAGCCGTTCGAGCGCGGCTCCCGTGCGGGCGCCCGTCTCCCGTACGGACTCCTCGAGCGAGGGGCCGGAGACGTACTCGCTGACGATGTAGGGGCTGTCGCCGACCAGGCCGGTCTCCAGGATCTGGGCGGTGCAGAACCTGGCCACGCTGGTGGCGATCCGTACCTCGCGGACGAAACGCTCGCGCGCCTCCGCGTTGGCGATCAGGTAGGCCTGCAGGACCTTCACGGCGACGCGCTGCCCGTCCGGCGCCTCGCCGAGATAGACGATGCCTTGTCCGCCCTCGCCTAACCTGCCGAGGATGCGGTGTCCCCCGACAGCCGCAGGATCCCCGGGAATGAGCGGTCTCAACTCGACCACGGTGCCCCTTTTCCCCCGTTAACTCCCCTAGAGAGGGCACCTGTATATCACCGAACCGGAACCCCGGTTCGGCGACTGCGCATACCCGTGCGTCCGCGCACGTCAGAGCCCGCGACCGAGGTCGGCGACGAACCTGGCCAGCCCCGCCCGCCGCCGGAACAGCTCGTGCACCTCGGGTGTCGGCTCGTCGGCCAGGCGATCGAGCGGCAGGGTCGTCCACGCGGCGACCAGCACGAGCGTGGCGGCGTAGCCGTAGGCGACGTCGTCGGCGGAGAAGCCGGACCCCTCGACGTAGGCCGCCTCGATCGCCTCGTGGACGGCGGGCAGCTCGGCCGGCGTCAGCTCGCCCGAGTGTGCCCGGCCGACCAGGAGCTGGCACAGGTCGAAGCCCGCGCAGGTGGCGTACGGCCAGCTCCAGTCGATGGCCACGAAGCGCGCCGAGCCGTCGGCGGGCACGAGCAGGTTGCCGGGGGAGGCGTCCCCGTGCGAGAGCGTGTGCGGCAGCTCGGCGACCGCCGCGACCAGCGGCTCGATCCTGGCGGCGAGTGCCAGCAGGTCGGAGCGCAGCAGCGGGTCGGCGTAGGCGGCGACGAGCGGGTGCCGCCACAGGTCCGGATCGCGCAGCGCGGGCAGGAACACGTGCTCGACCGGCCCGCCGAGGTAGTGGCGCAGGCCCTCGTTGGGCCCGGCAGCCGGATGCATGGCGGCCAGCTCGCCCAGGAGCCGGGCGGCGGACCGGTACCTGTCGAGGTCCCAGGGCGCGTCGGCGGTCCTGATGTCCTCCAGCCACATCACGTAGCGGTCGCCGCCCAGGTCCTCCACGTGGTGCAGACGCGGCAGGCGCAGGCCGTCCGGCAGCGCGAAGCCCGCCAGGTAGGTGTCGAGGTCGACCCGCCACGGGAAGTGCGCCGCCAGCTCCTCCATGCCCGGACGGCGCCGCGGCGACTCGATCGACTTGACGACGAACGACCAGGGCAGGCCCGCCGTCGTGGTGCCGTGAAGCCTGCGCAGCGAGATGGTGGACAGCGCGCCGGACCCGTGCGCGGGCACGTCCTCGCTGCGCTGCTCGGCGATCTCGGCCGACGGGTCGCCGAGGCTGCGCCGTACCAGGTCCCTCAAGTCCATGGCCACAGCCTGCTCTCCCGGGAATGCCCTCGCATGAGTACGGGCTACTCAAATAGCCTTCCAGGGTGGCACGCGGGTGGCCCTTCGCGGGCCGGACGGCTGAGCTGGAGGAGATCAGGTCCGCCACTGGCGGCCTGGTCGTCGTGGGCGCGCCCGGGGTGGGCAAGAGCAGTCTGGTGGCGCACGCCGTACGCGATCTCGACGGCGTGGCCTGGGTGCGGGCCACGGCCGCCGCCGCGGAGCTGCCGCTGGGCGCCTTCGGCCCGCTGCTGCCCTCCACGCCGCCCGCGGGCAACCCGCTGGGCTGGGCGGCCGACGCCGTGCGGGCGCCCGTCCTGGTGGTGGACGACGCGCACGTGCTCGACGCGGCCTCCGCCGCGCTCGTCCACCATCTGGTGGTGCGCGGCCGTACCCGGGTGATCGCGACCTTACGCACGCAGACGCCGGCGCCGGACGCCGTGCGGGCGTTGTGGAAGGACGGCCTGCTGCCGCGCATGGAGCTGGCGCCGCTGACGGTGGAGGAGACCAGGCGGCTGCTCGAACAGGCGCTGGGCGGCCGGGTGGAGCCGGGCACGGTGACGCGGCTGTGGGAGGCCAGCCGCGGCAACGCCCTGTATCTGCGGGAGCTGGTGCTGGCCGGGATGCTGGCCGAGCGCGCGGGCGTGTGGCGGTGGCGCGGGCCACTGGCGATCACCCCGTCGTTGCGCGAGACGATCGCGGGCCGCATCGGCGAGCTGACGCCCGACGAGCGCGAGGTCCTGGAGCTCCTGGCGTACGGCGAGCCGCTCGGCGCCGACCTGCTGGGCGCGCTGGCGACCGCCGCCGCGGTCGAGCGCCTGGAGGACCGCCGGCTGGTCACCGTCGACGTGGAGGGCCGCCGCCTGCAGGTACGGCTCGGCCACCCGCTCTACGGCGAGGTCATCAGGCGCGGCTGCGGCACCCTGCGGGCCCGCAAGCTCCAGCGCAAACTGGCCGACGCCGTGGCGGAGGCAGGCCTGCGCCGCCGCGAGGACGCGCTGCGGGTGGCCGTCTGGCGGCTGGACAGCGGCGCCGACAGCGATCCCGAGCTGCTGCTCGCCGCCTGCGACCTGGCCCGGACGGTGCGCGACCTCGTGCTGGCCGAGCGCCTGGCCCGCGCGGCCGGCGACGGTGTCCCGGCCAGGCTCGCGCTGGGCAGCATCCTGTTCTACGTCGACCGCTACGCGGAGTCGGAGGAGGTGTTCGCCGCCGCCGGCCGGCTGCCGATGGACGGGCACACGCGCGTGGAGTGGGCGTCCTACCGGGCCTTCAACCTGTTCTGGGGGCTGGGCAGGCTCGAGGAGGCGCTGGAGCTGATGACGGTGGCCGAGGAATCGGCCGCCGATCTCGACTCGCGGCAGGGGGCGCGAGTCACCAGGGCCTCGGTGGAGGTCTTCGCCGGCGATCTGGAGGGCGCGAGGGCGTCGCTGCGCGCGGCTTCCGACATGGGCCCGACCACGCATCCGCGCAGCGTACGGGCGTCCGGCACGACCGAGGCCGGCATCCTGGCCGCGGAGGGCAGGGCGGCTGAGTCCCTGCGGCTGGTCGCCCGCACGCTCGACCTGGTGCCGGACACATTGCCGAGTCTCATGGCCGCGCTGCTGGAGGCCGCCACGGACGCCGCGCTCTATCTGGGCGATCTGGCGGCGGCCGAACGTCATGCCGAGCGGGGGCGCGGCCTGGACGGCGAGCTCGGCATGTGGGCCAGGACGACCATCGTCTTCGGCAGCCGCACGGCGCGGGCGCTCAGGCTGCGCGGCCGGGTGGCCGACGCGCTGGCCTGGTGCAGGGAGACGGTCGCCCATCTGCCCGAGCGCAGCGTGTGGGCGGGCCTGTGCCTGGGCGAGCTGGCCCATGCCCACGCGCTGCTCGGCGAGGTCGGCGCGGCGGAGGAGGCGATCGCGCGCGCCGAGCGGACCTGGCTGCCGGTCGGCCCGCCCGTCGTGGTCCCGCTCCAGCAGGCGAAGGTGTGGACGCGGGCGGCGCGCGGCGACGTGCCGGGCGCCGTCGCGACCGCGCTGGCCGCGGCCGAGCGGGCGCTGCCCGTCCAGGTGCCGTTCGTCCTGCACGACGTCGTACGGCTCGGCCACCCCGCGCTGGTCGCCGACCGCCTGACCGGTGAGGGCCCGCTGGTCGCGCTCTTCGCCCGGCACGCCGCCGCCCGCACGGGCCCGGAATTCGACGCCGTCTCGATCGGTTTCGAGGGTCTCGGCCTGACCGTGCACGCCGCGGAGGCGGCGGCTCACGCGGCCCGCCGCTACCGCGACGACGGGCTGACCCGTGCGGCCAGGGCCGCGGAGACCAGGGCGTGGGCGCTGTCGCGCCGCTGCCAGGGCGTCCGCACTCCCGCGCTGCTCGACCTGGACGTGCCCGCGCTCACCCCTCGCCAGCGTGAGATCGCCCTGCTGGCCGCCCAGGGCCTGACCAACAGGGAGATCGCGACCAGGCTCGTGGTCTCCATCAGGACCGTCGCCAACACCCTCTACGCCGTCTACGAGAAGACCGGTGTGAGCGACCGCGCCGACCTGGCCGACCTGCTCGGCTGAACCGATCCCGGGGAGTTGACGCGTTTCCGCACGGCTTCTATGGTTCATTACAAGAGTAATGAACCACAGAAGCGAGCAACCATGTTCGACGACCGGAGCCCCATCTACCGGCAGATCGCGGACCGCATCAAGGCCGAGGTCA
Source organism: Nonomuraea sp. NPDC003804 (assembly GCF_040610675.1). Classification (NCBI taxonomy): domain Bacteria; kingdom Bacillati; phylum Actinomycetota; class Actinomycetes; order Streptosporangiales; family Streptosporangiaceae; genus Nonomuraea; species Nonomuraea sp. NPDC003804. Next base: position 370,985 of record NZ_JBEXMT010000004.1, read on the forward strand.
TGAGCGGGGCACTGAAGGGAGACGAGCAGGTCATGTCGACCAACCAGTACGCCGCCTTCTACCGCATCAACCCCGCGACGGCGCAGAAGGCGTTCCAGCAACTGGTCGACGAAGGCGTCCTCTACAAGAAACGAGGTATCGGCATGTTCGTCAGCCCTGCCGCCCGGGACACGCTCCGCGCGGAGCGCAGGGAGGGCTTCTTCACCGAGGTGGTCGACCCGATGGTGGCCGAGGCCAAGGCCATCGGCATCCCGCTCGACGACGTGATCGACCGCATCAGGAACAGCCGATGAGGATCGACATCGACGACCTGCGCGTGAGCTACGGGGACGTCCACGCCGTCGAGGGCCTGTCGCTCACGCTCGAGCCGGGCAAGATCTACGGCCTGCTCGGCCGCAACGGCGCGGGCAAGACCAGCCTGCTGTCGGTCCTGGCGGGCTTCCGCAAGCCGAGCGGCGGCGGCGTGCTGGCCGACGGCCGCCCGATCTTCGAGAACACGGCGATCACCAGGGACATCTCGCTGATCCGCGACGCCGGCGAGACGATCGACCTGGGCACCGTGGAGGACGCGCTCTACTTCGCCGAGCACCTGCGCCCCCGATGGGACGCCGCCTACGCGAAGGAGCTCATCGACCTGTTCGAGCTCGACCCCAAGAAGAACGTCAAAACCATGTCCAAGGGCCAGCGCTCGGCCGTCGGCGTGGTCGTGGGCCTGGCCTCGCGGGCCCCGCTGACCATGTTCGACGAGTCGTACCTCGGCATGGACGCCCCCAGCCGGCAGGCCTTCTACGACGCGCTGCTGGCCGACTTCATGGCCCACCCCCGCACGCTGATCCTCTCCACCCACCTCATCGAGGAGGTCAGCGCCCTGTTCGAGGAGGTCGTCATCATCGACAAGGGCCGCCTCGTCGTCCACTCCCCCGCCGACGACCTGCTGTCCATGGGCACCTCCGTCACCGGCCCGACGGCCCAGGTCGAGGAGTTCACCAAGGAGCTGACCGTGCTCGGCGTCAAGCGGCTCGGCCCCACCAGCTCCGCCATGGTGTACGGCAGGCTCGACCACGCCGAGGCCCGCCGCGCCGGCCTGGAGACCGGCCCCATCGCGATGCAGGAGCTGTTCATCCACCTGACCGGAGGCCCGGCCTCATGAGATTCCCCAGTCGCCTCCTCGGCGCCAACATCTGGTTCGCCTCCTTCACGTGGCTGGCCTACCTCGTGCTCATCACGCTGATCACCGTCGGCATCGCCATCTGGGGCAACCTGGACGAGAGCGTGTGGGAGAAGGCCGTCCAGCTGACCCGCTGGTACGCGCTCTTCGCCGGGGTCGCCCTGGTCAACGAGTTCCTGCCGCTCTACATCGCCCACGGGCAGAGCCGCCGCCAGTTCGGCTTCCAGGCGGCGGTCACCATCGCGCTGTTCGCGCCGTTCCTGGCGGCCCTGCTGGTGATCAGCTTCCTGCTGGAGTCGCTGCTGTACGGCGTGACGGGATGGACGTGGGCGCTCGGCCAGGCCCACCTGTTCACCGCGCCCACGCAGGTCCCGCTGATCTTCCTCGAGTACACGGTGATGTTCCTGGCCTGGCTGGTGACCGGCGCGTTCTGCGCGGCCGCCTTCTACCGGTGGCAGGGCGGCGGGCTGCTGGCCGTACCGGTCGGCATCCTCATGGTCCTGGTGGCGCAGAGCGCGATCGGCGACAGGATGCCGCTGCCGTTCATCACCGACCGGCTCGGCTTCGACCTCCCGCAGTCGGTGCCGCTGGCGCTGGCCGCGGGGCTGGGCACGTTCGCCGTCGGCCTCGGCCTCAGCTGGCTGATCATCCGCGACGTCCCGCTGCGGAACCAGCGGTGAGCGGGTGCGGCCATGCCGCTCGGGGCGTCGTCCGGCACCGCCGGGCCGCCGAGGTCGCGTGGCGCCCCCGGTGAGGCGGACGCCGTGACACCGTCGGCAATGGACGCCGTTCGTCAGCTGGGCGGCGCCGGGGCGAGCAGGCGGTCGAGCTCGGCGGCCACCGCGGCGGGGCGCTCCAGGTGGAGGTCGTGTCCCGCGCCGGGCACGGTGACGAACCGGGCGTCGGGCCGCAGCCGCCGCATCTCGGCCACCTCCTCCGCCGGCAGGACGCCCCGCTCGCCGAGGACGACGGTCGTCGGGCAGGCGATGCCCGCCCAGTCGTCCCAGTTCGAGCGGCGGGCGTGCGCGGCGATGACGTCGACGACGACCTCGCGCTCGAATGTCGGGCGCAGGCCGTCGACCCCGGCGACCAGCCCGGAGGCCCAGCCCTCGCCGACCGGCCCGCCGCCGAAGAACCGCACCGCGTCCTCATGGGCGGCGAAGGGAACCGGCCAGGAGCCCAGCCAGCCGTCGATCTCCGCGGGCGTCTCGTCGTCACCCGCCGCCGCGCCCGCCTCCACCAGCAGCAGCGCCCGCACCAGGTCGGGACGCGCGGCGGCGGCCTGGATCGCGGTGACGCCGCCCAGCGACTGCCCGGCCAGGATCACCGGCCCGGCGGCGAGCTCCCCGATGACGGCGACCGCGTCGGCGACGAAGGCGGCCCTGGAGGTGTCGCCCGGGCGGGGTTCGCTGCCCCCGTGGCCGCGCTGGTCGAGCGCCAGCAGCCGGTAACGGCCGCCGAGGTGCGCGCCGAGCGCCTCCCACTCGCGGGACTGTCCGGCCAGGCCGTGCAGGAGCAGGACGGCGGGCCCCGGGCCGCCGCTGTCGCGGCAGACCAGTCGCACGCCGTCACGTCGCACGGTCGTCGTTCTCATGTCGTCTTCCACGCCGTCTTCCACGTCGTCTTCCACGTCGTCTTCCCCATCGCCGGGACACTCTACGCAGCCGCCGGCATGCGCAGGTGCGCGCGTACTGGGTAGAGGACGCGTATGTCGAGCCTCATGGACAAGGTGCGCGCGTATCTGCGCAGCCCGGAAGGCAAGCAAACGATCGACAAGGCCAAGCGCATGGCCAGCGACCCGCACAACCAGGCGAAGGCGAGGAGGTTCCTGGACAGACTGCGCCCGAAGCGCCACTGAGCCGCCGGCGCGGACGGCCGAGGGCGCGCGGGTGCCGGGCGAGCCCGTGGCTCCGGCGGCACCCGCGCGTCACCCGGACCCCTGGCACACCGTGTCGCCCCGGGACGAGTCGCCGCGTTCAGGGCGCTGGCGGCCGGCGGAAGTGTCGGTCGCGCCTCCTAGTAGTACTTTGTTAGTTCGGGATCTTGTGTGAGATGATCTTTGTGTGACTCCGGATGAGCTGGCTGATGTTCGAGGCCGTCTTGAGGACTTC